>NZ_JARVSW010000042.1:0-130449 GCF_030208985.1 Pseudomonas sp. MEJ108
TGGTTACTTTGGCCTCATCAAAGTAACTCGCCGAGGGGCGAAAAGGTGACCTGAGTCGAACCCGAATCCACCTGATATCGCAGAACCGCTGTGTGACGCGGAGCGTCATGAACTGCATGCCGACGCGGAGCGTCGGCACGATAGTCAACTTGCATCGGATCGAATCCTGCTCGCGTCCAGCAATCAGCGATCATCCAGAGGCTCAGCGCACCGCCGGATCAGGCGGCACATCGCCATCCTCGCTGGTGTCGATGCTCACGACCACCGACATCCCTGGCCGCAAGTGCTCAAGCATGGGCTGATCGGCATCGACCACGATGCGTACCGGGATACGCTGGGAAATCTTCACGAAGTTGCCGGTGGCATTGTCGGCGGGCAGCAGGCTGAATTCAGAGCCGGCAGCGGGCGAAATTCTTTGTACGTGGCCGTGCATCTCGTGGCCATCGAGCGCATCGACGGTAAAGCTCACCGGCTGGCCCAGGCGCACGTTGGCCATCTGGGTTTCTTTCATGTTCGCCACGATCCAGCGCTGCTCGGGCACCAGCGCCATCAATTGCGCGCCCGAATTGACATAGGCACCCAGACGTACGCCAATCTGCCCCAACTGCCCGTCCCGCGGGGCAACGATACGGGTGTTGTCCAGGTCTATGCGCGCCAGCTCGATCGCCGCCTGCGCATTGGCGACCGAGGCTTCCAGTGAGCCACGGTTGACGATGACGGTCTGCAGGTCCTCACGGGCGATCTGCAAGACTGCCCTGGCTTCGGCAACGGCGGCGTTTGCCTGTGCATCGGCGGCACGCGTGACATCCAGCTCGCTTTTCGAAACCGAACCGTCGGTCACCAGCGCCTGATTGCGCCGCAGATCGGCGGCGCTCTTGCGGCTCTGGGCGATGCTGTTCTGCAGTTCGGCCTGACGCTGGCCGATGGTGGCTTCGGCACTGCGCCGTTGTTGCAGATTATTGGCCAGCGAGGCCTTCTGCACAGCCAGTTGTGCAATGGCCTGATCCAGGCGCTGACGATAGATACGGTCATCCAGACGCACCAGCAAATCACCGGCCTTGACGAACTGGAAGTCCTGCACCGGCACCTCGTAGACATAGCCGCTCAGTTGCGGCCCGATCAGCGTGGTCTGGCCCTTGACCTGCGCGTTCTCGGTGCTCTCGATCGGGCTGGCAAACGGGGGCAGTTGCCAGGCGTACAGCACCACCAGCACCCCGGCCAGGGCGACGGCGCCGAAAATCACGGAAGACACGACACGCTTGCGGGTCGAGCGCGGCTTGCTGGTCACCGGGGACGTCAACGGTGCCGGTGGCGGCGAGTTGCGCGGAGCTTCGGTATCTGGGGTCTTGGATTCGGTCATGAAGATTTAACGCCGGAGTTGGATACGGAGGGCGAAGCAGCAGGTGCAACGGGTGCCAGCGCCAGAGGTTGAGTGGTCATTTTCAGCCACAGGACCCGGGCTGAAATCCAGATCATGGTCAGCACCGCAATCAGCGCGATCAGCATGAACACATCGTTGTAGGCCAGCACATTGGCCTCCCGGGTCGCTGCCGTGGCCATCGCGCGGATGCCCTGACTGTTGCGCAATGACGGGTCGGCGAGCACCGAGCTGTAACTGGCGCTGTAGCTCTGCAGTCGCGCCTGAACCAGCGGATCGATGAGGGTCAGGTGTTCAACGATGTAACTGGAATGAAATTTCTCGCGCACCACCTGAAAGGTGCCCAATGCAGCAGACCCGATCAGCCCGCCGATGTTCTGGGTGATCCCGAACAACACCGAAAAGCTGACCATGTTGCGCGGGTTCGCCAACACCCCGCTGATCCCCAGCACCAGGGTGGGCCCGAGGAAAAACGTGCCGCCGAACGCCAACAGAAACTGGCTGAGGTACATGTTCGATTGGCGGGTCAGGTTGGTGGAATGACTGTCCATCCAGGCCCCCACTGCCATCATCGCCAGAGAGATCAGCAAGGGTTTGATCAGATGCGCCGGGTTGATGGTCAGCGCACTGACCGCCAGCCCCGAGACGCTGCCGAGCAACATCACCAGATACAAGGTGTGCAACTGCTGACTGCCCATATTCAGCGCTTGAAGAAAACCGACAGCACCGACCGACTGTTCGGACAGCACCACGCGAAACAGGATAACCGCCAGGCCCAGACGCAGGATCGCCCCACTGCCCAGCCAGCGCGTGATCAGCAACGGATTGCTGCGGTTATGCTCGATAGCCAGCCCGGTGCAGATCAGCGCAATCGATGCCGCTGAGGCGATACCCAGCCACTGCGCTTCCAGCCACCACTCTATACGCCCCAGCGACAGCACCGCACAGAACAGCGCAAAGCCGCTGGCCAGCAGGCCGAAGGTCAGGAAATCGAGCTTCTCGAACGCCTTGAAGCGATCACCCGGCGGCAGTTTGAGCAGCAGCACGCAGCCCAGCGAGAGCAGCGCCATGCCCAGTTCGAACAGGTACAGGCCACGCCATTGGGCAATCTGCAGCAAGTCTTCCGACACCAGCCGGGCCAGCGGCGTTGCCAGCTGGGCGGTGCCAATCCCCAATACCAGCGCCTTGAGCCGCCACTTCTGCGGGAAAGCCTGAATCATGTAATACAGGCCCAGAGTGCTGAGCGCAGCGCCGACCATACCGTGTGCCGCACGTACAGCGATGGCCGAATCGATGTCGTTGACGAACAGATGTGCCAGCGTCACCAGCGCATACAGCACCAGAAACAGCTCGGTGAACGCACGCAGACCAAATTGCTGGCGAAACTTCACCAGCAGCAGATTCATCGACACGTTAGTCATGATGTAGGCCGCCGGCAGCCAGGCGATGTCCTGCGATGTCGCCCCCAGCGCGCCCTGCAAATACGGCAGGTTGGCGACTACCAGCGCATTACCGAGGCCGCCGGTCAGCGCGACGATAACCCCCACGACGGCAAACGCCCAACGCCGCGCGGTCGAATGCAGTGGCGTCGACGGCGAGCCGGGCATGGTCGGACGCTCGTGGGCGGCCCACTCGCGCGGGGCATACTTATCGCTCATAAACGACTGGCACGGGGACTTTCATGGGGTACACCTGAGGAATTCCCTTTTGTGACATTAATGACACTCATAATACTCATCCGCCAGGCAATGATTCGTATCGGTCAGTCCAATACCGCAACACTCAGGCACTTGCGAAGGCGTTAAACAGTGGCTATCTGAAACTTCAGACTATGCTTAAACGCAGTTTTGCTTTGCACATTTGCGCTGCTACGATCTTCTGCGACGCTCGAATGCTCGAATAAGAAAAAAGCGCAACCGAACAAGGAGTTCAGAATGAGTTCACAGGTTTCATCCGCCCGCCCGGTTCGACCGTCCGCCAGCCGGGATTCGATCGTTATCGACGTGCGTAACCACATCGGACACTTGACCCTCAATCGTCCGGAAGGCCTGAACGCAATCGATCTGGACATGGTCCGCACACTTCGCCAGCAACTTGAGCGCTGGGCCGACGACCCCTCGGTTCATGCCGTGGTCCTGCGCGGCGCAGGCGGCAAGGCGTTCTGCGCCGGTGGCGATATCCGTTCGCTGTATGAAAGCCACCAGAGCGGCCAGGATCTGCACCACACGTTTTTTGCCGAAGAGTACGAGCTGGACCTGGCCATTCACCGCTACCGCAAGCCGGTACTGGCCCTGATGGATGGCCTGGTGCTGGGCGGCGGCATGGGGCTGGTCCAGGGAGCCGACCTGCGCGTGGTCACCGAACGCAGCCGCCTCGGCATGCCGGAGGTCGCCATCGGTTATTTCCCTGATGTCGGCGGCAGTTATTTTCTCTCGCGGCTGCCCGGCGAACTCGGGACCTGGCTGGGCGTGACCGGGTCGCAGATCGGTGCTGCCGACGCGTTGTACTGCGGCCTTGCCAACTGGTCCATGAACAGCGAACTGCTGCCGCGCCTCGACCACATGCTCGATCATCTGAAATGGAAGTCGACCCCGCTCAAGGACCTGCAGGGTGCGCTGGCCAAGCTGGCGACCCAGCGTCTGCCCTCCCCTCCGCTGGAATCCCTGCGCCACGCCATCGACCACTTTTTCGGGCTGCCGGATGTTCCCAGCATGCTTGAGCAACTGCAACAGGTGGTCATCGGCGACACCCGCGAGTGGGCGCTGGATACCGTAGCCCGAATGAAAGCTCACTCACCGCTGGGCATGGCGGTGACCCTGGAAATGCTGCGCCGTGGCCGTCATCTGTCGCTGCCGGCCTGCTTCGCCATGGAGTTGCACCTGGACCGCCAATGGTTCGAACGCGGTGACCTGATCGAGGGCATACGTGCGCTGATCATCGATAAAGACAAGAAGCCGCAATGGAAACACGCCAGCGCGCAGGACGTCAGTGCCGCGCAGGTGCAGAGTTTCTTCAGCGGTCTGGAGAATTGAGCCGTGCACGACCTTGAATTGAGTGAAGAGCAGGTAATGATTCGCGACATGGCGCGCGACTTTGCGCGTAATGAAATCGCGCCGTATGCCCAGGCCTGGGAAAAGGCCGGCTGGATCGATGACGCACTGGTTGCCAAGCTCGGCGAACTGGGCCTGCTGGGCATGGTGGTGCCGGAGCAATGGGGTGGCACCTACATCGATTACGTCGCCTACGCCCTGGCGGTTGAGGAAATCTCCGCTGCCGACGCGGCCACCGGCACATTGATGAGCGTTCACAGCTCGGTGGGCTGCGGGCCGGTTCTCAACTACGGCACCGACGAGCAGAAACATGCCTGGCTGGAAAAACTGGCCACGGGCCGGGCCATCGGCTGTTTCTGCCTGACCGAACCACATGCAGGCTCTGAAGCCCACAACCTGCGGACTCGTGCCGAGTTACAGGGCGATGAGTGGGTGATCAACGGCGCCAAGCAGTTCGTCAGCAACGGCAAGCGGGCACAACTGGCTATCGTGTTTGCGGTGACCGATCCGGCGCTTGGCAAAAAGGGCCTGTCAGCCTTTCTGGTGCCGACCGAGAACCCCGGTTTCGTGGTGGATCGCAGCGAGCACAAGATGGGCATCCGCGCATCGGACACCTGCGCAGTCACCTTAAATAACTGCCGAATCCCGGCTGCCAACCTGCTGGGTGAGCGCGGCAAGGGCCTGTCGATCGCCCTCTCCAACCTGGAAGGCGGCCGCATCGGCATCGCCGCGCAGGCGCTGGGTATCGCCCGCGCCGCCTTCGAAGCTGCGCTGGCGTATGCGCGGGAACGTGTGCAGTTCGACAAACCGATCATCGAACATCAAAGCATTGCCAATCTGCTGGCCGACATGCACACCCGCATCAATGCCGCCCGCCTGCTGACCCTGCACGCTGCACGACTGCGCAGCGCCGGGCAAGCGTGCCTGTCGGAAGCCTCTCAAGCCAAGCTGTTCGCGTCGGAAATGGCCGAATGGGTGTGCTCCAAGGCGATCCAGATTCATGGTGGCTATGGCTATCTGGAGGACTACCCGGTCGAGCGTTACTACCGGGACGCGCGCATCACCCAGATATACGAAGGCTCCAGCGAGATCCAGCGCCTGTTGATCGCCCGTGAATTGCGCCATTATCTGGTCTGACAGGCACGAGTGCCCCGGTGACGTCGGTCGCCGGAGCATGCCCTCAGCGCCTCACAAAGCGCTCGCGCCCCAGCAATGTCACCAGCAACGCCACGGAATCCGCATTTTTGAGCATGACGTCGGTACGTTTATGGACGTCCTGGTAAAACACATCACGCGCTTCTTCGAGGGTCTTCTTGCCGCAGATACGCAGAATCGTCTGCTTACCGTTACCGTCCATTCGCCGCAAATCGCGCCACGTGTCTTCATCCAGTTGTTTGAACAGCTTGTCTCGGTCAGTCTGGTAGGACAGGGTTTTCTGCTGCTGGGTAATCAGTTCATTCCTGATGCGCAATCGATACGTCGGGGTATCCTCGATCAGGTCAACGTACGGGGCCTGAGAGTCGACATAGGCAATGTCGTCGGTCTTGAGCACCATATGCGATAACTCGTGAATCAGAATGGCGGCGCGATAATGCGGGCCATGCTTGAATTCACCCGAGCGAATGGCGCTGAGCTTGAAACGGTAAGTAGGTACACGAAAGAACTGTTCAGTCAGGAACACCCGCCTCAACGGATCCGCCTCGAAGATGAATGCGCTGGAGGCCTCATTGCCCATGCGGTTGATACCCACCACATAACGCTGAGAGTCGATGGGCGACATCGAAGGGTTCATCAATTCCTGATAAATATCGGTAATTGTCTTTTTAGTGACGTCGTACAATCGGTCGTCCGGATTCTTCTGACCAAAGAAATCGGCGATGATTTTTTCCGCGCGTGGTTCGACTGCTTTGGCGGATACGGGTATCGCCAGGTTGGCCAGGCTGTTTTCCAGATAGTACTGCGCCTGCTTGTGCGCGTCCTCGATGGCCAGGGCCATTTCCCGGTATGAGTGGCGGATCTCGGACATCCCCCGGGCGTTTACAACCATTATGTCGTCAACCAGGTCGTCGACAAGGCTGCCCTCCATACGCGTCAGCGCGCCCCCTCCGCCCCTCAGCCCGCCCTGGATATCAAGCTTCCATTGCTGGTCCGCATCAAGACTGACCGGGGGCCCTACCATGGTTCCCGAGACGATGAACCAGCCGTTAGCATCAGACTTCAATTCGTAGATCTTGCCACCAATGGCTGCATACTCTCTATTTGGGAGCGGATCGTGGTAGGTACTCAACAACTCATCTCTTTGCAGCGTGTTCAAGGCAACATCATGCACTTCGAATTGGCGCAGCCGCTCTCGTATCTGCTGGGTCAGTGAGCTGTTGCTCCAGGAAAACTCGGGCACATCGGCGTCGTCATCCAGCTGTACAAGCGGGTCAGACAGGACAGCTTCCTCCGCTGTCATGTTGACCTCGTCAACCGCCCGTGACGGGAATGCCGAGGGCGCCTGTCCAGAAGAAATCATCACACTCAGAGCAGCCATGAACTCCGAAAAAGCCTTGCCCCAGCTCTGATCCCCGGCCGAGATGACCGACATATTCAGCAGCGTCTGCCCCTGGATAATGCCGATCAACGCACCCACCCTCCCCGGCATGAGCGCCATGACTTGCTCGGCGCCCAGCGTGAACAGGTAGCGGGACGTAGCACGGTGCTGTTCGGCATTGGTAACGCTGTGCTGTTGCACCTGTAATTTCAGGATATCGAGGGCGCCCCTGAACATCAGCAGCAGACAGTTTCCCTCATACGGGTCGATTTGCAGGGTGACCGGTGCAGGTGTTTCAAAAGGAAAATCAAACGAAGACTCTGCACTGAAAGGCAGGTGCGGCTCCATAAAGCCACCGTTGTCGTAGAGCTTGCGCACATCGGGATCAACACGATCCAGAATGTATTGTTGAAGAAACGCAGAGGTGTGTATGTCATGCAACAGCGCGGCCCGATCCGGGTATTCCTTGAAAACGAAATCTTCATGCAGCGGCGCGTAAAGCACCCACGGTCCCGGCTGGTTGTCCATCGGCCCCATCAGATACGTATTCAGTACGACAGTCGGCTCCCAGCCTTCTTTGGCAGGGAGCAATTGCAAGGGGCTCAGCACCACTTTGCAGCCGTTGACAGGAAGTCGCGCGATGGCATCAGGCATGCTCAGCACATTTTCAATCACTTGGTAGGCTTGCTCGCTGAGCTCATTTTTAAGCCGGAGCGCAAACGCTTGCAGAATATCGAGAGAAGGGACCTGTTCGACGAACAGCCTGCGTCGCTCCGGATAATCCGCAGCCGTCACGGCCAGCCGCGAGTCCAGCAGGCTCCGGTAACCTGCGGCAATGTCCAGCGACTTCACCAGCTCACGCACATAAGCCGGCGTCAGCGACGCGTTCAGCGGCTGATCATCTCGTGAGGAGAGAAGAATGACGCCGTCCTGCCTGGACAGGAAACGGTTGATGGCAAACTCCGCCAGGTTTTCACTGACTGCGTCCGTGGCCGCCGGTATCGATTGAGGCGTCTGCCCCGGCGCGACTGGAGCGGGAACAAAATGCTCCAGGGTAACCCGGATGTTTTCAGGATCCGGACGAGGCTCGGTGAAATCGGTCTGGAACCTGAGCCTCAGTTGTTCACAGGAGTATTCGTAGAGGCTGGGAATATCAAATAGAAAGTCCTTCTTTCCAGCACAGGTCACATAGAAACGCCGTAGGGCATCAATCAGCATAACCTGATCGGCCCTGGACGCTTCGCGGACCCATGAGGGCACGATGGCTTTGTAGATGATGAACTGAATGGCGACCCCCAGATGGCTGAGATTCTGGCGATTTCGGTCATCCCGCTCCCCTGCCCCCAACAGGTTGACAAACAGTTCTGACGGCACCCGCCAGGTCACGGCCTGCTGATAAAGTTCTGCCATCGTGCGCCGCTGACGCTCTATCTCGTCGTGTTGCAAGGCCTCGATGAAATGCCCTTCGATGCGCTGCAATACGACCTTGAGGGTGAGAGCACCCTTCCGGGCACGATAGTCGAGCAACGTCTGCCGGTCAGGCTCGGCAAGAACGCCGGGCAAGTGCGATCCCAGTTCTTTGCCGGTAAACCGCTCAGCAACATACTGTTCCAGTACCTGCAGGGTTTCGAAACATATGAGCCCCTTGTTCACTATCCACAGAGCGGGCTTGTTGCCGGGCAACCTGTTATTGATCACGAATGCATTGGGCACTTTGATCGCGGCTGATTGCGGGTCGTACTCGACCGAGACGGTAAAAGCATCGACACGCGCCTCGCCCAGCGCAGCCCTGAGCGCTGGTAACGGTCTGTCCAGTACTTGCTGGACGTTCGCGATGACCGAATCAGGAAGCGTAGCGATGCGTTTTTCAACCAGCAGTTCCAGACGCAGCGAGTACTCCCGAATCAGACCGCACATCACGTCGGGCCGTAATCGGGTATCCAGATGACGTATCGAGCGTGAATAGAATTCGCTTATCTGCTCGTTGAAGCGGCGAGGGAAATCCAGCTGGACGCAGGACAGAATCTGCTCGATCAATGCCAAGGGCAAACGTTGCACCGGTTGATCCATAACCGGCTTCAGCAGCCCGGCAAGAACCACGCCGCCTGACAGCGGTGCCGGTGCATAACCGCAAACGCGGTCAAGCGCCAACGAAAGCAGGCGCACGGGCGGCGCATCGATGGCATCCGGTAACACCCAGAGCATCCATGCATCAAGATGCGGGCCGCCAATCACTGCCAGATAGCGGTTCAGCGCAAGACGCATGCAGCTGTCCACGCCCGTATGCAGGGCATCAACGCGCTCAAGCATCCAGTCGAGCTTTTTCAGTTTGCTGACCCAGTTATAGGACGGCTCGGGAATGAGGCTCGGCTGCACACTGGTGGTTTGCACAGAGGCACCCCAGGCCTGATCAAAGGTCAGACGTTCCGAGCGCCAGCGTCCTGAGTCGTGCAGATTCAGCAATCGGCCGTCCAGCAGCCCCCGAATATCCAGCGCATCATCAACCCGGACGGGAATTTTTGCCGCATCGATCGCCGGCAACGCCAGCGCGTAACGCAGATTGCGCTTTTGCAGGGCGATGAGCGACCCGACGAAATCACTGAAAAACTCTGTGGCGAGCGTATCCTGACGCACCTCCACGGGTCCTTGCATCCGAATGGAAACATGATCGTCCAGCGAAGAATAAAACAGCATTCCGTTACGTGAAGGGTCGCTCAGGACGTGCTCGATGGCGTTGGCCGAATCGCTGAAGCGCAGCAAACCCGATAACGAGGAATAAAGGTATACACCCGCCAGTTCGTCCGCCGGGAACTCGATCAGGGCCACACCGACCAGCTTGACCGGCTCCTGCCCCGCCACAGACACCGACAACCGTCGGACCCTGATCGATTGTGCATCGATCGCTTCAGGGGATGAAGGCAACAGGGTGAGCAAATGGCGGTACTCCGCGTCCGTCATCGCGCCATGTGCCCGGCTCGACAGCAGGTGCTGACGAAAGCACTCTGCCAAGGCGCGAGTGGCGAAGTCCTTCACGGTCCGGCCGTCGGGCCTTAGGGACGTCCAGTAGTCAACCAGCAATTGCTCGTAGGCAGCGCTGACTGCGGAAACCGAGTCAGACAATGCTTGCTCGAAGAGCGTTGACTGGGCCTGGGACAGGATATCCCCCCTGGCATCCAGAAACTGCCGCGTCAGACCTGTCGGAATCAACTCGCCGATGAAGACCTGCACAGCGGCATCGATCAGGTATTGGGTGCCCACGACCGATGGCAGTCCCGGATCGGCAGCAGGGGACATTTCCAGGATCTGCACGATCTGAGTGAAGACGTCGATGCCGTCTCCCAACCCACGCGCCAACAGAACCGCCTGCAAAGCCTTGCCACAGGCTGAATACAGATCAGGCAAGTCCTGTAACAGTGTCCACAGGTCTTCCAGGTACCGGGCTTGCTGGCGTATCACCGCAAGACTGCGCGCTTCGAACAACGCCTCTTCGACACGATCGGCTTCGACAATCGACATGTCGCTGACCTCGGCCAACCGCTGCTGCAATCCGGCGAGTAGCAAACTACGGCTAGCAAATCGCTCGATACCGAACGCCAATGTACTCAGAAAAACAGGAGCGTCAGCGTTATCGGGATCACTGATGAACAATGCTCCGGCCAGCTCGGCATTGCCTGCGGAGCCGTCTTCAATTGTCAGCCTGTCGACTCTCGGGGAGGTTGTGCCGGAATCTGCTGAAGTGTCTGTAGCGACCAGTGACCTTAGCCACCGTCCTTCGTCGCTGGTAATTCGAGCCTCATCCGTTGCGTACTGGATGTCCTGTGTAAATCTGCTCCGCAGAGCCTCACTGAAGAAATACGGCAGTGCTGCTGGCATGTACTGTTTCCCTTGGATAACTCCTCGTAGCGCATTGCGCGTGAGCGCATGGCAGAGGAAAAAAGGAAACAGCTTATTGAGGTAGCGCGAAGCGCCTGCGTTAGATAAAGCAATTTATCCGCAGACGCGCTTCGTCAGCGTCAGCGTCAGTTGGCGGAGACTTTGCCGTTCTTTTCGACCCAGGCGGCAAAGGCATCGATGAACTTCTGCAGGAAAGGCCTGGTTTTATCGGACAATGCGCCGGACTCGTCGAAAAAGCTCCCGGCACCGCCCAGGTAGGCTTCGGGCTGCTGGAGACACAGCACGTCTAGAAATACCAGCGACTGGCGCAGGTGATGGTTGGCACCAAAGCCACCGACAGCACCCGGCGAGGCACTGATCACTGCGCCCGGCTTGCCGCTGAAGGCACTTTTGCCATAGGGACGCGAGCCCACATCAATGGCGTTCTTCAGGGCACCCGGCACCGAGCGGTTGTATTCCGGGGTGACAAACAGCACGCCGTCGGCAGCGCCCAGCTGCTCGCGAAAGGTAGTGTATGCAGGCGGCGGTGAATCGCCGTCGATGTCCTCGTTGTACAACGGCAAGTCACCAATCTCGACGATATTCAGTTTCAGGCTGGCAGGTGCCAGTTCTGCCAGAGCAAGCGCGATCTTGCGGTTGATGGAGTCTTTTCGCAGACTGCCGACCAATACGGCAATGGTATGAACCTGGCTCATGAAAATATCCGTCATCTGATTCAAGGGAAGGTTAGGTATAGAACAGAAGCCCGGTTTAGACGACCTTTGCGCCGGTCAATTCCCTACGTGCTGGAACAGCAGGGATTATTTTTTCCCTCAAAGGCAAACTCACCTATAGATCAGTGGTCTACTAGCCTCGATGGATTCGTAAACCAGCAGTTATATTCAGTTTCAGAGGTTACAGAGCAAATGGCTTCAGTTCTCGTCGGACAATTTCATGCCAGGGACGCCGAAGGTCGCGTTTATCCGGTTCATGAGTTCCAGGAATCGCAGCCGGATGAGGCGCAGAGCGGGCAACCGGTGATCACCTACAGGCTGGCAATCGGCGACCGGGTCAAGCATCTGGGTGGTGAGGACTTCGAGCTGGTGCAATCGGGCATAAAAATTACCCGCACCCCCACGTAATACCGGCAGCATTCCCGCTTTGGCTGCACGGCCGGCGGGAAGCTGTTAATCCGAAAAGATCAGATACCAGAAAATCGCCGTTTCACGAGTGCTCGGATCGATGCCGCGATAGCGCATGTGATCCACCCCGCCGACCACGTACCCGCAACTCTCGTACAGCCTGCAGGCTCCCAGATTATTGTTCTGGGTTTCCAGAACGATGCCCGGCAGATCGCGCTTGCGAGTCCAGAATTGTGCGGCGTCGAGCAATGAACGTGCGACGCCATGACGGCGCGCCGACTCGTCTACCGCCAGTTCATCGATGTAGGCGAAGCCGCTCCAGTGAGTGCTCATCACGATATGGCCGACGGGGTGGTCATCCAGCCAGGCAACCATCACCGAACTGGTGGCGGCGTCACGATGATCGGCGAACTCCTGAGAGTCGATGCCGTAATTCTTGCTGTACGGCTCGACCAACTCGACCGGCCATGAATCCACGGGCTCGCCGATGCGCGGTTGGGCGTAGCCAAGCACTGTAAACGTGAATTCGCTATTGAGGATGTAGTCCTCGAAGCATTCGTCTGCAACCCGAATGCTCAAAGCAGGATGTGCCACGTTCAGTTCACCTTTGCCGCTTGCTGTCAGGAAGATGCCTGTGCTCCGGCTTCCAGCATCTGTACCCAGAGCGGAGGAGCACCGCAAGCCTTGGCGATGGTGCTCATACGCACTTCGTGCTCGGCCAGTTCACTTTCAGAAGCGCGAATGATGCGGCAAGGCTTGCGATCGGCCGGCAGGCGGCGAATTTCGCTGCCACGGTTGCCGGAGCCTTCGCCCGAACCATTGCCGTCGGAAGCATTGCCGGCCAGCGACAGGCTGGTCTGCCCGCCGGTCATCGCCAGGTAGACGTCGGCCAGAATCTCGGAGTCGAGCAATGCGCCGTGCAACTCACGGCCCGAGTTGTCGACGCCATAGCGCTTGCACAGTGCATCCAGGCTGTTGCGCTGACCCGGGTGGCGCTCTCGCGCCATCATCAGGGTATCGAGAATCGAACAGTGCTGGGTGATATCAGCCCTGTCCTGCGAACCCATCAAGGCAAATTCGTTGTTGATGAAGCCAACGTCGAACGCTGCGTTGTGAATGATCAGCTGCGCGCCCTTGATGAACTCGAAGAATTCATCGGCGACTTCGGCAAACCGCGGCTTGCCGACCAGAAATTCGTTGGTGATACCGTGAACACCGATCGCGCCTTCGTCACTTTCGCGATCGGGTTGCAGGTAAACGTGAAAATGCCGCCCGGTCAGGCGGCGACCGATCAACTCGACACAACCGATCTCGATGATGCGGTGACCATCCGTCACCGGCATACCGGTGGTTTCGGTATCGAGGACGATCGATCTGTTATCCAGGTTTTGCAATGCCATTGACTGTTGCCTCATGTACAGGCCGCGATTCTAGCACGCAGCGGCCGTTGCGAGCCCGTGCGCGTCTAGCCGTGCCGGATGCCGCGCACTTCGTCGACGCCACGGTTGGCGAGCTGGTCGGCACGCTCGTTGCCAGGGTGGCCGATGTGCCCACGCACCCACTGCCATTTCACCGTGTGGCGACTGACCTGTTCATCCAGAAGCTGCCACAGGTCGGCATTTTTGACCGGCTCCTTGGCAGCGGTTTTCCAGCCGCGCTTCTTCCAGTTGACCATCCACTCGGTAATGCCTTTCATCACGTACTGAGAGTCGGTCACCAGCGTCACTTCGCAGGGGCGCCTGAGTTCTTCAAGCCCGCGAATCGCACCGGTCAGTTCCATCCGGTTGTTGGTGGTATTGGCTTCGCCACCCCACAACTCTTTTTCGACGCCCTTGCACACCAGCAGGGCTCCCCACCCGCCCGGGCCAGGATTACCCTTGCAGGCACCGTCGGTGAAGAGTTCAACGCTATCGCTCATTACGACCTTTCCAGAATGATGGGCTTCATTTGCGGCATGGCATTGCTCAAGCCTGATCCTGAGTATTGCGGCTGACCTTGGCCATCGGCATGGGAATCAGCTTGCCGATCGGGTCACGGCGCACTTGGCGCAAAGGCCTGAGGCCTACCACCAGTTTGCGCGCCACCAGTACATAGAAGCCGCCACCGGGGCTCTGACGTCCCTCACCAAGGCGTTCAAGCCCTGCAAGACGCGACTGCCATGCTGCTGAAGCAAGGGGCGGACGATAGCATCCGAAGCGTCGTTTCTCCAGCGCGAAGCCCAGCAGATTCAGCCAGTCAGCGACCCGCGAGGATGAAATGCAGCGTGCCTTGCGCAGCGCATCCCGGGCGAATACATGGCGTATGCCCCAGGTGCTCCAGGGGTTGATACCGATAATCAGCAAGTGCCCGCCCGGTCGCACGCTGCTGGCCGCTTCGCGCAGCAGGCCGTGGGGCGACAGGCAGAAATCCAGGCCGTGTTGCAGTACCACGACATCGGCCGCGTGCTCACTCAATGGCCACGCCTGTTCTTCACAGACGATCTCGACACCCGGCAATGGCGCACCAAGGCGTACATTGCGCTGCACCTGGGGAGCCACCGGCGGGCTTTGCGCCGACGGGCCGTAATGCACCAGATAGCCACCGAAATACCGCCCCAGTTCTTCGTCGAGAATGCGCCGCTCCTCTTCGAGCAGAAGCTGCCCGAGCGGCCCGGAAAGCCATTCGCGGGCAGCGCGGATCAATGCAAGCCACTCAGGATCAGCCTGAGCGAACGCTTCATCGGTCATGAGTTCTCCTCCAGAGGTGCTCGCATACAGCGGCAACAGACTCTAAGATGCACCATTGTCCGCCGCTATGCGAACTGCGCCATGATACAGATCCACGCCCTTCCTGCTTTCAATGACAACTACATATGGTTGTTACAAGACCTTTCGAGCCAGCAGTGCGCTGTCGTCGATCCGGGCGACGCGAAGCCGGTGCTGGGCTGGCTGGCGCAGAATCCCGACTACCGGCTGACCGATATCCTGATCACGCACCACCACAATGATCATGTGGGCGGTGTTGCGGAACTCCAGCAGTCGACCGCGGCGCGGGTGCTGGGCCCAGCGGCCGAGACCATACCGGCGCGCGATATCGCGCTGGTCGACAATGACCGGCTGACCGTGCTGGGCCTGGAATTTGTGGTGCATGCGGTTCCAGGCCACACGCTGGGGCATATCGCGTTTTATCATGAGGACGCCACGACGTCCCTGCTGTTCAGCGGCGACACGCTGTTTGCCGCCGGCTGTGGACGGCTGTTCGAGGGCACGCCACAACAGATGCACGATTCTCTCGGCCGCCTGGCCAAACTGCCGGACAGCACACTGATCTACTGCGCTCACGAATACACGCTGAGCAACCTGCGCTTTGCCCAGGCCGTCGAGCCCGCCAATGTCGATATTGCCGAACGCCTGGCCGAAGTGACGCGCTGGCGCAGCGAAAATCGCATCAGTCTTCCTTCGAATATGGCACTGGAAAAACGCACCAACCCCTTCCTGCGTACCGGGGAAACATCCGTTAAAGAAAAAGCGGACGAACGGAGCGACGCGCAAAACACCTCGCAGAGTGCGGTCTTTGCAAGCCTGAGGGCATGGAAAGATAAGTTCTGACCCGACCCTAAAACCGCAATAAAATTCTGAAAGGTTGACCGACGGCAGGCTGCTTCCTAGAATCGCCCGACATTTTCGTCTGGATGTACCCCCCGAACAATGTCGTCATCTACCAGCAAGCCTTCACATTCGGACGCATTGACTCGGTTGGCTCAGGCCATGGCCGTCACCGCGAGTGCCCTTCTGGCCGGTTGCCAGAGCACCGCCAGCGTCGACCCGGCCAGCAATCATCGCGCGCCTAACCTGGCCGCCGGAATCAAGCAAAAACCGATTTTTCTGTCACACAAGCCTGCCACCCCTCTCGCACCTCCACAGGATGTCTGGGAGCGCATGCGTCAGGGCTTTCAACTGCAACAAGGCAACGATCAGAACCCCCGCATCGATCAACAGCGCCTGTGGTTCGCCAACAACCCTTCCTTTCTGGAAAACGCTGGCGAGCGCGGCAGCCTGTACATGCACTACATCGTCGAGCGCCTTGAAGAACGCAACATGCCGCTGGAACTGGCCCTGCTTCCGGTTATCGAAAGCGCCTACAACCCGATGGCCGTTTCACGCAGCCAGGCGGTCGGCCTCTGGCAGTTCATCCCGTCGACCGGGCGTTACTTCAACCTGCGCCAGACCAGCTTTTATGACGGACGTCGCGACATCCAGGCCTCGACTGTTGCGGCACTGGATTACCTGACCCGCCTGCACGACATGTTCAACGGTGACTGGCTGCTGGCCCTGGCAGCCTACAATGCCGGCGAAGGTACGGTGAGCCGCGCCATCGAGCGCAATGACAAGCTCAACCTGCCGACCGACTACTGGAACCTGCCGCTGCCGCAGGAAACCCGCGATTACGTGCCCAAGCTGCTGGCCCTGTCTCAGGTTGTATTGTCGCCGGAAGCTTATGGCGTCAATCTGAACCCGATCGCCAACCAGCCCTATTTCGAAGTCGTCGAGCTCAACAAGCGTGTCGACCTGTCCAAAGTGGCCAGCGCCGCCGACATCGACGAAGACGAGCTTATCCAGCTCAACCCCGCCTACAAGAAGCGCCTGACCGTCGATGGCCCCCAGCACCTGCTGGTGCCCACCTCCAAGGCGCAACTGCTGACGGCCAGCCTGCTGACCATGAAACAGGAAGAACTCGTCGCCTGGCAGCCTTACCGGGTGCGCAAGGGCGACACTCTGGAAAGCCTGGCAAGTCGTTATCAGGTCACGGTCAGCTCGCTCAAGGGCAATAACAAGCTGTCCGGCAACCGCCTGAAGGTCGGTCAGTCGCTGAGCATACCGGTCAAGCCGGGCATGCAGAATTCACAGCCTGTGTTCGAAGCGCTGGCCAGCAACGACAAGCCGTCACGTACCCGCAGCTACAAAGTGCGCAGCGGTGACAACCTGACCAACATCGCGCAAGCCAACAAGGTTGACGTCGAAGACTTGCAACGCTGGAACAAGCTGACCGGCAAGAAGCTCAAGGTCGGCCAGACGCTGGTCATGCAGGACACCAGCAAACCTGCCGGTAAAGCCGCCAGCAAGGCGGTCGCCAGCACCAGCGCCAAGGATGGCGAAAAGAAATCCATGCAGTACAAGATCCAGAAAGGTGACTCGATGTACCTGGTCGCCAAGCGCTTCAACGTCGAGATGCAACATCTCAAGCGCTGGAATCCACGTAGCGGGCAGGCCCTCAAACCCGGCCAGACCCTGACCGTTTACCTGCCACATTGATGAGCTCGGCCACTTGCCCTTCGATAACCTTGGGGCGGGTGGCCGATGCAGCCCCGGCGACGCCATCACCTGCAGTCTTTTTCCAGCTGGAACAAGCTGTTACTGTTAGCGACCCGAAAGCCCAAGCCGCCTGGATCGTGATACGTCCCTTCCTGCTAACCCTCAGCCTGGCCTTGAGCTTCTGCGCCAACGCAGCCATCACTGAAAGTCATGGTTACGCGCAGTTTGGTGTTCTCAAGTACCCGGCCAGCTTCACTCATTTCGACTGGGTCAATCCCGAGGCGCCGAAAGGTGGCACCCTGAGAATGATGGCCTTCGGCACGTTCGACACGCTCAACCCCTACACATTCAAGGGCAGCAGCCCGGTCTCGACCGGCAACTTCCTGCAATATGGCGTCAACGAGCTGAATGAACCGCTGATGGTCGGCACGGGCCAGTACGACCCGTCCGGCGATGAACCGACCTCCAGTTACGGGCTGATCGCCCAGTCCGTGGAATACAGCGAGGACCGCAGCTGGGTGGTGTTCAACCTGCGCCCACAGGCGCGCTTCCATGACGGCAAGCCCATCACCGCCTACGACGTGGCGTTTTCCTACCGGACACTGCTCAAGGACGGTCACCCTCAATACCGCACCGCCCTGCAGGAAGTGCAGCGCGTCGACATCCTCAATCGTCATCGCATCCGCTTTGTCTTCAAGCGCTCCGGCAACCCGCTGCTGATCCTGCGCCTGGGCGAACTGCCAGTGTTGCCGCAGCATTACTGGAAAGACAGGGATTTCAAGGCGACCACCTTCGAGCCGCCGCTGGGCAGTGGTCCCTACCGCATCACCCGCGTGCAGCCGGGTCGGCAACTGGTGTTCGAGCGGGTCAAGGATTACTGGGGCAAGGACTTGCCGGTCAACCGCGGCAAATACAATTTCGACCGCGTCGAGGTCGAGTTCTACCGCGACAGCGACGTGGCGTTCGAAGCGTTCAAGGCGGGTGAATTCGACATCTACATCGAGCATCAGGCCAAGAACTGGGCCAATGGCTATGACTTCCCTGCAGTCGCCAACGGTCAGGTGATCAAGGCGCAGATTCCGCACCGCATACCGACCCAGACCCAGGGCCTGTTCATGAACACGCGGCGCGCCGCCTTCGCCGACATCCGCGTGCGCGAAGCCCTGGGGCTGCTGTTCAATTTCGAATGGACCAACCGCACGCTGTTCAGCGACGCCTATGACCGCTCGACCAGTTACTACCCCAACAGCGAATTTTCCGCGACGGGCCTGCCGACCGGGGCTGAATGGCTGCTCCTGGCGCCCTACCGTGATCAGTTGCCTGCCAGCCTGTTCACCCAGCCGTTCGCCCCGTCGAAAACCGATGGCGGCGGGATCCCGCGCGAGACCTTGCGCAAGGCCCTGAAGCTGCTTGCCGAGGCAGGCTGGACGCTCTCGGACAAGGGTTTGCTCAATGCCGACAAGCAACCTTTGCGCTTCGAGATCCTGCTGGTCAATCCCAACCTGGAACGCATTCTGCAACCCTACATCGAAGACCTGCGCCGCCTGGGAATCAATGCAGGACTGCGTACCGTCGACCGCGCCCAATACAAGCAACGCCTGGACCGTTTCGATTTCGACATGATTCTGATGACCCTGCAACAGACCCTGAGCCCCGGTCTGGAGCAGTGGCAATACTTCCATTCCAGTCAGGCCGCGATCAACGGCAGCAAGAACTACGCGGGTATCGCCAACCCCGTGGTCGATGCCCTGCTGAACAAACTGCTGGCCGCGCAGACCCGCGACGATCAGGTCGCCGCGGCGCGGGCGCTGGACCGCGTACTGCTGTCTCAGCACTACAGCATTCCCAACTGGTATCTGAACAATCATCGGCTTGCCTATCGCAACCGATTCGCCATGGTCACTACCCCGCCCTATACCCTGGGGCTGCGTGCGTGGTGGCTCAAGACTCTGGAGAAGCCCCGATGAACCCTCTGCACTCCCTGCGCTCGCAGGCAGCCGGCCTGCTGCTGGCCAGCCTCGCCTGCACGGTACAGGCTGCGCCTCAGCATGGCGTGACGCTGTACGACGAAGCGCCGAAATACCCGGCTGATTTCAAGCATTTCGACTACGTGAACCCGGATGCCCCCAAGGGCGGCACGCTGCGCCAGGCAGGCTTCGGCGGTTTCGACAGTCTCAACCCGTTCATCAACAAGGGCGTACCGGCAGACGACATTGGTCTGATCTACGACACCCTGGCCCGCGCTAGCCTGGACGAACCCTTCAGTGAATACGGGCTGGTTGCCGGCAAAATCGAGAAAGCGCCGGACAACAGCTGGGTGCGCTTCTACCTGCGGCCTGAAGCACGCTTCCATGACGGCCACCCGATCCGCGCCGAAGATGTGGAATTCAGCTTCAAGACCCTGATGGAACACGGCTCGCCCATGTACAAGGGCTACTACGCCGACGTCGATCAGGTCGTCGTCGAAGACCCGCTGCGGGTGCTGTTCAAATTCAAGCACAAGGGCAGCCGCGAAATGCCGCTGATTCTTGGCCAGTTGCCCGTGCTGCCCAAGCACTTCTGGGCCGACCGCGACTTCAGCAAAGGCAACCTGGACTTCCCGCTGGGCAGCGGGCCGTACAAGGTGGTCGATGTAAAAGCCGGGCGCTCGGTGAGTTATGAGCGGGTCAAGGATTACTGGGCAAAGGATTTGCCGATCAACAAGGGTTTCTACAACTTCGATGTACTGACCACCGACTACTACCGCGACAACACAGTAGCGCTGGAGGCCGGCAAGGCCGGGCAGTTCGACTACTGGATAGAGACCAGCGCCAAGAACTGGGCGACCGCCTACAACACCCCGGCAGTTCGCGATGGCAGGCTGGTCAAGGAAGAGCTGCCCAACGGTAACCCGACCGGTATGCAGGGGTTCGTTTTCAACTTGCGCAAACCGGTATTCCAGGACGCGCGGGTGCGCGAAGCGCTGACCTTGCTGCTGGATTTCGAGTGGACCAACAAACAGCTTTTCAACGGTGCCTACAGCCGTACCAAAAGTTATTTCGACAACTCGGAAATGGCCTCAAGCGGCCTGCCCTCTGCCGAGGAACTGAAAATCCTCGAACCGCTGCGCGGCAAGATTCCGGATCGGGTATTCACCGAGGCTTTTCAGTTACCGGTTAACGACGGCAGCGGCATGATTCGCCCACAACAACGTCGGGCATTCCAGCTGTTGCAGGAAGCGGGCTGGAAGATCGTCGACGACAAGATGGTCGACGCGCAGGGCAACCCGGTAAAACTGGAGTTTCTGATCGCCCAGACCGAGTTCGAGCGCATTCTGCTGCCTTACAAGCGCAACCTGAGTGACCTGGGTATTGAACTGGTGATCCGCCGGGCCGACGTGTCGCAATACATCAACCGCCTGCGCTCGCGGGACTACGACATGATCGTCACGGGCTATCCGCAGTCCAGCTCGCCCGGTAACGAACAGCGCGTGTACTTCGACTCCTCCAGCGCCGACAACCCGGGCAGCCGCAACTTCATGGGCCTCAAGGACCCTGCGGTGGACTCTCTCGTCAACGGCCTGATCAACGCCGACTCACGGCAAAGCCTGATCACCCATACCAAGGCGCTGGACCGCGTGCTGCTGTGGGGCTTTTACGTCGTCCCGAACTGGCACATCAAGACCTGGCGGGTGGCTTACTGGAATCACCTCGACCATCCCAAGGCCGAAGCGCTTTCCGATATCGGCCTGATGACCTGGTGGGCCAAGCCGGATGTCAAACCGGTGACCGCGACCCCGTCAGCCCCTGATCAGGCCAAGCCTGCGAACGCGGAGCAATAAACATGCTGGCTTATATTCTGCGACGGCTGCTGCTGATCATCCCTACCCTGCTGGGCATCCTGATCATCAACTTCGTCATCATTCAGGCCGCCCCCGGTGGCCCGGTCGAACAGATGATCGCCAAGATCGAAGGCTTCGATGGCGCCACCAGCCGGATTGCCGGAGGCGGCGCCGAAGTATCGGTGGCAGGCTCCAACTACCGCGGCGCGCAAGGCCTGGACCCGGCACTGATCAAGGAAATCGAACGCATGTACGGTTTCGACAAGTCGGCGCCGGAACGTCTGTGGATCATGATCAAGAACTACGCCACGCTGGATTTCGGCGACAGCTTCTTTCGTGATGCCAAGGTCATCGACCTGATTGTCGAGAAGATGCCGGTGTCCATTTCCCTCGGGTTGTGGAGCACCCTGATCATGTACCTGGTGTCGATCCCGCTGGGGATTGCCAAGGCCACCCGCCACGGCAGCCAGTTCGACGTATGGACCAGTTCGGCGATCATTGTCGGCTATGCCATCCCGGCGTTTCTGTTCGCCATTCTGCTGATCGTGGTGTTTGCCGGGGGCAGTTACTTCAACTGGTTCCCGCTGCGTGGGCTGACCTCCAACAACTACGACGAACTGAGCACGCTGGGCAAGGTATTCGATTACTTCTGGCATCTGGTATTGCCGGTCACCGCGCTGGTGATCGGCAACTTTGCCACCATGACGCTGCTGACCAAGAACAGCTTTCTCGACGAAATCAGCAAGCAATACGTGACCACGGCCAAAGCCAAGGGCCTGAGCAACCACAAGGTGCTCTACGGCCATGTGTTTCGCAACGCCATGCTGCTGGTCATCGCCGGCTTCCCGTCGGCGTTCATCGGCATCTTCTTCACCGGCTCGCTGCTGGTGGAAGTGATCTTTTCGCTGGACGGCCTGGGCCTGATGAGCTTTGAAGCCGCGATCAACCGCGACTATCCGGTGGTGTTCGGCACGCTGTTCATCTTCACCCTGCTGGGGCTGGTGGTGAAGCTGATCGGTGATATCACCTACACCCTCGTGGACCCGCGCATCGACTTCGAAAGCAGGAAGCATTGATATGAAGCTGTCTCCTCTCAATCGCCGTCGCTTCGAACGCTTCAAGGCCAACAGGCGTGGCTGGTGGTCATTGTGGCTGTTCCTGATTCTGTTTGGCCTGAGCCTGGGCGCCGAACTGATCGCCAACGACAAACCGCTGGCCGTGCGTTATGACGGCAGCTGGTACTTCCCGGTATTCGAGCGTTACCCGGAAACCACCTTTGGCGGTGAATTCCCGCTGGAAGCCAACTACAAGAGCCCGTATATCAAGGAACTGCTCGCCGCGAAGGATGGCTGGACCCTGTGGGCGCCCATCCCGTTCAGCTACCAGAGCATCAACTACGACCTGAAAGTCCCTGCCCCGGCGCCACCTTCACGGGAGAACCTGCTGGGCACCGATGATCAGGGCCGAGACGTACTGGCACGGGTGATCTACGGTTTCAGGATTTCGGTACTGTTCGCCCTGACCCTGACCATCCTCAGCTCGATCATCGGCGTCATCGCCGGTGCCTTGCAGGGCTTCTATGGCGGCTGGGTCGACCTGCTGGGCCAGCGCTTCCTCGAGGTCTGGTCGGGCCTGCCGGTACTGTATCTGCTGATCATCCTCGCCAGCTTCGTACAGCCCAACTTCTGGTGGTTGCTGGGCATCATGCTGCTGTTTTCCTGGATGAGCCTGGTGGACGTGGTACGCGCCGAGTTCCTGCGTGGCCGCAACCTGGAATACGTAAGGGCCGCGCGGGCGCTGGGCATGGAGAACGGCGCGATCATGTTCCGCCATATCCTGCCCAACGCCATGGTGTCGACCATGACCTTCCTGCCGTTCATTCTCACCGGGGCCATCGGCACCCTGACGGCGCTGGACTTTCTGGGCTTCGGCCTGCCCGCCGGCTCACCGTCACTGGGCGAGCTGGTAGCGCAGGGCAAATCCAACCTGCAGGCACCCTGGCTGGGCATCAGCGCCTTCGCTGTGCTGGCCATCATGCTGAGCCTGCTGGTGTTCATCGGCGAATCCGCCCGCGATGCTTTCGACCCAAGGAAATAAGATGAACAATGACAATCTGATCGAAATCCGCGATCTGGCGGTCGAGTTCGTGACGGGCGACTCGCGGCAACGCGTGGTCGAGAACATCAGCTTCGATATTCGTCGCGGTGAAACGCTTGCGCTGGTCGGCGAAAGCGGTTCGGGCAAGTCCGTCACCGCGCACTCGATCCTGCGCCTGCTGCCCTACCCCATCGCCAGCCACCCGAGCGGCACGATTCACTACGCGGGTGAGGACCTGCTGAAAGTGGAAGAGAAAAAACTGCGCACGATCCGTGGCAACCGGATCGCCATGATCTTCCAGGAGCCGATGACCTCGCTCAATCCGCTGCATTCGGTGGAAAAACAGATCAACGAGGTACTGGGCCTGCACAAGGGCCTGACCGGCAAGGCGGCCACCGAGCGCACGCTGGAGCTGCTTGAACTGGTTGGCATCCCTGAGCCACACAAGCGCCTCAAAGCGCTGCCACACGAGCTGTCAGGTGGCCAGCGTCAGCGCGTGATGATCGCCATGGCCCTGGCCAACGAACCCGAGCTGCTGATTGCCGATGAACCGACCACCGCGCTGGATGTGACGGTACAGTTGAAGATCCTCGAATTGCTCAAGCAGTTGCAGGCTCGCCTGGGTATGGCACTGCTGCTTATCAGCCACGATCTGAACGTCGTAAGGCAAATAGCCAACCGAGTATGTGTCATGCAGCGCGGTTGCATCGTCGAACAGGCATCGTGCGAAGAATTGTTCCGTTCGCCGCAACATCCTTACACCAAAGTGCTGCTCAGCGCCGAGCCCAGCGGCGGTCCTTCGACCAACCCCGCAGGTGCTCCGCTGCTTGAAATCGAGGACCTGAAAGTCTGGTTCCCGATCAAAAAAGGCCTGCTCAAGCGCACCGTCGACCACGTCAAAGCGGTGGACGGCATACGTTTCAGCCTGCCGCAAGGGCAAACACTGGGTATTGTGGGTGAAAGCGGGTCGGGCAAATCGACGCTGGGCCTGGCGATTCTTCGACTGATCGGCAGTCAGGGCACCATACGGTTCAAGGGCAACGCGCTAGAATCCCTGTCGCAACAGCAGATCCGTCCGCTGCGCAGGCAGATGCAAGTGGTTTTCCAGGACCCGTTTGGCAGTTTGAGCCCGCGCATGTCAGTGGCTGAAATCGTTGGCGAAGGCTTGCGAATCCACGGCATGGGTACGCCCGCCGAACAGCAGACGGCGATCATCGAAGCACTCAGGGAGGTTGGTCTGGACCCGGATACCCGGCACCGCTACCCTCACGAGTTCTCCGGTGGCCAACGCCAGCGGATCGCCATTGCACGTGCGCTGGTCTTGAAGCCGGCGCTGATTTTGCTGGACGAGCCGACCTCGGCCCTCGACCGGACCGTACAGCGTCAGGTCGTCGAGCTGCTTCGCTCACTGCAAACCAAGTACAACCTGACGTATTTGTTCATCAGCCATGACCTGGCTGTCGTCAAAGCGCTGAGCCACCAGTTGATGGTGGTCAAGCAAGGCCAAGTGGTCGAACAGGGTGCAGCGCAGGATATCTTCGCCGCACCGCAACATCCTTATACACAGCAGCTGCTGGAGGCCGCCTTCTTGGCGCCGGTAGCTGTCGATTAACCTGAAGAGGAACAACACATGGGTTTTCTCGCCGGTAAGCGCGTCCTGATCGTCGGTGTCGCCAGTAAACTGTCCATCGCATCCGGTATTGCCGCCGCCATGCATCGTGAAGGCGCAGAGCTTGCCTTCACCTACCAGAACGACAAACTCAAGGGTCGTGTCGAAGAGTTCGCCGCAGGCTGGGGCTCGGGCCCTGAGCTGTGCTTCCCTTGCGACGTGGCCAGCGACGAAGAGATCAACAAGGTCTTCGAAGAGCTGAGCAAGAAGTGGGACGGCCTGGACGTGATCGTTCACTCGGTGGGCTTCGCGCCTGGCGACCAGCTCGATGGCGACTTCACCGAAGCCACCACGCGCGAAGGTTTCCGCATCGCTCATGACATCAGCGCCTACAGCTTCGTGGCCCTGGCCAAGGCCGGTCGCGAGATGATGAAAGGCCGTAACGGCAGCCTGCTGACCCTGTCGTACCTGGGCGCAGAGCGCACTATGCCCAACTACAACGTCATGGGCATGGCCAAGGCCAGCCTGGAAGCCGGCGTTCGTTACCTGGCCGGCAGCCTCGGCCCGGAAGGTACTCGCGTCAATGCTGTATCGGCCGGCCCGATCCGCACTCTGGCCGCGTCAGGCATCAAGAACTTCCGCAAGATGCTGGCTGCCAACGAAGCGCAGACCCCTCTGCGCCGCAACGTCACCATCGACGAAGTCGGCAACGCCGGCGCGTTCCTGTGCTCCGACCTGGCGTCGGGCATCAGCGGTGAAATCATGTACGTCGACGGCGGCTTCAACACCACCGCGATGGGCAGCATGGACGAGTAATACGGTAAACGCCGCTCCTCGCGAGCGGCACTTTCCCGGACTTAAAAAGAAGGCCGCTCAATGAGCGGCCTTTTTGTTGTCCTGAATTATCCGACTGCTTCGCCTTGCCCTTTCACGCTTTGGCAAAAATGGATGAAACTCCACATCAGCTATGAAAATGCCCTTTCGCTGATCCGCGATATCGCTGGAACCTCTGCTGTGATCATTAACCGATTTCCAGTGCACTGATCAGTCCGTCAGTCACTGCGAAGCTGAACCTCACCACGGCAGGGCTTCCAGGAAATGTTCCGCTAAGCCTTACCTTCACGATAACCAGTCCATCGCTTTCCAGGCTCTCGACAGGCTCGACGGTATATTGATATTTGTGTTTCGCCGCTCGCTTCCACGCCTTGATCGCTTCAATCCCGCAGACCGTCACTCCCTCATCAGTGACGCGGGCGTCATGGGTGAACAGGTCCTCCAGCACGTCCACGGCTGTGCCTGCTTCGCTGGCAAAATATGCTTCAATGACCGGGTACCGAGTGATATTCATCGAGATGCCTCATTATCAAATGACGAGACACTCATGATCATCGCCAAGGGGTAACCCCACAAGAACGCACGAAAAAGTAAGTGACAGCAATGAGCCATCGAACGTTGTATACACCGGACTCTGCTGCCGAAGACGTCAACAGCGTACTCGCGCTGTTGCGCGGCAGGTGGAAACTGGTGATTTTGTTCCACCTGTTCGACGGGAAGATTCAGCGCTTTTCAGATCTCGAACGCCGAGTGACAGGCATATCGCAAAAAATGCTCGCTCAACAATTACGTAGCCTGGAAAGCGATGGGTTGGTCATTCGAACCCTCCACGACTTCAAACCCCCTCAGGTTGATTATCGCCTTACGCCATGGGGACAACGGCTTTGTCCAGTGCTGGACAGCATGCTTGGATGGTCAGAGTCTCGTGAGTGAATACGAGTCATGACTTACCCTGACGCAGGTACGTAACTGGCCCACCGCCATCCAAAAAAAAGGCCGCTCAATGAGCGGCCTTCTTTGTTTGCGCGTTTCGAGATTAGAACTTCTCGATCTTCGCCTTGCTTTCCAACTGTGCACGGTACGCCGCGAAATCCTGTTGCCCCTCACGCGAGGAGAGGAAGCGACGGTATTGCGCCTTCTCGGCGTCAGTCGGTGCAGCCGCCTGATTGACGCCATTGAGACGGACGATCACGAAGCTGCCATCCGAAGCAGTGATGCTGGCGAATTCCGGCTTGTCCTTACCTGTCGGCTTGGGCATGCGGAACAGCGTCTGCAGCACTTGAGGGTCAACCCCTTCCTGACTGCGAGTGACCGCTTCCATCACCTTCCAGTCACGACCTTCCTGCTTGGCCGCCAACGGGATCTTGCCGTCACGCAGGCCGGCCAGCAGCGCCTCGCCCTTGGCCTTGGCAGCGGCCGAAGCATGTTCCTTGACCAGTTGAGCGCGAATCGAGCTGGCGACGCTCTCAAGTGGCAACTGCTGCGGCTGCAGGTGCTCTTTGGAGCGCACCACCACAACAGTTTCCGGATCCAGCTCCAGCGTGTTGCTGTTGGCGCCTTCTTCCAGCACTTCAGGGCTGAATGCCGCCTGGATGAGCGCACGGTTGGCCGTCAGGCCTTCGCCGCCTTCACGACCGAACGGTGCAGTGGTCTGAACCTTCAGGCCCAGGTCCTGTGCCGGCTGGGACAGGTCGGACGATTCGAACGCCGAGTCTTCCAGTTGCTTGGTCACTTCGACAAACTTCTGCTCGACCAGCTGCGATTTCAAATCGTTGGTCAGCTTGCCTTTCAGACTGGCAAAGCTCGGCACCGAAGGTGCTTCAACGCCCAGCAGCTTGATCAGGTGCCAGCCGAAGTCGGTGCGCACCGGCTGCGAAACCTGGTCCTTGTTCAAGGCATACAGCGCCTCTTCGAAAGCCGGGTCATAGACACCCTTGCCTGCGTAGCCCAGATCACCGCCCTTGTTCGACGAACCAGGGTCCTGCGAGTATTCCTTGGCCAGTGCCGCGAAATCCTCACCCTTGGCCAGACGCTGTTGAATTTCTTCAATCTTCGCCTTGGCCTGCTCGTCATTCAGCTTGTCGTTCACTTCGATCAGGATGTGTGCCGCACGACGCTGTTCGGACAGATTGGCGATTTCCTTCTGATAAGCCGCCTGCAAGTCCTCGTCCTTGACCTGCACCTTGTCGAAGAAGGACGACTTCTTCAATTCGATGTAGTCGAGTACGACCTGCTCACGGCTCATGAACTCCTTGGCATGCTCGTCATAGTGAGCCTTGACTTCGTCATCGGTCACTTTGACCGCCGAGGTATCGGCAGGCAGGGTCAGCGAAGCGAAATCACGGGTCTGCTTTTCGAGGCGTGCAAAGGCTTCAACCTGTGCGTCGGTTACAAAGGCGCTGCCGGCAACACCAGCACGCACCTGACCGATGAGCATTTCCTGACCCAGCATCTGGCGGAACTGCAGACGGCTGTAGCCTAGCTGGCGAATCACCTGATCGAAACGGTCTGCGTTGAATTTGCCATCCACCTGAAACTCAGGCGTCTGCAAAAGCTGCTGATCCAGTGCCGCGTCGGAAAACGAGAACTTGGCATCCGCCGCGCCTTGCAGCAGCAGCTTGCGGTCGATCAGGCCTTTGAGGGCTGATTCGCGCAACAGTTTCTCATCCAGCATGGCCGGATCGAAATCCTTGCCCAGCTGTTGCGAGAGCTGTTGAGCCAACTGACGGCGCTGCATGTCCACGGCCTGGCTCAACTCATTCTGAGAGATGTCCTCGCCGTTGACTTCAGCTGCGTTCTGTTTGTTGCTGGTAGCGGTAAACATCGCTTCGATGCCGGTGAAGGCCATCAAGGCGATGATGAGTCCGATAATTGTCTTGGCAATCCAGCCTTGTGAATTGTCCCTGATGTTCTGCAGCATTGCGTCCCCCAAAACGGTTGTACTGACTAACCAACCGCGGAGCGTGGGTAGAAAGCGGATAGAAGAAAGGCGCATCCGAGGATGCGCCTTCTCGTAACTGACGAAGCGGTAGGGCTCGAACCCCTCGGTGTCGCAACCGAATGCACCACCGCTCCGCTACTGGATCAGGACAGGCCCGATCCAGCGGGCAAAGGCATCGAGAGGCTTAGTTGACAGCTTCTTTAAGGGCTTTACCGGCTTTGAAACCTGGTTTCTTGGCAGCAGCAATTTCCAGCGTCTTGCCAGTCTGAGGGTTGCGACCGATGCGAGCGGGACGATCAGTCACGGAGAACGTACCAAAGCCAACCAAAACAACCGAGTCGCCAGCCTTCAGAGCGCCAGTGACGGATTCGATCACTGCGTCCAGCGCACGGCCAGCAGCAGCTTTCGGGATATCAGCAGATGCAGCGATAGCATCAATCAGTTCCGACTTGTTCACTCTAAGTCCCCTTATCTCTATATTGAGTATGTTTCTAAGTTTTAGGTGTTAAGCAAAACGAGCGCTGGAAGGCTTGCCGGTGATTGCTTTAAAGAGCCGCTTTATAACAAGGGCTCCAAAAAGCTGTCAAGGAAGCCTGCCCAGACTTAATGCGTGCTAATTCTGTCCTTAGAGTCAGACTCGCGCTTTTCTTCCTTGGCGACCAGATCTGTAGCCACGTCCGGCAAAGGCTCCGGCGCGTATTGCAGCGCAATTTGCAGGACTTCGTCAATCCATTTAACGGGCTTGATCTGCAGATCCTGCTTGATATTGTCAGGAATCTCCTTCAAATCACGCACGTTTTCTTCTGGAATGATCACCGTCTTGATTCCACCACGGTGTGCGGCCAGAAGTTTTTCCTTCAAACCACCAATCGCCAGCACTTGACCACGCAGGGTAATTTCGCCCGTCATTGCCACATCTGCCCGCACCGGAATCTGTGTAAGCGCCGAGACAAGTGCAGTGCACATGCCCACGCCAGCACTCGGCCCATCCTTCGGCGTAGCACCTTCCGGCATGTGGATATGCGTGTCGTGCTTCTCGTGGAAATCAGCTGGAATGCCCAGGCTGCGCGCACGGCTGCGAACCACGGTCTGGGCTGCGGTAATGGATTCGACCATCACATCACCCAGCGAACCGGTCTTGATCAACTGGCCCTTACCCGATACGACAGCCGCTTCGATGGTCAGCAATTCACCGCCCACCTGGGTCCACGCCAGACCGGTCACCTGACCAATCTGATCCTGCTGCTCTGCCAGCCCGTAGCGGAACTTGCGCACGCCCAGGAAGTGCTCGAGCATGTCGGCCGTGACCTGCACCGCAAAACGTTTTTCCATCGCGTGCTCTTTGACCGCCTTGCGGCAGACCTTGGCAATCTGACGCTCAAGCCCGCGCACGCCCGCTTCACGGGTGTAGTAACGAATGATGTCGCGGATCGCTTCCTCGTCAAAGCTGATCTCGCCTTTCTTCAAGCCATTGGCCTGAATCTGCTTGGGCGAGAGGTATTTGACCGCGATGTTGATCTTTTCGTCTTCGGTGTAGCCCGGCAGGCGAATGACTTCCATCCGGTCCAGCAACGCTGGCGGAATGTTCATCGAGTTCGACGTGCAGAGGAACATCACGTCCGAAAGATCGTAGTCGACCTCAAGGTAGTGATCGTTGAAATTGTGGTTCTGCTCGGGATCAAGCACCTCGAGCAACGCCGACGCCGGGTCGCCACGCATGTCGCTGCCCATCTTGTCGATTTCGTCAAGCAGGAACAGCGGGTTGCGAACGCCCACCTTTGTCATCTTTTGTATCAATCTTCCTGGCATCGAACCGATGTAAGTCCGGCGGTGACCACGAATTTCAGCCTCGTCACGCACGCCACCGAGTGCCATACGCACGAATTTGCGATTGGTCGCGTTGGCGATGGACTCGGCCAGGGAGGTTTTACCCACCCCCGGCGGACCTACCAGACACAGCACAGGGCCGCGAATCTTCTTCACGCGCTTCTGCACGGCGAGGTATTCGAGGATGCGTTCCTTGACCTCGTCCAGACCATAGTGGTCGGCATCGAGAATCGCTTCGGCACGCGCAAGGTCCAGACGTACTTTGCTCTGCGCCTTCCACGGCACCTGAACCAGCCAGTCGATGTAGGAGCGCACCACGGTCGCTTCAGCCGACATCGGCGACATTTGCTTGAGCTTGTTCAGCTCGGCATTCGCCTTGGTCAGAGCATCCTTGGGCAGGCCCGCAGCGTCGATACGCTTTTTCAGCTCTTCGATTTCGTTGTGGCCTTCGTCGCCATCGCCGAGCTCCTTCTGAATGGCCTTCATCTGCTCATTCAGGTAGTACTCGCGCTGGCTGCGCTCCATTTGCTTTTTCACGCGACCGCGAATGCGCTTTTCGACCTGCAGCAGGTCGATTTCGGCATCCAGCAAGGCCAGCACGTGCTCGACACGGGCTGACAGGTCGATAATCTCGAGGATTTCCTGCTTCTGCTCGATTTTGAGCGCCATGTGCGCAGCCATGGTGTCAACCAGGCGACCCGGCTCATCGATGCTGTTAAGCGACGACAGGACCTCTGCGGGGACTTTCTTGCCCAGTTGCACGTACTGCTCGAACTGAGCCAGCAGGCTGCGCACGAAGACTTCGGATTCACGGTCTGGCGCATCGACTTCTTCGATCAGCGCGACGTCTGCGCGGTAGTGGCCATCGACTTCGATGAAACGCTCTACCGAACCGCGCTGCTCGCCTTCGACCAGCACCTTGACGGTGCCATCGGGCAGCTTGAGCAACTGCAATACGGTGGCGATGGTGCCGACGCTGTACAGAGCCTTTTCATCAGGATCGTCGTCAGCCGGGTTTCTTTGCGCGAGCAGCAGGATCTGCTTGTCGCCTGTCATTGCCGCTTCAAGGGCTTCGATAGACTTCTCGCGCCCCACGAACAGCGGGATCACCATGTGCGGATAAACCACGACATCACGCAATGGCAAGAGAGGCAATTCAATAGTGGTCTTCATGATTTCGCCTCTACGGCGGCCCATTGGCCGGGACAGATGGAATTAGCTTGAAGCCAAGATGGGGGTAGCGTCCAAAAAAAACAAGCTCTAGAGGCGCGACCCGCCAAGATCAGTTTCTTCATACCAAACGAATGAACGGCTTAAAAATGCAAAAGGGGACCAAAAAGGCCCCCTTCAGTATTACTTCACACGCCTATGAACATGCGTTTATGCGTCGGGAGCAACCTTGGCAGGCGGCTCGCTGTTTTCGTATATCAACAGCGGCTTGGACGTGCCATCGATGACGCTTTCGTCGATCACCACCTTGCTCACATCGCTCTGCGACGGGATTTCATACATGGTGTCGAGCAGCACGCCTTCCAGAATCGAACGCAGGCCACGGGCACCGGTCTTGCGCTCCAGCGCGCGACGGGCGACCGATTTCAGCGCATCGGTCCGGAACTCGAGGTCCACACCTTCCATCTCGAACAGCTTGGCATACTGCTTGGTCAGTGCGTTCTTCGGCTCGGTGAGGATTTGAATCAAAGCAGCCTCATCCAGCTCGTCCAGCGTTGCCAGCACCGGCAGACGGCCCACGAACTCGGGGATCAGACCGAACTTGACCAGATCGTCAGGCTCGACTTCACGCAGCGACTCGCCAACCTTCTTGCCCTCCTCCTTGCTGCGAACCTCGGCGTTGAAGCCGATGCCGCCACGGGTGGAACGGTTCTGAATGACCTTTTCCAGGCCCGAGAAGGCGCCACCGCAGATAAAGAGGATATTACGCGTGTCCACCTGCAGGAATTCCTGCTGCGGGTGCTTGCGACCACCTTGCGGCGGAACGGAAGCCACGGTGCCCTCGATCAGTTTCAGCAAGGCTTGCTGCACGCCTTCACCGGACACGTCACGAGTGATCGAAGGGTTGTCGGATTTGCGCGAGATCTTGTCGATTTCGTCGATGTAGACAATACCCATCTGGGCCTTCTCTACATCGTAATCACATTTCTGCAACAGCTTCTGGATAATGTTTTCGACGTCCTCACCCACATAACCGGCTTCGGTCAGGGTGGTGGCGTCAGCGATGGTGAACGGTACGTTGAGCAGGCGGGCCAGTGTTTCGGCCAGCAGCGTCTTGCCGGAGCCCGTAGGGCCGATCAGCAGGATGTTGCTCTTGCCCAACTCGACATCGTCGTTCTTCTTGTCACGCTGGTTCAAACGCTTGTAGTGGTTGTACACCGCTACTGCGAGAACCTTCTTGGCACGTTCCTGACCGATTACGTACTGGTCAAGGATGCCGCTGATTTCTTTGGGCGAAGGCAATTTATGCGCGCTGCTTTCGGCCTGGGCTTCCTGCACCTCCTCACGGATGATGTCATTGCACAGGTCGACGCACTCGTCGCAGATAAAGACCGAGGGGCCGGCAATCAATTTGCGCACTTCATGCTGGCTTTTGCCACAGAAGGAGCAATAGAGCAATTTGCCGTTGTCCTCGCCGTTGCGGGTGTCAGTCATTCGATCGATCCAATCCGGTAGGCTTGCAACACAAGATGAAGGCTATTGCGGGCTTTTTCAAGTCCGCAGGCGGTCGGTTGTGCCGACCCCCTACATTTTGAGCCGCTTAGGCAGGCATTTGACGCTTGTTGATCACCGAGTCGATCAGGCCGTATTCGGCTGCACGCTCTGCGCTCATGAAGTTGTCACGCTCGGTATCGCGCTCGATGGTTTCGAGGCTCTGGCCGGTGTGATGCGCCAGCAGCGAGTTGAGGCGATGACGAATGTGCAGGATTTCCTTGGCATGGATGTCGATGTCCGACGCCTGACCCTGGAAACCGCCCAGCGGCTGGTGAATCATCATCCGCGAGTTGGGCAGGCAATGACGCTTGCCTTCTGCACCGCCGGCCAGCAGGAATGCACCCATGCTGCAGGCCTGACCGATACAGATGGTCGAAACGTCCGGCTTGATGAACTGCATGGTGTCGTAGATCGACATGCCAGCAGTCACCGAACCGCCCGGCGAGTTGATGTAGAGATGGATATCCTTGTCCGGGTTTTCCGCTTCAAGGAAAAGCAGTTGCGCCGCGATAAGGTTGGCCATGTAGTCCTCTACCGGACCAACCATAAAGATGACTCGCTCCTTGAGAAGGCGCGAATAGATGTCATAGGCGCGTTCGCCACGGGCGGACTGCTCGATAACCATCGGGACCAGGCCGCCAGCGGCCTGGATGTCAGAGTTCTGCTGAATATAAGAATTGCGGGACATGTCCTGCATTCACTCCCAAATAGTCGAGTCTTGAATACGCACAAGCCAGCGCGAAGGCTGGCTTGTGGGTGTTTTCGCACGAAAAGAGAAATCAGTCGGCTTTTGGAGCTTCCACCGGCTTGACAGCTTCTTCGTAGGAGACCGATTTGTCGGTCACGCTAGCTTTCTGCAAAACAGTATCTACAACTTGCTCTTCAAGCACAACAGAACGTACCTCGTTCATTTGCTGCTCGTTCTTGTAGTACCAGGCTACGACCTGCTCAGGCTCCTGATAGGCGGAGGCCATTTCCTGAATCATTTCGCGAACGCGAGCATCATCAGGCTTGAGGTCGAACTGCTTGACGACCTCGGCAACGATCAGACCCAGCTCGACGCGACGCTTGGCCTGCTCTTCGAACAGCTCTGCCGGCAGCTGGTCAGGCTTGATGTTGCCGCCAAACTGCTGAACGGCCTGCACACGCAGACGGTTGACTTCGTTTTCCAGCAGCGCTTTAGGCACTTCGATCGGGTTGGCGGCCAGCAGACCGTCCATGACCTGATTCTTGACCTTGGACTTGATCGCCTGACGCAGCTCGCGCTCCATGTTCTTGCGAACTTCGGTGCGGAAGCCTTCGATACCGGTTTCCTTGATACCGAACTGCTTGAAGAACTCTTCGTTCAGCTCAGGCAGCTTTGGTTCGGACACGGTGTTGACGGTCACGGTGAACTCGGCAGCCTTGCCGGCCAGCTCGAGGTTCTGATAGTCCTCAGGGAAGGTCACGTTCAGAACGCGCTCTTCACCGGCCTTGGCGCCAACCAGACCGCCTTCGAAACCAGGGATCATGCGGCCGGAACCCAGAACCAGCTGAGTGCCGGTAGCGGAACCACCAGCGAACACTTCACCGTCGACCTTGCCGACGAAATCGATGTTCAGCTGGTCTTCGTTCTGGGCAGCACGATCAGTCACTTCGAAACGAACGTTCTGCTTGCGCAGCACTTCAAGCATGTTGTCCAGATCGCTGTCGGCCACATCGGCAGACAGGCGCTCTACGGAGATGCTATCGAAGCCGGCAACGGTGAATTCCGGGAATACTTCGAACGTAGCCACGTATTCCAGATCTTTGCCTTTTTCGAACGACTTGGGCTCTACAGCAGGAGCACCGGCCGGGTTCAGCTTCTGCTCAACCACAGCTTCATAGAAAGTAGCCTGAATCAGATCGCCCAGTGCTTCCTGACGTGCGCCGTCCTCGTAACGCTGACGAATCACGCTCATCGGCACCTTGCCAGGGCGGAAGCCCGGGATCTTGGCTTTGCGCGCGGTCTGTTGCAGACGCTTGTTGACTTCAGTCTCGATGCGCTCGGCAGGTACGCCAATGGTCATGCGGCGCTCAAGAGCGGAAGTGTTTTCAACAGAAACTTGCATGGATATTCCTCGTTGCACAGACGTTAGCCGGCCGTTTCCGACCCCAGAATCAAGGGCATGCATTCTAGTGGGTCAAACTCAAGAAGTCACCCTACTGAAAAAGGGCGGGTTAACAAGAAGGAATCGGCCTACAGCCGGTCGAGATGGAAATGACCCTCTCACTAACCGCGACAGGTCTGGCACAGCTTCCTTTATATAAGGACGCATCCGCACAAGACGATCACCGACTCCATCTACACAGCGCCCCACTCGACCAGTGGTAATGTGACCACCGAACCAGCGAAACGTTAAAACGAATACCTTGAAACAAAAAAACCGCTCAAGGCGGCCATTTCGTGCAGCCGAGGAGCTCTCGCCCCGGCAATCCAGGCTCCGGCGGATGGCGATTACAAAATCAACCAAATGCCTGCTCCAACTTCGAAGCCTTATTCAACCCGGCGCGCATCGTACACAACGCAGCGATGCCGCGCCACCCATGGCAAGCAATTGACCGGACTGGCCTTTTTTACTCAGGCGGGTCGCGCAACCGCCTGACAACGAACAGGGGGGGGGCAAATACACCCCGGCTCGGCGATCGCCCTCCGTTCATCAATAACTGAAACTTATGGCAATAACCCCACTTCGCACATATCAAGCATCCAGGCGACGACGCTGCAAGTTATCGGGGACAAGACAACTTTTTGCTGACCTGACACCTACAAAACATCGACACGCGAAACACCTGAACTTTTATAACCACCTCGACACAAGCTCATAACAGCGGGACGTTCATGTCAATTCGCCTGAAAGCGATGGATCGCAGCGAGCGGCACGCAAAGCCGGCCTCCCACCTGACGCACGGAAAGATCAAGCCAGCCGGATCGCCTGGATCATTCAACGGGAGAACCTGGTCAACCCCGGAGCCTGGCGACCCTGCACCCTTGTGCTGCAGGGCTAAGCACTCCATAATCCGACCCCTGATTTTGCTGCCCGAGCAGCGGGGACAGAGGCTGCGACGACGATGAATCATATAATCTCCGCCTCGCGTCAATGCGCTGCCAAACCGTTAAAACCACTCAGCCCCTCCCCACAACATCGACATCTCCCAGGAAAAATCATGCTCAAGATGATTGCTGCAGTAAGTGTTCTCGCTATAACTTCAGCGATCATGACGGGGTGCAATGATAAAGACGGGAGCAAAGAAAGCGCAGCCAAAGTCACAAACTATGCAACAGACAAGTGCGCTATCGACTCGATTGGCGGAAAGACCGGATCAACTGTCTATTTAGCCAAAGGCATGGCCCAGTTCAACGGATGGGCCATCGACACAGCCAACCAGCGCGCCCCCAAGGAAATCAGACTTCGCCTGACGGGCTACAAAGGCACCCCCGTCACGTTCAAAGATCCTGTGATCGTGGACCGCCCTGATCTGATCAAAGCGTTCGGCAATGAAAACTTCCTGAAATCAGGCTTTTCATTCTCTGCCGATTTATCCTCACTGGAATCCGGCGGCTACAGCGTAGTCACTGAAATTCCGGGCGAGCACTCATCACTTCTGTGCCAATCCAGGGTTTTGCTGGTTATCGAATAAGCATACAGCCGCCATCAGGCTGAAATTGCAGTCCAGCGCGCCGCGAGCATGAACTACCGCTCGCGCCGCCGCAGCCTCTCCCCCTCAGCCATCGCCGACCAGATCCAAATTCGCACCACCTCACAGACACAGCCAAAACCGCAGATAAAACTGCCTAATGAGAAATCCAGGACAACAAAAAGCCCGCACTGGGCGGGCTTCTCTTGACTTTCGCGGCGCTCACTGGAACCCGACGAAAGTACATCTGGTGCGGACGGAGAGACTCGAACTCTCACACCTTGCGGCGCTGGAACCTAAATCCAGTGTGTCTACCAATTCCACCACATCCGCATTTCAGACTTTTAAAGCAAAGGCGCCAGACTATGAATCTGGCGCCCTTCTTAATATGGGGTGGACGATGGGGTTCGAACCCACGACCGCAGGAGTCACAATCCTGTGCTCTACCAACTGAGCTACGCCCACCATATTGCGCGTGACGATGCAACTTACTTGCTGTGCCAAAGCTGCCTTGAATGGCGCACCCGGCAGGACTCGAACCTGCGACCATCCGCTTAGAAGGCGGATGCTCTATCCAGCTGAGCTACGGGCACTTATATAATTTGTACTCTTGCGATAACAAACTAAAAGGCTTTCAATCGATCACACCGAGCTGATTTGCAACTCTGCCTGACCGAATCAACCAGTGCTAGCTTAACCAGTGCTGGGCTCTGCCCGGCAAGTGCGACGAATCTTATAGACGCCCCCTGGGGTCGTCAACCTTTTTTTGAAAAAAATTCAGCTAGATAAAGGAGTTAGCTGAATATGCAAAGCAATCGCCTTTGCCCTCGCGCCATGTCATGAGAGAATGCGCGCTCATTTTTTTCCTCTCGATGGTTAATCACGCGTCATGACTGCAAAACTAATCGACGGCAAGGCGATCGCCGCCAGCCTGCGCCAGCAGATCGCCAAACGTGTCGCCGAACGTAGCCAGCAAGGTCTGCGTACGCCGGGCCTCGCGGTGATTCTGGTCGGCAGCGACCCCGCCTCCCAAGTCTATGTCTCTCACAAGCGCAAGGACTGCGAGGAAGTCGGCTTTATCTCCCAGGCTTACGACTTGCCCGCTGATACCACTCAGGCAGCACTGACCGATCTGATCGACCGCCTCAATGAAGATGCCGCCGTCGACGGCGTCCTGCTGCAACTGCCCTTGCCCGCGCACCTCGACGCTTCGCTGCTGCTGGAGCGCATTCGCCCGGACAAGGACGTGGACGGCTTCCATCCTTATAACGTGGGTCGCCTCGCTCAACGCATTCCGCTGCTGCGCCCGTGCACTCCCAAAGGCATCATGACCCTGCTGGAAAGCACCGGTGTCGACCTGTACGGCCTGGATGCCGTCGTCGTCGGCGCATCCAACATCGTCGGCCGCCCGATGGCAATGGAACTGCTGCTGGCGGGCTGCACCGTCACGGTGACCCATCGTTTCACCAGGGATCTGGCAGGCCACGTGGGTCGTGCCGATCTGGTGGTGGTTGCCGCCGGCAAGCCGGGCCTTGTCAAAGGCGAATGGATCAAGCCGGGCGCGATCGTCATCGACGTCGGCATCAACCGCCAGGAAGACGGCAAGCTGGTAGGCGATGTGGTTTACGAGACCGCCCTGCCCCGCGCTGGCTGGATCACTCCGGTTCCGGGCGGCGTCGGCCCCATGACCCGCGCCTGCCTGCTGGAAAACACGCTGTACGCGGCAGAAACCCTGCACGACTGATCAGGCTGTTCTGCTCCCATAAAAAACGGCACCTGAGGTGCCGTTTTTTCATTCCCGAAAAAACTTACTTCCTGGCTGCTTCCCAGCTTTTCAGCAAGTCCGCATAGGCGATGGTTTCACCCTTGGGTTTCTCGTTGGCCAGCTTGCGCTGTGGCGCGAGGAACTCGCCGTTGCTCTCTTCGGCCTTCTTGTACCAGACTTCCGCAGTGGTTTCCTTATTCATCTTCGGTGCACATTTGCTGGGTTCCTGCACCTCAGAACGCTGGATGCGCATCATGATCGCATCCTGGTCCTTGGCCAGACCGTCGAGGGCCTCCTGCGCAGTCTTCTCGCCAGTGACCGCCTCGGCCACATGGCTCCACCACAGCTGTGCCAGCTTCGGATAGTCAGGCACGTTGGTGCCGGTAGGCGACCATTGCACGCGGGCCGGGCTGCGATAGAACTCCACCAGACCACCCAGCTTCGGCGCCAGCGCGGTCATTTCCTTGGAGTTGATGTCCGACTCGCGAATCGGCGTCAGGCCGACGATGGTTTTCTTCAGTGAAACGCTCTTCGAAGTCACGAATTGCGCATACAGCCACGCCGCCAGACGCTTTTTCTCGTCAGACGACTTCAGGAAGGTCCACGAACCCACGTCCTGATAGCCGAGCTTCATGCCTTCTTTCCAGTAAGGGCCTTTTGGCGAAGGTGCCATGCGCCATTTCGGCGTGCCATCGGCGTTCATGACAGGCAGACCCGGCTTGGTCATGTCGGCGGTAAAGGCGGTGTACCAGAAGATCTGTTGCGCGACGTTACCCTGCGAAGGCACCGGCCCGGATTCGGAGAAGGTCATGCCCGCCGCTTCCGGCGGCGCATAGGCTTTCAGCCAGTCGATGTATTTCTGCGTGGCGAACACTGCCGCCGGGCCGTTGGTGTCACCACCGCGGGTGATGCTGGAACCGACCGGATGGCAGTCTTCGACGCGAATACCCCACTCGTCCACCGGCAGACCGTTAGGCAAACCCTTGTCGCCGCTGCCCGCCATGGAGAACCAGGCATCGGTGAAACGCCAGCCCAGTGACGGGTCTTTCTTGCCATAGTCCATGTGCCCGAAGACTTTCTTGCCGTCGATCTCCTTGACGTCTTCGCTGAAGAATTTGGCGATGTCTTCATAAGCCGACCAGTTGACCGGAACACCCAGCTCGTAACCGTATTTGTCCTTGAATTTCTTTTTCAGATCAGGACGCTCGAACCAGTCGGCACGGAACCAGTACAGGTTGGCGAACTGCTGATCGGGCAATTGGTACAGCTTCGATTCGACAATGACTTTACCCGAAGCGTTCTTGACTTCGGGAGAGGTGGTAAACGAAGTGCCGATGAAGTCTTTCAGGTCCAGCGTCGGCGAGGTGACTTTACTGCCTTCCGGACTGGCCATCAGGTCGGTCAGAGACAGGGCCTTGCCGTAGCGGAAGTGCGTACCGATCAGGTCCGAGTCGTTGACCCAGCCGTCGTAGATGCTTTTGTCAGACTGCATGGCGGTCTGCAGCTTCTCGATGACATCACCTTCCTGCAGCAAGTCATGGGTGACTTTGATACCGGTGATTTCGGTGAACGCCTTGGCCAGGGTCTTGGACTCGTATTCATGGGTGGTCAGGGTTTCCGACACCACCTTGATGTCCATGCCACGAAACGGCTTGGCCGCTTCGATGAACCACTCCAGCTCTTTCAACTGCTCGGCATCAGAGAGCGTGCTCGGCTTGAACTCGCTCGCCGCCCACTTCTTCGCCGCATCTTCGTACTGATCCGCCCATGCCGACACACTCAACCCGCTGAGCATGATCATGGTTGCCAGCGTCACGCTATGTTGCAGCTTGTTTTTCTTATTGAACATAGTCATCTCCAGGTTGCTTTCATGTAGTCCCGCTTTTTCAATACTGCCGACCGGATCACCCCGGCAGCCACGCCCGGCCGCTCTCTACCCCCAACGCATCACCACCAACAGCCACACCAGGGAAGCCCCCGAAGCGATCCAGATGCTCCAGTCCGTCGCGCCGATCACCAGCAGATGCAGATAAGCGCTGCCCAGAAGCCCGATGAAAAGACGGTCGCCACGCGTGGTGGCAATCGGCAGAAAACCGCGACGCTCGATACTGGCCGAGCGCAGCTCCCATACGGTCATCCCTGCCAGCAGCAGCGCAATGCTGATGAAGAAGGACGCAGTGGGCAGTGTCCAGGACATCCACTCCATTTTTTCGACTCCTCAGACACGACCAAGAGCAAAGCCCTTGACCACATGGTTGCGAACGAACCAGATCACCAGCATGCCCGGCAGGATGGTCAACACCCCTGCCGCCGCCAGCACCCCCCAATCGATACCCGATGCCGACACGGTGCGGGTCATCACCGCAGCGATCGGCTTGGCGTTCACCGAAGTCAGGGTGCGCGCCAACAACAGCTCGACCCAGGAAAACATGAAGCAGAAAAAGGCGGTGACACCGATTCCCGAGCCAATCAGCGGGATGAAAATCTTCACGAAAAACTTGGGAAAGCTGTAACCGTCGATGTAGGCCGTTTCATCGATCTCCTTGGGAACGCCGGACATGAAGCCCTCCAGAATCCATACGGCCAGCGGAACGTTGAACAGACAGTGCGCCAGTGCCACGGCGATGTGCGTGTCAAATAGGCCGATGGACGAATACAGCTGGAAAAACGGCAGCAGGAATACTGCCGGTGGCGCCATGCGGTTGGTCAGCAGCCAGAAGAACAGGTGCTTGTCGCCGAGAAAACGATAGCGTGAAAACGCGTAGGCTGCCGGCAGTGCGACGCTCAGCGATATCACGGTATTGAGGCACACGTAATACAACGAGTTGAGGTAGCCGCTGTACCAGCTTTCGTCGGTGAAGATCACCTTGTAATTGGCCAGGGTGAAATCCTGCGGCCACAGGGTCAGACCACCGAGGATCTCGGTATTGGTCTTGAACGACATGTTGATCAGCCAGTAGATCGGCACCAGCAGAAACAACAGGTAAATCCACAGCGGTATGATTTTGCGCAGACTCATGACCAGCCCCTCAATTCTTTTCGCTGTGAGTCATGGCGGTGTAGAACACCCATGACACCAACAGAATGATCAGGAAATACACCAGCGAGAACGCCGCCGCAGGCCCCAGGTCGAACTGCCCGAGCGCCATGGTGGTCAGGGTCTGACTGAGGAAGGTGGTGGAGTTGCCCGGCCCGCCACCGGTCAGTACGAACGGCTCGGTGTAGATCATGAAGCTGTCCATGAAGCGCAACATCACCGCAATCAGCAGCACGCTTTTCATCTTCGGCAACTGGATATGCCGGAAGATCGCCCAGCCGGACGCCCGATCGATGCGTGCCGCCTGGTAATACACATCCGGAATCGCCCGCAGCCCTGAATAGCAAAGCAGAGCCACCAGCGAGGTCCAGTGCCAGACGTCGATGACCAGCACCGTCACCCAGGCGTCCGAGGCATTGGCGGCGTAGTTGTAGTTGATGCCCAGCACGTTGTTCAGCGTGTAACCCAGCAAGCCGATATCACCACGGCCGAAGATCTGCCAGATCGTGCCGACCACGTTCCACGGGATCAGCAGTGGAATGGTCATCACGATCAGGCACAGCGACGACCAGCGGCCCTTGGTCGGCATGGTCAGGGCAATCGCGATACCCAGCGGGATCTCGATCAGCAGTACACAGCCCGAATAAATGAACTGACGCAGCAGCGAGTCGTGCAGACGCGGGTCCTGCAGGACCTGCCGGAACCAGTCGGTGCCGACGAAATAGCGACTGGACTGGTCGAAGATGTCCTGCACCGAATAGTTGACCACGGTCATCATCGGGATAATCGCGCTGAATGCCACCAGCAGAAACACCGGCATCACCAGCCACCAGGCCTTGTTGTTCTGAACCTTACGCATGGGACACCTCACTGGCAGGGCCGGCTTCGAGCAGGTAATCATCTGCATAGAGCATCAGCCATTGCCCCGGAAAGCTGATCCAGGCCTGGCCTTGCGGTACCGGTTTGTCTTCCTGCAGACGCACCTTCAGCAGTTGTCCGGCCAGTTTCAGAGTGATGATCTTGTAGGTGCCGAGGTCTTCCACATAGGTCACGTCGGCGCACATCGCATCGTCGTAAGGTCCGTCCCAGACATGCACGAACTCAGGACGAATACCCACTTTCAGAGTTTTCCACGGCGTATTGGCCAGTTTTTGCTGCAACGACTCAGGCAACGGCAGGTGAATATCGGAAAAACCGACACCGCCCGGCTGCGGCGTAACGTCAATCAGATTCATCCCCGGGCTGCCGATGAAATAGCCGACAAAAGTGTGCGACGGCTTTTCGAACAGCTCCCGCGGCGTGCCGAACTGGACGATCTGTCCGCCATACATCACGGCGATCTTGTCGGCGAAGGTCGACGCCTCCAGTTGATCGTGGGTGACGTAAACCATGGTGATATTGAACTGCTCGTGGATCTGCTTGAGCTTGCGCCGCAGTTTCCACTTCAGGTGCGGATCGATCACGGTCAGCGGTTCGTCGAAGAGGATCGCCGACACGTCATCGCGCACCAGCCCGCGACCCATGGAGACTTTCTGCTTTTCGTCCGCACTGAGGTTGCGCGCCTTCTTTTTCAGCAGCGGCTGCAGGTCCAGGACATCGGCAATTTCGTTGACCTTGATGAGAATTCGCGCCTCATCCATGCCCTGATTGCGCAGCGGAAAAGCCAGATTATCGAACACGGTCATGGTGTCGTAGATCACCGGAAACTGGAAAACCTGAGCGATGTTGCGGCGTTCCGGGGGCAGCTCATTGACGATTTTCGAGTCGAACAGCACCTGCCCCTGCGACGGACTGAGCAGACCGGAAATGATATTGAGCAGCGTTGACTTGCCACACCCGGAAGGCCCGAGCAGCGCGTAGGCACCACCCTGCTCCCAGACGTGGCTCATCTCGCGAATGGCATAGTCATCAGGGCCAGGCTTGGCGCTGTAGCTGTGCGCCAGGTTCTGCAAGCGGATCTCGGCCATCAGGCAACCCTCGCCATACGCAGGCCCGGCGCCTGAATCAGGCCGCCCTGCTGATCGAATACAAACAATTTGTGGGTCGGGATGTACACCCGAATCGCCGCATCGACGTCATAGGCATGCACGCCTGGCAGATGCAGGACCAGCGAGAACAGCTCGTTGCGCACATGCAGGAAGGTTTCCGAGCCGCTGATTTCCGCCAGTTCGACAGTAACCGCCAGTTCCAGGTCGTCATCGTTGGACGGCACCAGGCTCAAATGGCTGGGGCGCACGCCGAAACGATACTCGCCATCGCCGACGGCCCGCAGGTCGACGTTGAGCGGGAAATGCACGAAGTTGGCGAAGCTGACTTCATTGCCTTCTATACGGCCCGGCATGAGGTTGATCGGCGGTTCGGAGAACAGCTCGGCGGCCAGCACAGTCGCAGGTCGATGATAGACCTCGGGGGTCTTGCCGCTCTGCACCACCCGCCCCTCATGCAGGATGGTGGTGGTGCCGCCCAGCGCCAGCGCTTCATTGGGCTCGGTGGTGGCGTATATGGCGATGGTATGGCGAGCGGCAAACAGCTCGCGCATTTCCTGGCGCAGCTCTTCGCGCAGCTTGTAATCGAGGTTGACCAACGGTTCGTCGAAGAGGATCAGTTCGGCGTCCTTGACCAGCGCCCTGGCCATCGCGGTGCGCTGCTGCTGCCCGCCGGATAGTTCGAGGGGGTGGCGTTGCAGGAATTTTTCGATGCGCAGCATCTTCGCGGTTTCCTGCACCCGGCTGTGGATCACGTCTTTGGAAAGACCCGCCTGACGCAGCGGCGAAGCGATGTTTTCGAACACCGTCATGCTCGGGTAATTGATGAACTGCTGATAAACCATCGAGACGTTGCGCAGGCGAACCGGACGATGGGTGACATCGACTCCGTTCATCAGCACTCGCCCGCTGTCCGGCTTGTCCAGCCCGGCCATCAGGCGCATCAGGCTGGTTTTGCCGGACAGGGTGCGCCCCAGCAGAACGTTGAATGATCCCGGCTCAAAGCTCAGGGAAGCGTTGTCGATCCAGACCTGACCATCGACGGCGCGACTGACATGCTCCAGCGTGAGTGACATGGCGTGCCCTTTGTTGTTTTTTTCTTAAGGGTGAATGCGTGACTGTTTGCAGATAGCGACATTCGTGCCAGCTCAGGCGGATCGCCGGTGAAGCCCGAAACAGAGCGTTCGCCCGTATTCAGGGGACGAAACGCCTTTCACAGCTGAACAATAATGAACAGAAAAGGCTGAACACTTGAACAAAATGAACATTGACTTTGAACACAACTGAACGACACTGGACGGACGTTGCGGGCAAGGATGGTCACGCCGACGGGACCTAAAAACAAAAACAATACGTCACATTCGCAGGCATCCTCATGTCTCAAACCAGCGCTTCGCTTGCTCACGACATCATCATTCAGGATTCATGGACCCGCTGCCGGGACTTCGGCCTCAATCATCAGACGCGCCCCTCATTCGGCCAATTGCCGGGGACGGAGGTTTCCAGGCTGCTGGAGCGCCATCACGGACTGGTACAGACCACCCATCAGGAGGTCCTGCCGGTCTACGAAAACATTCTCAGCAACTCCAGCTGTCTGATTCTGCTGGCCGACCCTCAAGGTCAGTTGCTCAAGTCATGGGGTGCACAACGCTTCGTCGAATCGTCCCAGGCTCAAGGCTTCATGCCAGGTGCCAGCTGGAACGAACGCGGCACGGGCACCAACGCCATCGGCACGGCGCTGGCCTGCGAAGAGGCCATCCATATTGAACCGGACGAGCATTTCCTCAAGGCCAACCGTTTCATGACCGGTTCGGCCTCACCGATCTTCGACGCAGACAGGCGCATCATCGCCGTGCTGGATGTGTCCAGCGACAGCTTCCTGCCACCCTCGCACACGCTGGGCATGGTCAAAATGATGAGCCAGTCGGTGGAAAACCGCCTGATCCTCGACCAGTTTCGCGATTCCCACTTCCAGCTGATCTTCAATACCGGCCTGAACAACCTCGACAGCCAATGGGCTGGCCTGCTGATTTTTGACGAAAGCGGCCAGATCCTGTGCGCCAATCGGCGTGCCGACGCCTTGCTGGGGACGACTCCGGCCGGTGCCAGCATCGAGACGCTGTTCAAGTGTCCGATCCTGCAACTGCTCAGAGAGACCGAAGCGCGTCCGTTTGCGCTGCATGCATTTGGCAACAATCGCTTTCAGTGCCTGCTCAAACGCCCGACTCGCAAACCATTGAAGCTGCATTGCGTCCAGGCTGCGCAGGTGCCTGCAGCACCATCACGAAACCTTGACCTGCAGGCCATCAGCATGGGCGATGCGAAAGTCGAGAAGGCTGTGCGTCAGGCGCAGCGGCTGCTGGAAAAAGACATCCCGCTGCTCATTCATGGTGAAACCGGGGTCGGCAAGGAAGTGTTTGTCAAAGCCCTGCATCAGGCCAGTGTGCGCGCCAGCCAGCCGCTGATCGCGGTCAACTGTGCAGCGATCCCGGCCGACCTGGTCGAGGCCGAGCTGTTTGGCTATGAAAGAGGCGCCTTCACCGGGGCCAACCAGAAAGGCAGCATCGGCCTGATCCGCAAGGCCGACAAAGGCACGCTGTTTCTCGACGAAGTGGGCGACATGCCGATGCCGGTACAGGCGCGACTGCTGCGTGTGCTGCAAGAGCGCTGCGTTCAGCCATTGGGCAGCAGCGAGCTGTATCCGGTCGATATACGGCTGATTTCAGCCACCAACCGGGGCCTGCGCGATCAGGTCCAGGCGGGCCTTTTTCGCCAGGATCTTTATTATCGGATCAGCGGCCTGAGCATCGAACTCCCGCCCCTGCGCGAGCGGACTGACAAACATGCGCTGATCCAGCGAATCTGGGAGCGGCACCGTGATGCTCACCAGCGCGCGGGCTTTTCCAGAGAAGTGCTTGAATTATTCGAGCATCACCCCTGGCCGGGCAACCTGCGTCAGCTCAACAGCGTGATTCAGGTGGCGCTGGCACTGGCCGACGAACAGCCGATCGGCACTGACCATCTGCCCGAGGACTTTCTGCTCGACGCTCACGCGGATGAGGAATGCCGTGCCCCGGTCAGGACTCAGGAGTCGGCCACGCGCCTTCACTCGAGCGAAGACCTCGGCCAATTGTTTCAAGCGGCAGGCGGGAATATTTCACAGCTGGCCAAACGTCTGGGCGTCAGCCGTAACACGCTGTACAAGCGGTTGCGGGAGCAGCGGATCGTTTAGTGTTTGACGCTCGGCAGGCAGCACATCATCGAGGACAGGACGCGGAGCGTCCAGAACAGCATGCCCATGCGGAGCATGGGCACAATAGTGTTTCAGGAACAGTCCTTGATCAGTCCGCCAGACGCCAGGTCGTGCCGCCCTTGCCGTCTTCCAGAAGCACACCCATGGCAGTGATCTGGTCGCGGATACGGTCGGACTCGGCCCAGTCTTTTGCGGCACGCGCCGCCAGACGCGCTTGAATCAGCGCCTCCACTTCAGCCGCATCGACCCGTCCTTCCGCGCCAGCGCGCAAAAAGTCGTCGGCTTCGAGCTGCAGAACACCCAGCACGCTGGCCAGTTGCTTCAAACGTGCCGCCAGACCCGCCGCCGCTGCGACATCGGATTCGCGCAGACGATTGATCTCGCGAACCATCTCGAACAGCACCGCACAAGCTTCAGGCGTACCGAAGTCATCGTTCATCGCCGTGCTGAAACGCTCGACGAACGCCTCGCCACCCGCAGGTTCGGCGACCGGCAGGCCCTTGAGCGCGTGATAGAAACGCTCCAGTGCCGCCTTCGACTCACGCAGGCTGTCTTCGGAATAGTTGATCGCGCTGCGGTAGTGGCTCGACACCAGCAGGTAACGCACCACTTCCGGGTGGTATTTCTCCAGCACGTCGCGAATGGTAAAGAAGTTGTTCAGGGACTTGGACATCTTCTCGCCATTGATACGAATCATGCCGCAGTGCAACCAGGCATTGGCGTAGGTCTTGCCGGTGGCCGCTTCGCTCTGGGCGATTTCGTTTTCATGGTGCGGAAACTCCAGATCGCTGCCGCCACCATGAATATCGAAAGTCTCGCCCAGGCAGCAGGTCGACATCACCGAGCACTCGATATGCCAGCCTGGACGCCCTGCACCCCAGGGCGATTCCCAGCTTGGCTCGCCCGGCTTGACGCCCTTCCAAAGGACGAAGTCCAGCGGATCTTCCTTGGACTCGTCCACTTCGATGCGTGCGCCGATGCGCAGGTCTTCGATCTTCTTGCGCGACAGCTTGCCGTAACCCTGAAACTTGCCGACCCGGTAATACACATCGCCGTTACCCGGCGCGTAAGCATAGCCCTTGTCGATCAGGGTCTGGATCATGGCGTGCATGCCAGGGATATGGTCGGTGGCACGCGGCTCCATGTCCGGCTTGAGGATGTTGAGGCGCGCCTCGTCCTCGTGCATGGCCTCGATCATGCGCGCGGTCAGTGCGTCGAACGACTCACCGTTTTCCCGCGCCCGGTTGATGATCTTGTCGTCGATATCGGTAATGTTGCGCACATAGGTCAGTTCATAACCGCTGAAGCGCAACCAGCGCGTCACCAGATCGAACGCAACCATGCTGCGGCCATGGCCCAGGTGGCAGTAGTCGTACACGGTCATCCCGCAGACGTACATGCGCACCTTGTTGCCATCCAGCGGCTTGAAAACTTCTTTGCTCTTGGTGAGCGTGTTGTAGATAGAAAGCACGTGCTCCCCCTCAAACGTACAGCATCAGGTCCAGGAATCCCGCAACGTCACGGTGCGGTTGAAGACAGGTCGACCGGGTTTGGAGTCCTTGATGTCCGCGCAGAAATAACCTTCGCGTTCGAACTGGAAACGGTCTTCCGGTTGCGCTTGCGCCAATGAAGGCTCGGCGCGACAACCGGTCAGTACTTGCAGGGAGTCCGGGTTGATGTTGTCCAGAAAGCTTGCGCCCTCTTCGGCTTTTTCAGGGTTCGGCGAACGGAACAGACGATCGTACAAACGCACTTCGCACTCTACGCTCTCGGCTGCCGGCACCCAGTGCACGACGCCCTTGACCTTGCGGCCTTCAGGGTTCTTGCCCAACGTTTCCGGGTCGTAGGAGCAACGCAGCTCGATGATGTTGCCGTCGGCATCCTTGATCGCCTCATCGGCACGGATCACATAGCTGCCGCGCAAACGCACTTCACCATTGGGCTCAAGACGCTTGTAGCCCTTCGGCGGCTCTTCCATGTAATCGTCGCGATCGATGTACAGCTCCCGCGAGAACGGCAGCTCGCGCATGCCCAGATCTTCTTTCGGGTGGCGCGGCAGTTCCAGCTTCTCGACCTGGCCTTCCGGGTAGTTGGTGATGACCACTTTCAGCGGGCGCAGCACGCACATGGCGCGCGGCGCGCTGTGGTCCAGGTCGTCGCGGATGCTGAATTCGAGCATGCCGAAATCGACCACGCCATCAGAGCGGTTGGTGCCGATCATTTCGCAGAAATTGCGAATCGATTTGGGCGTGTAGCCACGGCGACGGAAGCCCGACAGCGTCGACATGCGTGGGTCATCCCAGCCATTGACGTGTTTCTCGTCAACCAGTTGCTTGAGCTTGCGCTTGCTGGTGATGGTGTAGTTCAGGTTCAGGCGCGAGAACTCATACTGACGCGGCTTGCACGGCACCGGCAGGTTGTCGAGAAACCAGTCGTACAGCGGACGATGGCTTTCGAACTCCAGGGTGCAGATCGAGTGGGTGATGCCTTCGAGGGCATCCGACTGACCGTGGGTGAAGTCATAGATCGGATAGATGCACCACTTGTCGCCGGTCTGATGGTGATGCGCATGGCGAATGCGGTAGATGATCGGGTCACGCAGGTTCATGTTCGGCGAGGCCATGTCGATTTTGGCGCGCAGTACGCGAGCGCCATCCTCGAACTCACCGGCTTTCATGCGCGCGAACAGGTCGAGGTTTTCCTCGACGCTACGCTCGCGGAACGGACTGTTCTTGCCCGGCTCGGTCAGGGTGCCGCGATATTCGCGCGCCTGCTCGGGGGTCAGATCGTCCACATAGGCCTTGCCTGCCTTGATCAGCTCGACCGCCCAGTCGTGCAACTGGTCGAAATACTGCGAGGCGTAGCGCACTTCGCCCGCCCACTCGAAGCCCAGCCACTTGACGTCACTCATGATGGCGTCGATGTATTCCTGGTCTTCCTTGGCCGGGTTGGTGTCATCGAAACGCAGGTGCGTATCGCCACCGAACTCCTGGGCCAGACCGAAGTTCACGCAGATCGACTTGGCGTGACCGATGTGCAGGTAGCCGTTGGGCTCCGGCGGAAAGCGGGTCACGATTTTGCTGTGCTTGCCCGAGTCCAGGTCTGCCTGCACGATAGGACGCAGGAAATTGGTCGGTACGGCTGGACCTGCCTTTGAATGGGCAGCGGGTTCTGGAGTGGGCTTGCTCATAGGATCCTTGGACATACGTGCGCGGCCAGGGTAGGCCGACTAAATCAAAGCGCTTATCATAGCCGAAGCTGTCAAGTCCCTGACAACAGACTGCGTATTTGAAGGCATAAAAGCTGCAAAAGCGCTGAAAAATGTAACCTCGTCTGTAAACTGCGCGTCAGGGTCATAATCCGCCCATTCATGCATGACTAGAGAGCGACTTCCCAAATGCCTAATGTAAAGCTGACTACCAACCACGGCGACATCGTGCTGCAACTGAACGAAGAAAAAGCGCCGCTGACCGTTGCCAACTTCATCGAATACGTTAAAGCCGGCCACTACGAAAACACGGTTTTCCACCGTGTGATCGGCAATTTCATGGTTCAGGGCGGCGGTTTCGAGCCTGGCATGAAAGAAAAGAAAGACAAGCGCCCGAGCATCCAGAACGAAGCCGACAACGGTCTGCCGAACAAGAAGTACAGCGTCGCCATGGCCCGTACCATGGAACCGCATTCGGCCTCTGCGCAGTTCTTCATCAACGTCGCTGACAACGCCTTTCTGAACCACAGCGCCAAGACCGTTCAGGGCTGGGGTTACGCTGTGTTCGGTGAAGTGATCGAAGGCACCGACGTGGTCGACAAGATCAAAGGCGTGGCGACTTCCAGCAAGGCCGGCCATCAGGACGTCCCGGTAGAAGACGTGATCATCGAGAAAGCCGAGATCGTTGAGTGATACTGCTGATCTCCGATCTGCATCTTGAACAGGAGCGCCCGGACATTACCCGGGCGTTTCTGGATCTGCTCGCAGGACGCGCTCGCGAAGCCGAGTCGCTGTATATCCTCGGGGATTTCTTTGAAGTCTGGATCGGTGACGACGCGATGTCGCCGTTCCAGCTTTCGATCTGCAAGGCCCTGCGCGAATTGAGCGACAGCGGCACACGAATTTTTCTGATGCACGGCAACCGTGATTTCATGCTCGGCAAGGGTTTCTGCAAGGCAGCGGGCTGCACGCTGCTGAGCGACCCGAGCGTTGTGCAACTGAACGGTGAGCCGGTGCTGCTGATGCACGGCGACAGTCTGTGCACCCGCGATGAAGGCTATATCCGGATGCGCCGCTATCTGCGCCATCCGCTGACGCTGTTTATTTTGCGCCATTTGCCGCTGGGTACTCGGCACAAGCTGGCGCGCAAGTTGCGCAATGAAAGCCGTGCACAAACCCGTATGAAGGCCAATGATATTGTCGATGTGACGCCGGACGAGGTGCCGCGAATCATGCAGCAGTTCGGTGTGCGTACGTTGGTCCACGGCCACACTCATCGTCCGGCTATTCATAAGTTGCAGATTGGCGATCAGGCGGCCAGGCGCATTGTGCTGGGTGACTGGGATCGTCAGGGCTGGGTGTTGCAAGTCGATGAGCAGGGTTTCAATCTGAGTTCGTTCGACTTTGTGCCCGAGACGGTTGCGCTGTTGAATTGATGGTGCGGGATCGCGTGAACTGAACCCGAAAAGCTGGACGGTTGACTATCGTTCCCATGGTCCGCGTGGGAATGCAGTTCGTGACGCTCTGCGTCACACAGCGGTTCTGCGATGTCAGGTGGATTGGGGTTCGGCTCAGGTCACCTTTGGATTGGGGCTCGACACAGACTCTCGTTCCCACGCTCCGCGTGGTAATGCCTTTCGTGACGCTCTGCGTCACACGGCGGTTCTGCGATATCAGGTAGATTGGCAGTAGGCTCAGGTCACCTTTTCGCCCCTCGGCGACTCACTTTGAGGGACCAAAGTGAGCAAAGTCCCCGCTCCTGTTTCCGGCCCGACTTCGTCGGGTTCCTTCGTCCTGACACTGATCCGGGGGTCGCTGCAACGGGCCATCCCTGGCCCGGTGCAGCTAACTCGGCATCCTTGCCGAGTTTCCCCCGGATCAATGTCAGGACTCAGCCGTCACTTACGTCGCAATCTGTGTCGTCAGTGCCATCGTGGTTGAAAAACACTTTTGCGGCAGTGGCTGCGGGTAAGGCATGAGATTGTTTTGAATATCGTTCCCATGCTCCGCGTGGGAATGCAGTTCGTGACGCTCTGCGTCACACAGCGGTTCTGCGTCGTCTGTGCCATCGTGGTTGAAAAAGCACTTTAGAGCAGTTTGGCCATAGACACGGTTCAGATAGGCGCACAAGAAACTAGTGCCCGCCGCCTGCCGCAGGCCCGGCCTTGGCGGCGAATGGGGGTTTGGCCAGCCAGACGAGCAGGATCAGTCCGGCGAATATCCAGCCCAGCAGGTAGAAGTAATCCACGGTGGACATCATGTAGGCCTGTGCGTTGAGGGTCTGCTCCAGTTGCGCGTAGGCTTGCGGGCTGGCGCCGCCCAGGCTGTCGAGGGCGTGGCGGGTGGCGGGGTCGAAGGTGCTGATGTTTTCGCTCAGGTAGGCATGATGCTGGTTGGCGCGGCGGATCCAGATCCAGGTGGTCAGCGATGCTGCGAAGCTGCCGCCCAGGGTGCGCAGGAAGGTTGCCAGTCCGGAGCCATCGGCGATCTGATCAGGCGGCAGGTCGGACAGCAGAATGCTCAGGGTCGGCATGAAGAACAGTGCCACGCCGATGCCCATGAACAACTGCACCATCGCCACGTGTTCGAAATCCACATCGGTGTTGAAGCCCGCACGCATGAAGCAGCTCAGCCCCATCGCCAGAAACGCCAGCCCGGCCAGCAGACGCAGGTCGAACTTGTGCGCGTACTTGCCGACAAAGGGCGACATCAGTACCGGCAGGATGCCAATCGGCGCGACAGCCAGCCCCGCCCAGGTCGCGGTATAGCCCATCTGGGTCTGCAACCACTGCGGCAATATCAGGTTGATGCCGAAGAAGCCGGAATAGCCGCCGATCATGACCAGCGTGCCGATGCGGAAATTGCGGTAGGCAAACAGGCGCAGATTGACGATCGGGTGCTTGTCGGTCATTTCCCAGATGACGAAGAAAACCAGCGCCACCAGCGAAATTAGCGAGCCGAAGATGATGAAGTTCGACTCGAACCAGTCCAGATCATTACCCTTGTCGAGGACTATCTGCAGCGCACCCACACCGACGATCAGCGCCAGCAGGCCAATGTAGTCCAGCGGTTGGCGAGCCGTGCTGACCGGTCTCTTGGCCAGCTGCGTACGCACTACCAGCACAGCGAACAGACCGATGGGAATGTTGATGAAGAAGATCCACGGCCAGCTGTAACTGTCGGTAATCCAGCCACCGAGGATCGGCCCGGCAATGGGTGCAACTACCGTCACCATCGCCAGCAATGCCAGAGCCATGCCCCTTTTGGCGGGCGGGTACACCGCAATCAGCAGAGTCTGACTCATCGGGTACAGCGGCCCGGCGACCATGCCCTGCAGCGCCCGGAAGCCCACCAGTTCCGGCATGGACTGGGAAATGCCGCACAGAAACGAAGCGATCACGAACAGAATGGTGGCCCACAGGAACAGCTTGACCTCACCGAAGCGGCGACTGAGCCAGCCGGTCAGTGGCAAGGCAATCGCGTTGCTGACCGCAAACGAGGTGATCACCCAGGTGCTCTGCTCTGAACTGACGCCCAGGTTGCCGGCGATGGTCGGCAGCGCCACGTTGGCAATCGTGGTATCGAGCACCTGCATGAAGGTCGCCAGCGACAGACCGATGGTGCACAGCAACAGACTTGGCGGGGTAAAAGAAGCGGGGGCGTTGTTGCTCATCGCGAATCCCTGAAGACGAATGCGACACCCCGGCCAGCAGGCCGGGGCTCACGGATTGGCGGTTCAGCGCTGAACGGCAGTCTTGCCACCGGGCGCACTGTTCTCATGAATCAGGCGGGCGATCAGCGCGTCGGCGTCAGCCAGCTGCTCGGTGTACACCTGAGTGCTGAAAGCGGCCTGCTTGCGCGGCTGTTGCGCCAGGACCGGACCGCTCTGGTCGTGCAGGTTGACCTCAACCGTGGTCGACAGGCCTATGCGCAACGGGTACTTCGCCAGCTCTTCAGGATTGATGTGCACCCGCACCGGCACACGCTGGACAATCTTGATCCAGTTGCCAGTGGCGTTCTGCGCCGGCAGCAACGCAAAGGCACTGCCGGTACCGGCCCCCAGGCTGTCGATGGTGCCGCTGTACTTCACATCGCTGCCATACAGGTCGGAGCTGATCTCCACCGGCTGACCGATGCGCATCTTGCCCAACTGGGTCTCCTTGAAGTTGGCATCGATCCACAACTGATCCAGCGGGATGACCGCCATGGTAGCGGTGCCCGGCTGAATGCGTTGCCCCAGTTGCACGGTGCGCTTGGCCACGTAGCCGGTGACCGGTGCCACGAGTGTTGAACGTGCGTTGGTCAGGTAGGCCTGACGCAACTGCGCAGCCGCTGCCTTGACGTCCGGGTGCGAGGACACCACGGTGTCATCGACCAGCGCCACGCTGGTGCTCAATTGCTGCTGAATATTGTTCAGGGCGCTCTGCGCGCTGGTCAGGCTGTCCCTGGCGTGCGACAGCTCTTCCTGGGAAATCGCCCCGCCGGCTGCGAGGCTGCGACGGCGGTTATAGTTGTCCTGAGCGGTCTGCACGGCAGCACGCTGCGCGGCCAGTTGCGCCCTCATGCCATCGACATTGCTATAGAGGCCACGTACCTGGCGCACGACCTTGCCCAGATTGGCCTCGGCGCTTTGCAGCGAGACTTCGGCATCGCTCGGGTCGAACTTGAGCAGAACCTGCCCTTCGTGCACCAGATCACCATCGTCCGCACCAATACTGATGACGGTTCCGGTGACCAGCGGGGTGATTTCGACCACGTTGCCATTCACATAGGCGTCGTCGGTCTCTTCGCTCCATTGGCCGTAGATCTCGTACCAGGCCCAGATGCCCAGTGCGAGGATCACCACGACAATGGCAAGCCCGATCAGCATGAACGTGCGCTTGCCGGACTTCGGCTCCTGTTCAGGAGCCGGGGCAGATGTGTTTTCAGCGGCAGCAGTGGCCATGGCAGTTACCTTTAATCAGCGAAGCGACGGAACGACGGCGATCAGGCTCACGCCTGCCAACACGTCGGCCGCTCAGCGTTTAGCTTTGGGGTTGAAGCTCAAACGAGTCAGAGTGATGTGGTCATCAGCAGCCACCAGCACTTTGGTGAGAATTCTTTTCAGGCTCTCGACCTCTTCACTGTCGAGCGCCGCGAACGTGTCGTTCATCGCGTCCGCGCCAATCTGCGGCAGCAGATCGGAGAGCGCCTGCCCCTGCTCGGTCAGCGCCAGACGCACCTGACGGCGATCGGTCGCGGAGCGCTGGCGCACCACCAGCCCCTTCTGTTCCAGGCGATCGAGCATGCGGGTCATCGAACCACTGTCCAGCGACAGGTGCCGACACAATTCCACGGGGGTATCGGTAGAAAACTGGGCAATGATGATCAGCACCTTGAATTGCGCGAACGTTACGTCGTAGGGCAGCAGGTACTTGTCGAGCATGCGGTCTTTGAGCGCATTGGTACGACCGACCAGCAGCCCGATGAGGCTGGATTCAAAATTGTCGGGGCTGAAATGTTTCATGGATTGACCCAGATAGCTGCCTAGGCAGTGATTGCAAAATATTACTGCCTAGGCAGCCGTTGTCAAAGCATTTATTAGCTTGCTTACTAAATGCCCATAAAAAAACGACCGCTGGCAAGGCGGTCGTTTTGGAGGGAACGCGAGAGCAATCAGGCGGCGACAGGTACGCCACTGTGAAAGCGGAACTCTTCGTCAGGGCTTTCGATCAGCTCACGCTCGGCCAGACGGATCTCCTCGATCTTGGCATCGACATCAGCCTTGTCGCCGTAGCTGTAAGCCAGCTTGAGGTAGTCCTGAAAGTGCCGCGCTTCGGACTTCAGCAGGCCGCCATAGAACTTGGCCAGCTCTTCGTCCAGATGCGGCACCAGCGCGGCGAAGCGTTCGCAGGAACGCGCCTCGACGATGGCACCGACGATCAGCGCATCGGTCAGCCGGTACGGGTTGTGATTGCGCACCAGCTTGCGCAGCGCTCCGGCATAACGGGCCGAGCTGATATTGGCCATGGGGATCTGGCGCTTTCTGATAATGCTGATGACTTGCTCGAAATGGCGCAGTTCTTCCCGGGCCAGACGTGACATCTTGCTCAACAGGTCGAACTTGTCGTTGTACTGAAACATGAACTGGAACGCGGCCCCGGCGGCCTTCTTCTCGTTGTTCGCATGGTCGATCAGCAGGATGTCCAGATTGCGCAGCGCGGCCTGGACCCAGCTGTCGGGGGTGTGGCAAAGCAGGAAGGCTTCGATTTCAGGGATCGGGTACATAGGCTCACAGAATGACGGAGAGGCACGGCCGGGCATTATACGAGCAGCAACGATGCCCCGCGACACAAAAGCATGCCGGGTTTGTCAGGCGCCGAAGGCGTCGCGCAAAAAGCCTGGCGCGATGTAACGCTGATAGTGCGCCTCGGACAGCAGGAAAAACTCGCGGTCGATCGCATCGCGCAGTTCCGGCAGCGTCCAGTCGCGGAACTCCGGCAACAGCACAAAACCATAGGCCTCGACCTGGCTGATGACCCGGGCACCACGGGCGATCAACTGGTAAGACCAGCAATATTCGGACTGGTGCGGCACAAAGCGGATCTTGCGCTGGATGAGCTGCGCACGCAGCCTGTCGGCATCGAAGACTTCGAGCTTGGCAGTCATAACCTGGACCAGCAGTTGCTCCAGACGCAGCCAGACGGCTCTTTTTTCGTCTTCGTTATAGCCGTTCCAGTGGATGACCTCGTGGTGGAACCGCTTGCAGCCACGGCACACCAGATCCCCGTAAACAGTGGAGCAGAGGCCGACGCAGGGAGTTTTGATAATGTAATCGGGCATGTCAGGCAGGACTGCGGAAGGCGAAACAGGGACTCATGTTAGCCCTTTGTCTAAGCAAGTTCACCCCCGAAGATGTAGGGGCTAACTTACCTTTGGCAAAGTTTTGGCGTAGAATCAGCGAGCCTTTTAAGGCGCCAATGTCCGTTGGAAGCTGTTTTCAAAGCGTCACGAGCACAGTCAAGTTAATCCCGCAGTGCGGCGTCGACAGGCCATTCCCTCATCACGAATGGCCGTGTCGACCGCCACTCCCCCCGCCCTGCAGGCGTAAAACTTTGAAAACAGCTTCTGTTAGGAATCACCGATACCCTGCCAACAAGGCTCAATAAGCCTTGCGTGGGTACGGGCGATTTCTGGATGAGCGTCCCGGACACCCATTTGGGACCACTGATGAGGGTTAATACTGTGCTTGAAGCCTACCGTAAACATATCGAAGAGCGTGCCGCCCAGGGCATCGTGCCCCAGCCGCTTAACGCCGAACAAACTGCAGGCCTGGTCGAGCTGCTGAAGAATCCCCCGGCTGGCGAAGAAGCTTTCCTTGTCGATCTGATCACCAATCGCGTTCCGCCAGGCGTTGACGAAGCTGCCTACGTCAAGGCCGGTTTCCTGTCTGCCCTGGCCAAGGGCGAAGCCACTTCTCCCCTGATCGACAAAAAACGCGCTACCGAACTGCTCGGCACCATGCAAGGTGGCTACAACATCGTCACCCTGGTTGAACTGCTCGACGACGCCACCCTCGCGCCAGTCGCTGCCGAACAACTCAAGCACACCCTGCTGATGTTCGACGCCTTCCACGACGTGGCCGAAAAAGCCAAGAACGGCAATGCCCACGCCAAGGCTGTGCTGCAGTCCTGGGCTGACGGCGAGTGGTTCAAGAAGCGCCCGACGCTGGCCGACAAGATCAGCCTGCGCGTCTTCAAGGTCACCGGCGAAACCAACACCGACGACCTGTCCCCTGCCCCTGATGCCTGGTCGCGTCCGGACATTCCGTTGCACGCCCTGGCCATGCTGAAAATGGCCCGTGACGGCATCGTCCCTGACGTTCAGGGCGCAATCGGCCCGATGAAGCAGATCGAGGAAATGCGCGGTCAGGGCTTCCCGATTGCCTACGTCGGTGACGTGGTCGGTACCGGTTCCTCGCGTAAATCGGCAACCAACTCGGTACTCTGGTTCTTCGGCGACGACGTCCCTTACGTCCCGAACAAGCGTGCCGGCGGTTTCTGCTTCGGCAGCAAAATTGCTCCGATCTTCTACAACACCATGGAAGATGCCGGCGCTCTGCCAATCGAATTCGATGTCTCGAACATCAACATGGGTGACGTGATCGACGTCTACCCCTACGCCGGCAAGGTCTGCAAGCACGACAGCGACGAAGTCATCACCACCTTCGAAATGAAGACCCCGGTGCTGCTCGACGAAGTCCGCGCTGGCGGCCGTATTCCGCTGATCATCGGTCGTGGCCTGACCAGCAAGGCGCGCGCCGAACTGGGCCTGCCGGAGTTCGACCTGTTCAAGACCCCTGACCAGCCAGCCGAAAGCACCAAGGGTTACACCCTGGCGCAGAAGATGGTCGGCAAGGCATGCGGCGTAGCGGGCGTTCGTCCGGGCACCTACTGCGAACCGAAGATGACCACCGTCGGCTCCCAGGACACCACTGGCCCGATGACCCGCGACGAACTGAAAGACCTGGCGTGCCTGGGCTTCTCGACCGATCTGGTCATGCAGTCGTTCTGCCACACCGCGGCCTATCCGAAGCCGATCGACGTCAAGACGCACCACACGCTGCCTGACTTCATCATGACCCGCGGTGGCGTTTCCCTGCGTCCGGGCGACGGCATCATCCACAGCTGGCTGAACCGCATGCTGCTGCCGGACACCGTCGGCACCGGTGGCGACTCGCACACCCGCTTCCCGATCGGTATCTCCTTCCCGGCCGGTTCCGGCCTGGTGGCATTCGCTGCTGCAACGGGCGTCATGCCGCTGGACATGCCTGAATCGATCCTGGTTCGCTTCAAGGGCAAGATGCAACCTGGCATCACCCTGCGCGACCTGGTTCACGCCATTCCTTACTACGCGATTCAGGCTGGCCTGCTGACCGTAGAGAAGAAAGGCAAGAAGAACGCATTCTCCGGTCGCATCCTGGAGATCGAAGGCCTCGACAACCTGAGCATCGAACAGGCTTTCGAGCTGTCCGACGCCTCTGCCGAGCGTTCGGCTGCCGGTTGCACCATCAAGCTGGCCAAAGAGCCAATCATCGAATACCTGAATTCGAACATCACCCTGCTGCGCTGGATGATCGAACAGGGTTACGGTGATCCTCGCACCCTGGAGCGTCGTGCTCAGGCGATGGAAGCCTGGGTTGCCAACCCGGAGCTGCTGGAAGCCGACAAGGACGCCGAGTACGCCGAAATCATCGAAATCGATCTGGCCGACGTCAAGGAGCCTGTGCTCTGCGCGCCGAACGACCCGGACGATGCCCGCCTGCTGTCTTCGGTACAGGGCGAGAAGATCGACGAAGTGTTCATCGGTTCGTGCATGACCAACATCGGCCACTTCCGCGCTGCGGGCAAGTTGCTGGATCAGGTCAAGGGCCAGTTGCCGACGCGTCTGTGGCTGTCGCCGCCGACCAAGATGGATGCTCACCAGCTGACCGAAGAAGGCTACTACGGCATCTACGGCAAGGCTGGCGCACGCATGGAAATGCCGGGCTGCTCGCTGTGCATGGGTAACCAGGCACGCGTTGAACCGAACGCGACCGTGGTGTCGACCTCGACCCGTAACTTCCCGAACCGTCTGGGTGATGGCGCGAACGTCTACCTGGCCTCGGCCGAGCTGGCGTCCGTTGCCTCGATTCTGGGTCGTCTGCCGACGGTCGAAGAGTACATGGGCTACGCCAACCAGATCGACACCATGGCAGCGGACGTGTACCGCTACCTGAGCTTCGATCAAATCGCCGAGTTCCGTGAAGCCGCAGCGAACGCCAACATCCCGGCCGTTCAAGTGTAAGCACGAAAGCAGGCATCAGAAGAACCCCATCCTCGTGATGGGGTTTTTTTGCTTTCGAGCATGCCCGTACATATATTTTTCACATTCACATGGCTATAGTGGCGGCCCTTGTTGGGGAGTAGCCTGCTCGTGACTCCGGTCACAGAGCGTTCGTATCAACATTCTCGGCAGCATGCCGTGGTGCGAACACCTTCTGGTTGGCGAGACCAACGATGCATCCATGCCTAAAGTCGGGCGTGTGGTTGCGTCGTTGACTCATAGCCCGACTGGATATAACCGTGAACCCGATTTCCCTCCTCTTTCTCGCGCTTGCCATGTCCACGGACGCCTTTGCTGCGGCCCTTGGTAAAGGAGCAAGCCTGCATAAACCGCGCTTTCTCGAAGCGTTGCGCACGGGCCTCATATTCGGCGCCATCGAAACCATCACGCCGGTCATCGGCTGGGGCATTGGCCAGGTGGCTGCGCGCTTCGCCGAGAGCTGGGATCACTGGATCGCCTTCACCCTGTTGCTGGTGCTAGGCCTGCACATGATCTACAACGGCATCAAGCACGACGATGACGAAGAGCAGGAAAAGCCGGGGCAGCATTCTTTCTGGATTCTCGCCGTCACCGCATTCGCCACCAGTATCGATGCACTGGCGGTCGGCGTAGGCCTGGCGTTTGTCGACGTCAATATCGTGGTTGCCGCCCTGGCCATCGGCCTGGCGACCACGGTCATGGTCACCATCGGCGTGATGCTGGGCCGGGTGCTGGGCACCATGGTCGGCAAACGCGCTGAAATCATTGGCGGTATCGTGTTGATCATGGTGGGTGCGACGATTCTTTACGAGCACTTGTCGGCGACGCAGTAATCGGCTGATCGAACCTATCAGTCAGACACAAAAAAACCCGCATCTTTCGATGCGGGTTTTTTATGGGTACAGCTTTTACAGCCTGGTTACACGGTAATGCCCTGCCCGCTCATGGCCAGGTCCAGCAGTTCGCGGTTAGCAACGGCATACATGGCGTAATCCGTGCCGCTTGCCGCACGCAGCTCGACCAGCATGGCACGCCAGCGCTCGACCATCAGTGTGTGCTGCTCCAGCCACAGGGCCAGACGCGCGTCGATTTCCGAAGGACCGTCGGCCATCTGCAGAACCGACACGGTAATCGCCCGCTGTTGCCAGTCGACATCGTCACGGAACGCTTCACGTGCCAGCGCCTGCCAGTTGTTTTCCACCGGCAGACTGCTGATCTGCTGCAGGTACCAGGTAATGTCCAGCGCGCTGCCGACGGCGAAATACGCCTTGGCGACATCGGCAGCGTTCTGCCCGGTGACGTCGGAGGCTTCGATGATCGGCAACAGCGTATACAGATGCGTCGTACCGGCGACCATGCGCGCCAGCAGTTCCGGCACACCGGCTTCGACGTACGCCTGATAACGGGTCTGCCAGATCTCGCGGGTCGGGCCTTCCAGCAGTTCGTCAAGCTTGAGACCCAGTGCAGCGAGGTGCGGACCGAAGTGCGCTACGTCACGACCAGCGTCCAGCTCGTTGCGACGGCTGCGCAGGAACCAGCGTGTGGCACGACGCCCCAGGCGCATCAGCTCATCCATCAACGCCAGCTGGATTTCGGCCGAAACCTTGTAGTCCAGCGCCTCGATCTGACGGAACCAGTGCGGCAGGTGGAAGATGTCACGCACGATCACGTAGGCCCCGGCCACCGCAGCAGCGCTCATGCCGGTCGACTCCTTGAGCCGCTGCACGAAGGTGATGCCCATGTGGTTGACCAGATCGTTGGCGATCTGCGTGCTGACGATCTCGCGCTTCAGGCGGTGGCCGCGCATGGCCGTGGAAAACTTGGCGCCCAGCGAAGGCGGGAACGCGGTTTCCATATCACGCGCCAGATAATCGTCATCCGGCACACGGGATTCCAGCAACGCTTCCTTGAGGTCGATCTTGCTGTACGAGATCAACACCGACAGTTCGGCACGACTCAAGCCCTGCTTGGCCGCAATCCGCTCGGCAATCTGCTCTTCAGCAGGCAGGAACTCGATGGCACGATCAAGCTTGCCACGCGCCTCCAGGTCACTCATCAGGCGCTTGTATTCGGCAATCCGCTCGTAAGCACGACGGGCTGCCAGCGACAACGCCTGGGTCTGCTTGTAGTTGTTGCCCAGCACCAGGTGGCCGACTTCGTCGGTCATGCTCTCGAGCAACTGATTGCGCTGCTTCTCGGTCATGTCACCGGCCTGCACCACTTCGTTGAGCAGGATCTTGATGTTCACTTCGTGGTCGGAGCAGTCCACACCGCCTGCGTTGTCGATGAAGTCGGTGTTGGTCGCGCCGCCATTGAGGCCGAACTCGACACGGCCCAGCTGGGTCATGCCCAGGTTGCCGCCCTCGCCCACCACCTTGCAACGCAGCTCGTTGCCGTCGACGCGCAGTGCATCGTTGGCCTTGTCGCCCACATCGGCGTGCGACTCTTCGCTGGACTTCACGTAGGTGCCGATACCGCCGTTCCACAACAGATCGACCGGTGCCTTGAGCAGCGCATGCAGCAGTTCGGTCGGGGTCAGCTTGTCGGCCTTGATGTCGAAGCGCGCCTTCATCTGTTCGGTGATGGCGATACTCTTCAGGCTGCGCGGGAAGATCCCGCCGCCAGCGGACATGATGCTGGTGTCGTAGTCGGTCCAGGACGAGCGCGGCAGATTGAACAGGCGCTGACGCTCTGCAAAGCTGCTGGCCGGGTCCGGGTTCGGATCGATGAAGATGTGCAGGTGGTTGAATGCTGCGACCAGTTGCAGCTTGTCAGACATCAGCAGGCCGTTGCCGAACACGTCACCGGCCATGTCGCCGATACCGATCACGCTGATGCTGTCCTGCTGCACATTGATGTCGCGTTCACGGAAGTGACGCTGCACGCCCACCCATGCGCCCTTGGCGGTGATGCCCATCTTCTTGTGATCGTAACCGGCAGAACCACCGGAAGCGAAGGCGTCACCCAGCCAGAAGCCGTAGTCGATGGCAATGCCGTTGGCGATGTCGGAGAACGTCGCCGTGCCCTTGTCGGCGGCCACCACCAGATACGGGTCATCGTCGTCATGACGCACAACGTTGACCGGCGGCACCAGCGCGCCTTCCTTGAGGTTGTCGGTGATGTCCAGCAGCCCGGAGATGAAGATGCGGTAGCAGGCGATTGCCTCGGCCTGCACTTCGTCGCGGTTGCCGGTGGTCGGCAGGCGACGCGGCACGAAGCCGCCCTTGGCACCTACCGGCACAATCACCGAGTTCTTCACCTGCTGGGCTTTTACCAGGCCCAGCACTTCGGTACGGAAGTCTTCCTCGCGGTCCGACCAGCGCAGGCCGCCACGCGCCACGTTGCCGAAGCGCAGATGCACACCTTCGACACGCGGCGAATAGACGAAGATTTCAAACTTGGGCACCGGCTTGGGCAGTTCGGGAATCAGGCGCGGGTTGAACTTGAAACTGAAGTAGCTCTTGCTCTGCCCGTTGGCATCGGACTGATAGAAGTTGGTCCGCAGCGTGGCTTTGATCAGGTCCAGATAGCGACGCAGGATGCGGTCTTCGTTGAGCACCTGCACGTCATCCAGCGCAGTCAGAATCGCCTGCTCCAGACGCAACTGCTTGTCGTCGAGATCGTCGGAACCGAGCTTGCGCGCCAGATAGAACCGGGTCTTGAACAGACGCGTCAGCTCGCGGGCAATGTCAGTGTGGTTGTTCAGTGTGGTGGCGATGTAGCCCAGGTCAAAGCCCAGACGAATCTGCTTCAGATAACGCGCATAGGCACGCAGCAGCGCCACGTCGCGCCACGGCAGGCCGGCGGTGAGTACCAGACGGTTGAACGCATCGTTTTCGGCATCACCGCGCACGATGTGCACGAACGCGTCCTGCAGGGTGTCGTTGAGCTGCTGGATATCGAGGCTCAGGCCTTCGCCGTAAGTGAAGGCGAAATCGTGAATCCAGAACTCGCGACCATTAGCATGGTGCAAGCGGTACGGGAACTCGCCCAGCACGCGCAGGCCGAGGTTTTCCAGAATCGGCAACACGTCGGACAGGGCCAGCGGTGTATCGGCGTGATACAGCTTGCAATGCAATTGCTGGCGGCCACCGGCCAGTGGCTGGTAGAAGCTCATCACCAGCGGATTGGCTTCGCTGAGGCTCAGCACGTGCTGCATGTCGACGACTGCCGAATGCGCCGCAAAGCGCTCGCGGTAGCCGGCCGGGAAACCTTTCGGGAAGTCGGCCAGCACGTTGGTGCCGTGGGCTTCACCGAAGCTTTCGACGACCAGACTGGCGTAGTCGTCCTTCCACGAACGGCACGCCTGAATAACTTCGTTTTCCAGTTGAGCGACGTCGATGTCCAGATTGATCTTCGGGTCTACGCGCAGAATCAACTGCACCCGCGCCAGCACCGATTCGGAGAAGAACGTCCAGAACTCGCAATCGCTGGCCTTGAGGCGGTCCATCAGGACCTGCTGAATCTTCTGGCGTACTTCGGTGGAATATACGTCGCGTGGCACATAGGCCAGGCAGTAGCAGAAGCGGCCGTACGGGTCCTTGCGCAGGAACACGCGAATCTTGTTGCGCTCCTGAATCTGCACGATGGACATGACCGTGGTGAACAATTCGTCCACCGGCGTCTGGAACAGGTCGTCACGTGGCAGCACTTCGACCACCTGCGCCAGCTCCTTGCCCAGGTGCGCCTTGGCGTCGAAGCCGGAGCGACGCTCGACCTCGGCGACCTTGCGACGGATGTACGGAATCTGCCGCACGCTCTCGCCATACACCGACGAGGTGTACAGGCCCATGAAGCGACATTCCTTGATGACCTTGCCCGACGCGTCGATCTGCCGGATCGAAACGTAATCCGGATAAGCCGGGCGGTGCACGCGGCTTGGATGCGCCGCCTTGGCAAACGACAGCAGCACCGGTTCCTGCAGGTATTTCACCGCGTAGTCTTCGATGTGCAGTTCTTCGCGGGTCAGGCCGGGGCGCAGCAGTCGGGTCAGCCCCAGGAAAGACGACTCGTCGTAGACCAGCTGGCCGCCTTCGGCGTCGTTGCGCACTTCGAACTCTTCGTAGCCGAGGAAGGTGAAGTGGTTGTCTACCAGCCATTGCAGGAAGACCTTGATCTCGGCCTTTTCCTCGACATCGGTGTTCGACTCGTTGGCATCGATACTGGCCAGCAGTTCGTGCAGACGCGCTTTCATCGGCCCGAAATCTTCGACGACGGCGCGTACTTCGCCAAGCACCTGCTCCAGCTCGCGCGCCAGCACGTTCAACTCGCTGACATTGGCGCAGCGGTCGATCTCCAGGTACATCAGCGATTCCTGCAGCACGTCTTCGCCGGTGGTGCCTTTGGGCAGCAGCTCGAGCAATTCGCCAGCAGCGCCGCGACGCACGCTCAGCACGGTGGTCTGCAGGGTGTGGATGCTGTAGCCGCGGCGGTTCAGCTCGGTACGTACGGAGTCGACCAGAAACGGCAGGTCATGATGCAGCACTTCAACGGCAGTATGAGTCGATTGCCAGCCGTGGCGCTCGTAATCGGGGTTGTAGACACGGACCTGCGGGTGAGCATGTTCGAAACGCTCCAGCAGGCGCCACGCGGACAAGGTGCAGCCTGCCAGGTCGGAAAGCCGCCGCTGGGTGAGTTCGTCGAGGGAAATGATGCCGAAGAATTGCTCGGCAAACAGCGCCACTTGTGGCAGTGCCTGTTCGCTGATGTGCTGAGCCAGTGCCGCTTGCAGTTGATGCTGGAAGTCGGCCTTGCTGGCTGCGGTGAAGAACGCCATCTGTGGTACTCCGCTTTGGCTTTTATTGGGGAGGCTTGAAGAAGGTGTTGAAACCGGTGTGCCCTTGCAGTCAATCGCGTGGGCATCACCTGATCGAGTGTAAAGCTAAAGTAGTAACGCGCGCTGTGTCAGGGTAGTCACATTTGTATATCGCGGTGAAAAAACGCTACGCGCACCCGACACCGTACACCACTCGTCTGTCATGCAGCTTAACGAGAGCTGAGCGCACACTGCTTACGAGGCTGCGACATATTCGGTCATCAGGTCGCGATACACTGCGTACGATGGTGCCAATATCGCCCGACATAATTTGCCCGGGACTGGCAAAATCCCCTCACGCCTTACCTGGACAGACCCGGAGCCCCCCCATGCAAATCAAGACCGCCAGCCTCATCGCCAACCCGTGCGACGACGAATACGACGATATGGCACTGCTCTGCTGCCACGCAGAAAACGGCATGCTGTTTTCCCTGACCCGTTTCCCGGACGAGAACGAAGTGGAAATCACCGTCAGCGACGACAAGTCACTGAACGTGTCCAGCCTGAAGGTCACCTTCAGTGCCGAGCGCCTGCTGGTGGAAATCGAACCGCAGGACGCCAAGCAGCTCGATGGCCACCATCAGTACGAAATTCTCCATGCCACCGACGCAGGCGAGTTGCAGGACGTTCACCAGACGTTACAGATCATTCTCGAAAACGTCGGTGAGTACACCAGCACAATCAGCTGATGGGCAAAAAGCGCTAAAGTGAGCACTTCGCCAAACAGGAGTGTGTCATGAACCGCATTTTCGACGCCCACTGCCACATCATCGATCCTGGTTTCCCGCTGATCGCCAATAGCGGTTATCTGCCGGAGCCGTTCGCTGTCAGTGACTACCTTGCGACGGTCCAGCCGCTGGGCGTTCAGGGCGGCGCGGTGGTATCGGGCTCCTTTCAGGGTTTTGATCAGGGCTATCTGCTTCAGGCGCTGCGTCTGCTGGGACCGGGCTTCGTCGGTGTCACGCAACTGCCCGCCAGCGTCACCGATGCGGAACTGGACACCCTGAATGCCGCAGGCGTGCGCGCCTTGCGCTTCAACCTCAAGCGCGGCGGCTCGGAGCAGCTCGACCAGCTGGAGGCCCTGGCCGTGCGTGTCCATGAGCACGCAGGCTGGCACTCCGAGCTGTACATCGACTCGCGGGAACTGGCGCCCATCGAAACACGCCTGCGCAAACTCCCGGCCATCAGTATCGATCACCTGGGGCTGAGTGCCGAAGGGCTGCCCGTGGTCCTGCGCCTTGCCGAGCACGGCGTACGAGTCAAGGCCTGTGGTTTCGGGCGTGTGGACTTTCCGGTGCGCGAGGCCCTCAGGGATATCCACGCCGCCAACCCGAATGCCCTGATGTTCGGCACCGACCTGCCGTCGACCCGCGCACCCCGCCCTTTCCGGCCCGACGATATCGACCTGTTGATCGACGCACTGGGCGAAAGCGGCGCTCGTCAGGCGCTGTGGGATAACGCGGCGAGCTTCTATCGACTCTGACGCCGCGGCTCCGGGAGCCCGAGCCAGTCGTCCTACATGGACACCCATGGATCATGTAGGACAATACCTGCATAAATGACAGGCACTTCTCTAAATGCAATAAAAAACGCGGGAGTCGTTAGTCGATACCTGCCTGGATGGATTAAAGTATCGCCCCCAGCTCAGCAGTCATCAGACACCGCTGTTCGCCCTGCCAGGAACCGTCACCGATGGAACATCGTGAAGCGCTGATTGCGCTGCGAACTTTTCTTTCAACGCAGATCCTTGGCCAGGAAAAGCTGATCGAACGTCTGCTCATCGCCCTGCTTGCCGACGGCCACATGCTGGTCGAAGGCGCTCCCGGCCTGGCCAAGACCAAGGCGATCAAGGAGCTGGCAGAAGGTATCGAAGCCCAGTTCCACCGCATTCAATTCACCCCCGACCTGCTGCCTGCCGACATCACCGGTACGGAAATCTATCGCCCGGAAACCGGCAGCTTCGTGTTCCAGCAAGGGCCGATCTTCCACAACCTGGTGCTGGCCGACGAAATCAACCGTGCGCCGGCCAAGGTCCAGTCGGCGCTGCTCGAGGCCATGGCCGAACGGCAGGTCAGTGTCGGGCGCAGCACCTACGACCTGTCGCCGCTGTTTCTGGTCATGGCGACCCAGAACCCTATCGAGCAGGAAGGCACCTACCCGCTGCCCGAAGCCCAGCTCGACCGTTTTCTGATGCACGTCAAGATCGGCTTCCCGGATGCCGCCGTCGAACGCAAGATCCTTCAACAGGCACGTGGCGAAGCCCTGAATGGCGAAACCAAGCCGGAACGCCGCGTCAGCCAGCAGGCGATTTTTGCCGCACGCAAGGAAATCCTTGGCCTGTACATGGCCGATGCGGTCGAGGAATACCTGGTGCAACTGGTCATGGCCACCCGTACCCCGGCCAAGTTCGACCCGGAACTGGCCGAATGGATTGCCTACGGTGCCAGCCCGCGGGGTTCCATCTCGCTGGACCGCTGCGCCCGTGCGCATGCCTGGCTGGCCGGACGTGACTTCGTCAGCCCTGAAGACATTCAGGCGGTGCTGTTCGATGTCTTGCGCCACCGGGTCATCCTGTCGTTCGAGGCCGAAGCTGCGGGTATCGATCAGGATCGCGTGATTCAGCGCATCCTCGACGTCGTGGCCGTCGCCTGAGCCCATGCAACCCTACCTGATCCCCCAGCCGGGCATCCGCGTCAGCCTCAGCGAGCTGATCGAGATGCGTCATCGGGTGCGGGAAGTGCAGCTGTTTTCCACCCCGAGCCAGCGCAGCCCGCTGATCGGCCTGCACCATTCCAAGCTGCGCGGGCGTGGCGTGGATTTCGATCAGGTGCGGGTCTATCAGGCCGGTGACGACGTGCGCAGCATCGACTGGCGCGTGACGGCACGTACGCAGGAGCCGCACACCAAGCTGTTTCATGAGGAACGCGAACGGCCCATTTTTATCCTGGTGGAACAGAGCCGACGGCTGTTCTTCGGCTCCGGCCTGATGTTCAAGTCGGTACTCGCCGCTCAGGCGGCGGCGCTGATCGGCTGGGCGGCGCTGGAACACAATGACCGGGTCGGCGGGTTGGTGTTCGGCGATAACGAACACTACGAGATCAAGCCCCGGCGCAGCAAACAAAGCCTGCTGCAACTGCTCAACCGGCTGGTGCGGGTCAATCAGTCGTTGCATACCGAGATTCCGCCAGACCGCGATGCGTTCGGCACTGCGCTGCGTCGTGCCCGGGAAGTGCTGCGCCCCGGCAGTCTGGTCATCGTCCTGTGCGACGAGCGCGCCCTGTCCGATGCCGCCGAACAACAACTGAGCCTGCTGTCACGCCACAGCGACCTGCTGTTGCTGCCGCTGTCCGACCCACTGGACCGCGCCCTGCCCGCTGCCGGTCTGCTGCGCTTTGCCGAGCGCGGCGCGCAACTGGAGATCGATACGCTCAACCCCGAGCTGCGCCGCGCCTATCGGCAACAGGGCGAGGAGCGCACGGCGCGTTGGGAGTTGCTGGCGCAGAAGCTGCGGGTATTGCTCATGCCATTGAGCACTCAGGCGGAGCTCGTCGAACAACTGCGCGAATACCTCAATGCGCGTCGTCCGGTGAAGCGCAAATGAATCCCCTCGATCAGCTGGAGCCACTGATTGCGCCCGAAGCCGTCGGCTTCTGGCCGCTTGCGCCGGGCTGGTGGCTGCTGCTGTTGCTGATCCCCGTGGCGGGCTGGGGCCTGTGGCGCTTGCGCAAACTGCTGCCGGCCAAGGCCCGCAAGGTGCGTAGCGAACAGCCGTTGGACCCGGTTCGCCTCGCCGCGCTGGCAGAACTGGCGAGCCTGCCGAAACCCTACGACGGCGCGCCGGCCGGTGCCTGGCTGCAGCAGATCAACGGCCTGCTCAAGCGCCTGTGCCGTAACCACTACCCGCACAGCCAGAGCCATACCCTCAACGGCCGTAAATGGCTGGCGTTCCTCGACAACCGCTGCCCGGCTGCCGGTCTGACGCGCTGGATGATCCTGGTCGAAGGCGCTTACAAGCCCGAGTGCAAACTGGACGACAAGGCCATCACCGGCCTGACTCAGGCGGTCGATACCTGGATCCGCAAACATGTTTGAGTTCGCCTGGCCGTGGGCTTTCGTGCTGCTGCCATTGCCGTGGCTGATGCGCGCCCTGCTGCCCATGGCCGACAGCGGCGAGCCGGCGCTCAAGGTCAGCTTTCTCAGTGAACTCGAAGGCCTGAGCGGTCGCCGCGCCAAAGCCAATCTGCCGGTCTGGAGACAGCGTGCGCCGTTTCTGTTGATCTGGCTGTTGCTGCTGATCGCCACAGCGCGACCGCAGTGGCTGGGCGAGCCACTGCCGGTAGCTGCCAGTGGCCGCGATCTGCTGGTGGCGGTCGACGTGTCCGGCTCGATGGACTACCCGGACATGCAATGGAAAAGCGATGAAGTCAGCCGGCTGGTGCTGGTGCAACAACTGCTCGGTGATTTTCTCGAAGGCCGCAAGGGCGACAGGGTCGGCCTGATCCTGTTCGGCACCCAGGCGTTTGTCCAGGCCCCACTCACCTATGACCGCCGCACCGTGCGGGTCTGGCTCGACGAGGCGAGGATAGGCATTGCCGGCAAGAACACTGCGCTGGGCGATGCCATCGGCCTGGCCCTGAAACGTCTGCGTATGCGTCCGGCCACCAGTCGTGCGCTGGTGCTGGTCACCGACGGCGCCAACAACGCCGGTCAGATCGATCCGATCACCGCTGCACGACTGGCTGCCGAAGAAGGCGTAAAAATCTACGCCATCGGCATCGGCTCGGACCCGGACAAAGACGCGCTGCAAAGCGTGCTGGGCCTCAACCCCAGCCTTGATCTGGACGAACCGACGCTCAAGGAAATCGCCAGCCTCAGCGGTGGCCAGTACTTCCGCGCGCGCGATGGCGACCAGCTGGAAAAGATCCGCGCCACCCTCGATGCCCTGGAGCCGGTTGCACAGCAGCCCACCCAGGCGCGCCCGGCGCAAGCGCTTTATCAATGGCCACTGGCGACAGCCCTGTTGTTGAGTGTGCTGCTGGTGCTGCGTGAGTTGTGGCCGAACAACGCACTGCAACGCCTGCTGGCGGTGGTGCGTTCCATCAACTGGCGCGAGCGCTGCAAAAGCCTGTGGAGGTCGCGATGATCAGCGGGTTCTGGCCGCACTGGTTTCGCCCGGAATGGCTGCTGATCACGCCCTTGCTGGCGCTGCTGATCTGGCGACTCTGGCACCGGCAGAAACGCGCCGGACGCTGGCAAATGCTGCTGCCCACTCACTTTCATGAGGTGTTGCTCAACGGCGGGCGCGGCAGCAACAGCAAACTGCCATGGATCGCGCTGGGGCTCGCCTGGTTGCTGGCCCTTTTCGCCTTGCTGGGCCCCAGTTGGCAGCGCGTCGAACAGATCAGCCAGAAACCGGTCGATCCGTTGGTGGTGATTCTCGAGCTCACCCCGCAGATGCTCGCCACCGACACGCCGCCTACCCGCCTGGAACAGGCCAGACGCAAGCTGCTGGACCTGTTGCAAAAACGCAGCGATGCACAGACCGCCATCGTCGTCTATGCAGGCAGCGCACACACCCTGGTGCCGCTGTCCGATGATCTGGTCACCAGCCACAACCTGCTGGAAGCCATCAGACCGTCGATCATGCCGGTGACCGGCCAGCGCGCCGATCTGGCCGTGCAGAAAGCGCTGCACCTGCTCAAACAGGGCGCATTGGGTCAGGGGCGGATTCTGCTGATCACCTCGTCGCTGAGCGAACAGGAACGTCAGGGCATCCGCGCCGCGTTGCGCGGGCAATCGCCGCCGCTGTTGATTCTCGGGGTCGGCACAGCGGAAGGCGCACCGGTCACGCAGGAAAACGGCAGCCTGCTCAAGGATGATCAAGGTGCGATTCTGGTGCCGCGTCTGGACAGTACCAGCCTCAACGACTTCGCCGATCAGGTGGGTGGCAGCTATCGTCAGGCACGCGGCGATGAAGAAGACTTGCGCAGCCTCGGTCTGCTGGCCAGCCCCCGACACATGACCCGCGACGGTCAGGTCGTGCAGCTCGACACTTGGGCTGACCAGGGCCACTGGTTGCTGCTGCCGCTGTTGCTGATCGCGGCACTGGCCGGCCGGCGCGGCTGGCTGTTCTGCCTGCCGCTGCTGTTCATGTTTCCGCAGAACAGCCAGGCGTTCGAGTTTCAGGACCTGTGGCTGCGTCCCGACCAACAGGGCCAGCGCCTGCTGGAACAGCATCGGCCGGCCGAGGCCGCGCAGCGCTTCGAAGACTCGCGCTGGAAAGGCGTGGCGTTGTACCAGGCGCAAGACTACGCCAGCGCCGCCCGGCAGTTTGCCGAAGGCAATAGCGCCGCCGACCACTACAATCGTGGCAATGCCCTGGCCCGCAGCGGTGAGCTGGCAGCGGCACTGGATGCCTACGAGCAGGCCCTGGACCGACAACCCGACTTCCCTGCGGCGCAAACCAATCGGGCGCTGGTGCAAGGCCTGCTGGATCAGGCCGATGAGCAGAAGCCTGCCCAGGATGAACAGAACAAGGCCGATCAGGGCGAAGAAGGTCAGCAGGCGTCGCAAGACCCCAACAGCAGCGCATCACCCGCCGAGCAGAACCCGTCCCGATCGGATCAACCCGGCACCAGCGAAAGCCTGCCGCCAGACACCAGTGGTAAGGCCACCTCGGGCGAGTCGACCGACGACGAACAGACCACCCGCCCGCCGCTACAGTCCGCCGACAGCCCCATGACCGGCGAGCGGCGTCAGGAACTGGAGCAGTGGCTGAGGCAGATTCCGGATGATCCGGGCGAACTGTTGCGGCGCAAATTTCGCTACGAACAGCAACATCAGGAAAAGACCCGATGAGTCGCGTGTACACCTTATTGATCGGCCTGCTGCTGAGCCTGATCAGCTTGTCGCTGCAGGCTGCGCAACTGACCGCCAGCGTTGACCGCACGCGCCTCAACGCCGGGGAAACCGTCGAACTGACGCTGGAAACAGACGATGTGACGCAGTTCGGCAAACCGGACATGAGCGCGCTGGAAAGCAGTTTCGAGGTGCGTGACACGCGTCAGCTCAACAGCCTGAAAACCCTGGATGGCAGCAGCCAGGCCACGACGCGCTGGATCGTCACTCTGCTGCCCCGCGAGACCGGAAGCGTGTTGATTCCGTCGCTGCAACTGGGCGAACTGAAAAGCCAGCCGCTGACCCTGCAGGTCCTGCAGAGCGAACCCCAGGAGCCAGGCAACCATCTGGCATCGATCTTCATCGAAGCGAGCCTGGATCAGGACAGCGTGTATGTTCAGGCCCAGGCCGTGCTGACCCTGCGCGTCTACCACTCGGTGTCACTGTTCGACGACAGCAGCCTGAGCCCGCTGCAAGTGCCGGACGCACGGGTCGAAAAACTGGGTGATTCGCGCACCTACGAAAAGCTGATCAACGGTGTGCGCCATGGGGTGATCGAGACACGCTACGCGATCTACCCGCAGCAGAGCGGCGTACTGAAGATACCGGCGCAAGTGTTCAGTGCCACGCTGGTGCAGACGCCTGCCGAGGGTTCGCAAGCCCAGGACAGCAATCCGTTCGGCCCGCAGCCGGGCCGATCGGTGCGGGTCAAATCCGCCGAAGTACCGTTGACCGTCAAGCCCAAGCCTGCCGACTACCCGGCCGATGTCGCCTGGCTGCCGGCACGCAGTATCAATCTGGAAGAAAACTGGAGCCCGGAGCCCGGTACTACGCAGGTCGGCGATTCGCTGACCCGCACCCTGACGCTCAAGGCCGAAGGGCTGGCCGGCGCGCAACTGCCGCCCCTGCCGCCCACGGAAGTACCCGGCCTGCGGCGTTACCCGGATCAGCCACAACTGCGCAACCTGCCCAGCGAACGCGGCCTGATCGGCACGCGCGAAGAACGCGAGGCCCTGGTGCCCGCCCGCGCCGGCGCAATCGACCTGCCTGCGGTTGAAGTGACCTGGTGGAATACTCGCGAAGATCATCTGGAGCACAGCAGCCTGCCCGCGCGCACCCTGCAGATCAGCGTCAACCCGGGGCTGGCGGTGGACACGCCGGTGAACAACGACATGAGCGGTGTGACCGTGATCGGCCCGCCAGTCTGGCCGTGGCAGATGAGCACATTGCTGCTGGCCTGCACCACCCTGCTCGGTTTCGGCCTGTGGTGGCGCGCCCGTGGACAGCCGGCAATCGCCCGGGCCGTGCAGACCGGGCCCAGCCCGCGTACCGTACTCGATGACCTCAAACGCGCCTGCCTGGCCAACGACCCGCAGGGCACCCGTCAGGCGCTCGACGCCTGGGCACGTCAGCAGCCGGAAACCCTGGCCGAAATGGCCGCGCGTTTCGTGCCGCTGTCCGATGCTCTGGACGGTCTCAACGGTGCGCTGTACAGCGAAACCGGCAAGCTGTGGCTGGGCGAGGACCTCTGGCGCGCGGTGCGCAAACTGCCCGCCGCCGAACATATTCAGGACCCGGCAGGTGATGCCGGGTTGCCGCCGCTGTATCCCAAATAAGGATGCAGCTCAGGCAACACCCCTATACGACAAGGTAAACCAATGCGTCTGTTTCACACCTCTGACTGGCACCTGGGTCAGAACCTGCACGGCCAGGAGCGGGATTTCGAACACGCCTGCTTCCTGACCTGGCTGCTGGCCCGTCTGGCCGACCGTAAACCGGATGTACTGTTGATCGCGGGCGACATCTTCGACACCGTCAACCCGCCGGTCAAAGCGCAGGAGCGCCTGTACGACTTCATCGTCAACGCCCACGAACAGCAACCCTTGCTGACCATCGTGATGATCGCCGGCAACCACGACTCCGGCTCGCGTATCGAACTTCCCGCCCCGCTGATGCGCCGCTTGCGCACACATGCGCTAGGCCGGGTGATGTGGCTGGACGACGGCGTGCTGGATGCCGAACGCCTGCTGTTGCCGTTGCCGGACGCCAATGGCGACATCAAGGCCTGGTGCCTGGCGCTGCCCTTCCTGCGTCCCGCCGAAGTCACCGGCCCGACCCTGGGCGATGACTACCTGCGTGGCATCGGCCGGGTGCATGAGCTGCTGATCGCGGCGGCTGACCTCAAGCGCCAGCCCGGTCAGGCATTGATCGCCATCAGTCACGCCCATATGGCAGGCGGCTCGGTCTCGGAAGACTCCGAGCGCAGCCTGATCATCGGCAACGCCGAAGCCCTGCCGGCCAGCCTGTTCGGGCCGAGCATCACCTATGTTGCGCTGGGCCACCTGCACAAACCGCAGCGGGTCAACGGCGAAGAGCGCATTCGCTACAGCGGCTCGCCGATCCCGCTGTCCTTTTCGGAAATCAGCTATCAGCACCAGATTCTGGAGATCAATTGCGACGGCGAGACGCTGACCAGTGTCGAGCCGTTGCTGATCCCTCGCGCCGTCAACCTGCAACGCCTCGGGCCTGCACCATTGGCCGACCTGCTGGTGCAGCTCAAAGCATTGCCCGACATCGACCTGCTTGCCGACCCGGACCGCCAGCCGTGGCTGGAAGTGCGCGTGCGTCTGGATGAACCCCAGCCGGACCTGCGCAACCAGATCGAAAACGCCCTACAGGGCAAGGCCGTGCGGCTGGTGCGCATCGGTGCCGAATACGCCGGTAAAGGCAGCGCGGACGGCAGCGAGGGTGACGCCACGCTGATCGAACTGGACCAGCTCACGCCTCAGGAACTGTTCAGCCGTGCCTGGCAGGACAACTTCGGCAGCGAGGTCGACGAACAGACGCTGACCGATTTCGCCACGCTGCTGCGTGAAGTCCAGCAGGAGAGCGAGCAACCATGAAAATCCTCGCCATTCGCCTGAAAAACCTGGCCTCGCTGGCCGGCCCTTTTGAAATCGATTTCACTGCCGAGCCGCTGGCCAGCGCCGGACTGTTTGCCATCACCGGCCCGACTGGCGCGGGCAAAAGCACGCTGCTCGATGCCCTGTGCCTGGCGCTGTTCGGGGCGATTCCGCGGCTGAGCAATATCGGTCAGTCCAAGGTCCCGGACATCGACGGCGACATCACCACCAGCGACCCACGTACCCTGCTGCGCCGCGGCACGGGCAGCGGTTACGCCGAGGTGGACTTCATCGGCATTGATCAGCGGCGTTATCGCGCGCGCTGGGAAACCAATCGCGCGCGCGACAATGCGACTAAAAAGCTGCAGGCCAGCCGCCAGACCCTCACCGATCTGGACAGCGAGCAAATCCTCAGTAACCAGAGCAAACGCGAATTCGAGCAACTGATCGAAAACCGCCTGGGCCTGAACTTCGAGCAGTTCACCCGTGCCGTAATGCTTGCCCAGAGTGAATTCAGCGCATTCCTCAAGGCGGATGACAAGGAACGCAGCGAACTGCTGGAAAAGCTCACCAACACCGCGATCTACAGCCAGCTCGGTCGACGCGCCTACAGTAAAAGCAAGGAAGCCGAAGACGCCCTGAAAACCCTGACCGCGCAGGCCAGCAACATCATCCCGCTGGCCCCGGAATTGCTGGCTGAACTGGAGCAGCGCCTGAGCGACGCGCAGCAACAGCTCAAGGCCCATCAGACACAGCAACGGCAACTGGAAATCAAACAGCAGTGGCTGACCGAGCTGCACCGTCTGCGTGACGAACAGCTCGCTGCCCAGGAAGCCCTGAACAGTGCGCAACAGGCCTGGGACGAGCACAGCGGTGCACGCCAGACCCTCGGCCAGCTGGAACGCCTGGGCCCGCAGCGCCATCGCTTCGCGCGTCGGGTCACACTGAACGCTCAGCTTGATCCGCTGGCTGAACAGATTCGCCAGCATCAGCGACAGCAGACCTCGCTGCACGACCAGCAGCAACAGCTGGAAAGCCGCCGTACTCAGGCGCAGACCAGTCTGCTGGAAGCACAGCAAGCGCACAGCAGCGCCAAACCGCTGTTGCTGCAGGCTTTCGAAGCACAGAACACCCTGAACCACCTGGCCCAGGAACTGGCCAAGGCGTCCGACCTGCACCAGCAGAGCGAGCAGCTCTGCATCCAGGGCAAGACCAGCCTGCAAACCCTGCTCGATCAGCAACAGCAGGTGGCTCAACGTCTGGAGCGTATTGCCGGGCAACTGCAGCACAGCAGCGAACTGGCACCGCTGGCTCAGGCCTGGAACGCGTGGCGTGACCGGCTGAAATCCCTCACGCTGATCGCCAATCGTCTCAAGCACGGCCACAGTGAGCTGCCGGCGCTGCAGCAGCGTGCCAAGACTGCCGATCAGCAGTTGACCGAGCAACGCAGCGCGCTGGAGTTGCTGTACCGCGAAGCCGATTGCGAAGTGGAGGCAGTGACCGAGCAGGTGCAGATTCTCGGCAGCCTGTTGCAGGACAACCGCAAACAGCAGCGTGCCTTCGAGGAACTGGCCCGTCTATGGGCCAGTCAGCAAGACGTCGACCGCCAGCTTGCCGACCTCTCCCAGCAACAGCAGAGCGCCCAGCAGCAACGCGAACAGCTCAACAGCGAAGGCCTTCGCGTTCGTGATGAACTGACCGTCGCCGAACAGACCCTGACCGTCACCCGGCAACTGCTGGAGCGCCAACGGCTGGCCCGCAGCGCCAGTGTCGAAGAGTTGCGCGTGCAGTTGCAGGACGACCAGCCCTGCCCGGTCTGTGGCAGCATTGAACACCCCTGGCATCAGCCGGAGGCGCTGCTCGAAAGCCTCACGCAACACGACGACAACGAGCAGGCCAGCGCGCAGAAAGCCGTGGACCTGCTGACCGAGCAACGCAATCAGTTGCGTGAACAGGTCGGCGGCGTAATCGCCCGGCAGAAAGAGCTGCTGCGCCAGCATGAGCAGCTCACAGTGCGCCATCAGGCTTTGGCACCGGACCTGGAGTCACACCCCCTCGCCGCCCAATTGCTAGACCGCGACGCCGACAAGCGCGACGGCTGGTTGAGCCAGCAATTGAGTCAACTGAGCGAAGTCATCAGCCGTGACGAGCAACGTCAGCAAGCCTTGTTGACCCTGCAAAAAGACGCTGCGCGCCTGCAGCAGCAGCTTCAGGCGGCGACCGAAGCCAGCCAGACCGCTGCGGGTCATGTTGCCGAGCAGCTCAAACAACTGGAGGCCGACGGGCAGCGACTGGAAGAAGAACTGACGGCATTCACGCCGCTGGTATCACCGCAGGTGCTTGAAGGGCTGCGCAGTGATGCATCGGCGACCGTGCTGCAGCTCGAACAGCAGGTGACCCAGCGTCTCGATCAGCTGGAGCAGCAACACGAAGAGCAGCAGGAGCAAACCGAGCGTCAGCAGAAGATCGAGAAGCAGCAGGTCGAGCAGCAGACGCGTCTGCACCGCCAGACCGAACTGGCGCAGGAACTCACCCGGCTCGGCGAGCAACAGCAGACCAGTCAGCAGACGCTTGCCGGTCTGCTGGGCGACCACGCCAGCGCAGAGCAATGGCAGCAGGCGCTGGAGCAGACCATCGAGCAGGCCAGGCAGGCGGAAAGTCTGGCGGCGCAGGCGCTGCAGGACATCCACAATCAGCTGATTCAACTGGCTGCCGAACTCAAGTCCGGACAGCAACAACAGCAGTCCCTGCAACAGGAACTGGCTGAACTTGATGTGCAGATCAGCGAATGGCGCGCTCAGCATCCTCAGCTGGACGATAGCGCGCTGGACACCTTGCTGACCTACGACGATGCGCATGTCGAGCAACTGCGTGTGCAATTGAATAGCACCGACAAGGCGCTGGAACAGGCAAAAGTGTTGCTGCAGGAACGCGATCAGCGTCTGCAACAGCATCAGGCGCAACACAGTGACCTGACCGACAGTGCGCAACTGGCGACAGCACTGCAACAGGCCCTTGAACAGTCGGCGCTCAGCGAGCAGCACTGCGCCGACCTGCGGGCCGAGCTCAGTGAAGATCAGCGCCGCCGCAACGCCAACAGCGAACTGCAGGCGCGCATCGCCGACGCCAACAGCGAATACCTGCGCTGGGCACGTCTGGCCTCATTGATCGGCTCGGCAGAAGGCGACAGGTTTCGCAAAATCGCCCAGGCCTACAACCTCGACCTGCTGGTCCATCACGCCAATGCGCAGCTCAGGCAACTGGTGCGCCGCTACCGCCTGAAACGCGGCGGCAGCATGCTCGGTCTACTGGTCATGGACACGGAAATGGGCGACGAACTGCGCTCGGTTCACTCGCTGTCCGGCGGGGAAACCTTCCTCGTCTCGCTGGCACTGGCGCTGGGCCTCGCCTCGATGGCATCCAGCACCTTGCGCATCGAGTCACTGTTCATCGACGAAGGCTTCGGCAGCCTCGATCCGGAGTCGCTGCAACTGGCGATGGACGCTCTCGACGGCTTGCAGGCACAGGGTCGCAAGGTCGGCGTGATTTCCCACGTCCAGGAAATGCACGAACGAATCCCGGTGCAGATCAAGGTGCGTCGTCAGGGCAATGGATTGAGCACCATCGAGGTGGGGCACTGAGAGACCTGTGACGCGGAACGTGAGGCACGGCAGTTGACTATCGTTCCTCACGCTCCGCGTGGGAATGCCGTTCTGGACGCTCTGCGTCCGCTCTTGAATGTTGTGCCATCAGCGCTTTCGCGAACAGGCTCGCCTGACAGTCTTCAGCTTTTGATTCTGCCCGGGAGGGCGTAGGAGTGGACCGGGCGACGCTTCGCTTGTTCGCGAAAGGGACGTTAAATTCAGAGAAAATGTAGCGCCCGAAGTACCGCCTTCGCGAACAAGTTCGCTCCTACGCCCGCTGGGCAGAAGCCTTGTTTCCAGGCGCGGATGTGCCGCCACCAGCGCTTTCGCGAACAGGCTCGCCTGACATTCCGTGCCTGGTCTGCCGCGCATTGGGCAGTAAGTCGCAGGGACCTGTGTGGGCGAACATGCTCGCGAAAGCGTGACGGCTGATCAATCATTGAGCGGATTTGTGGTCCAGCGCTGCGTAGAAATTAGCGCTCTGTTGCAGGTATTTGGTGGTGTAGGTCTGAGTCGAGTGGGCTTTCTTGTCGTTCACTTCGACGCTGGCGCTGGCCGGGAGAGCGACGCTTGCCGAGATAGCAGATGCAGCGATGATGGAGAAAAGATTGAAATTCATGTCGGTCACCCCTCTTGTCTGTCTGTACGCTGGTTTAAAGTCCTGACCGTTATGGCCGTGACTCAAACTTACGCCCGAGGGTGGTTCAGCAGAAATCTTTTGTAGCACTAACCCATATCATCAAGAATGATAACGGCCCCAGCCCTTGTATCGTGCGGGCTGGAGCCGAAGCGGATTACTTGTCGGTCAGAAAACGCAGGTAAGAAGGTGCATCTGCATCGAATTTCTGTACCGTTTCACCGATCTTGCCGCTCTGCGGATCACGGCGTACGGTCACGATCTGGTTGCTCTTCTGATTGGCGAACAGCATGAACTGGCCGGTCGGATCGAAAGCGAACTCGCGGGGCTCCTTGCCTTCCAGGGAACGACGCTGAATTTCTTCAAGCTTGCCGCTGGCCTGATCGATGCGGAACACCACGACCTGATTCGCGTCACCCCGATTGGTCACGTACAGAAACTTGCCATCCGGTGAAGTGTGCAAGGCGCCACCACCGTTTTTCTCGTCCACGCCCTTGTTCTTCATGTCGACCAGTTGGGTCTGCTTGAAGACGCCGTCGTGGTAGTCGAACACCGCGACCTGAGCCGTCATTTCCAGCACCAGCCAGGCATGCTTGCCATCAGCGCTGAAGAGCGTATGACGGGGTCCGGAGCCGCCCGGCAACTGCACGAACGGCACCTTGGCTGGCTGCAATGGCTTGGCTTGGCTCGCGTCGTAGTGATAAACGAACAGCTTGTCAGCGCCCAGGTCGGCAGTCACTACGTACTTGTCATCCGGCGTCGGCACGGCCAGGTGCACATGTGAGGACATCTGCCGCTCACTGTTGACCTTGCTTCCAGGCCCCAGCGGCAGGACCTGAACGGCTTCGCTCAAGGTGCCGTCCTTGCCTACCGGCACCACGGTCAGCGCGCCGCCCGGGTCAGGGTTTACTGCGTAGTTGGCCACGAACAGGTAGCGGCCGTCGTAGCTCAGGCTGGAGTGCGTCGGTTCTTCACCGCGGCTTTGAACCTGATTGATCGGCGTGATCTGACGGGTTTTCGGGTCGATCGCAAAGCTGCTGACCTTACCGACCACGTCTTTCTGTCCGGGGCCGTTTTCATTGACTGCGAACAGATAGCGCTGGTCTCTGGAGACGGTCAGCCACGACGGGTTTTCGGCTTTGACCACTTGCAGCGGCTTGGCGCCGATCATTCCGGTTTCGCTGTCGAAGGCAAAACGATAGATCCCTTCACTCTTGCCTTGCGTGTAGGAACCGATCAGCAATTCAGTATCTGGCATGGCTTGGGCCTGCAGGGTAAATGTGCTCATGGCACTGGCAATCGCCAGCCACGGCAGAAATTTATGGGGCATGGGGGCATCCATCTTGTTGAGGTTATTGATGCCTGTTACGGCACGGTCGGGTCTATGACAGCGCCAGCCCGCATTTACTCAATCCTGCGCGGAATCATCTTCATCGGAGGGGGTAAAGGCATCCAGGCAGCAGATGATCCGGTGATCGGCGTTGCCGTCATTGATCACCCAGCTTTGCAGGGATTCATCGAAGGTCGCAGCGTCGATTTGCGCCGTGGTGAAACGCCATACCTTGCGCTCGCGGCCGTCCATGCATTCGACGTTCAGTTCCTCGCCCAGAGAGAAGTCCCAGGCGTGCAGGCCGTCGATTTCCAGCATGGTGGTGGCTTCGAGGGCGGCGAGCAGTGTGGTGGGTATGGTAGTCATGAAATTCATCCGGCCAGCAAAAGCGCGAATGATAGGGCAAAAGGCAGGCGCAGATACAGTCGGAGCGCAAGTAGAGCCGTACCAGCGCCGAGCGCTGGCACGGTGAGCAATCAAACAGGTATGGCGCGTCTGCGCTTACAGCTTGCCGATGCCGCCCGGCTGAAACACCGGCTCGCTCGATGCCAGGCCGTTGACCAGCGGCTGACCGAACTCGGCCTGACTGATCTCGAAACGATCGCCCGGCTGGGTGCGCACGCCATCGGCGAACGACAGGGTGGCGGTGCCGAAGAAATGCACATGCACGTCACCCGGCCTGAGGAATTGCGCGTACTTGAAGTGGTGGTATTCAAGGTTTTCCAGGCTGTGGCACATGTTCGCTTCGCCACTGAGGAACTCTTTCTCCCACAGCACCTTGCCATCGCGCCAGACCCGACTGGTGCCCGACAGGCTTTGCGGCAAGTCGCCCACGCGCAACTCCGGCCCGAACGAACAGGCGCGCAGTTTCGAATGCGCCAGATACAGGTAGTTGCGACGCTCCATGACGTGATCGGAGTATTCATTACCGATGGCGAAGCCCAGGCGATAAGGCTTGCGATCATGACCGATCACATACAGGCCGCTCAGCTCGGGCTCTTCCCCGCCGTCTTCGGCAAAGGGCGGCAGCGAAAACGAATGTCCGGGACGCACGACAATGCTGCCGTCACCCTTGTAGAACCACTCGGGCTGAACACCGGCCTGCCCCGCCGTCGGCTTGCCGCCTTCGACGCCCCATTTGAAGATACGCATGGTGTCGGTCATCGAGGCTTCGTCGCCGGACTGCTGGTGCATCTTGTCGCGTGCCGACGCACTGCCCAGATGTGTCAGCCCGGTGCCGCTGACCAGCAGGTGCGCCGGATCAGGATGGTCGAGCGGCGGCAGGATCCGCAACTCCTCAAGCAACTGCAAATAGTCGTGCGTCTCGCCAACGCCACGCTGCTCGACCTGATGCGCCAGCGCCGAACCTGCCTCGATAGCCGCCAGCGCCAGCTCGCGAACACTCTCGACACCCTGGACCTCACGCACCTGATCACCGTCGACCAGCCCGACCCGGCGCTGACCGTCGTTCAATTCAAACTGTACTAACCGCATGAAATTCTCCTTCCAGATAATGGGCCGCTGAAAACCTATCTCGCCCTGGCACTCGCCGCGAAGTCGGACGCTGGCAGCACATGCTTGCGCTCCAGCACGTGATAAACGATGCCGGTCAGCAGCAGCCCGAAGACCATGACGCCCGACAGGAAATACAGGCCTGATGCCAGACTGCCGGTGATTTCCTTCAACGCGCCGATCACGAACGGACCGATGTAGCCGCCCAGGTTGCCGACCGAATTGATCAGCGCGATACCGGCTGCGGCACTGGCACCGGCGAAGAACCGCCCCGGCAAGGTCCAGAACACCGCCGTGCAGGAAAACAGCGCGAACGCCACGACGCACAATGCAGCCAGCTGCGCCACCGGCATGGTCAGCCAGGCGCTGCAGAACAGGCCGATGGCCCCCAGCACATAAAGCACGGCCAGATGCCCGTAACGGTCGTTGAGGCGATCGGAACTGCGCGGCACGATCAGCAGGCCGATGATGCCGAAAATGTAAGGCACCGATGACACGAAGCCGGTGGTCAGGTCACTGCCGCCAAACTGTTTGATCAGCGTCGGCAGCCACAGGCCAAGACCGTAAATGCTCAAGGTCACCGGCAGGTAGAACAGCGCCAGAAGCAACACACGCTTGTCTTTCAAGGCATGCAACGGATTGCCGTGGCGAGTCTGGCCGTACTCTTCAAGGTCCTTTTTCAGCTCACCGGTCAGCCAGTCCTTCTCGGCCTGGTCCATCCATTTGACCTGCTGCGGACCATCCGGCAACCAGCGCAACACCGGCCAGGTCAGCAGAATCGCCGGCGTGCCGATGACGATGAACAGCCATTGCCAGCCATGCAGGCCGAGTATGCCGTCCATGCCCAGCAAACCGCCGGACACGGGCCCGGTGATCATCATGGCGATGGGTTGCGAGAGGATGAAAAGGCCAAGGATCTTGCCGCGATGGCGCACCGGAAACCACTGGGTGATGTAGTACAGCACACCGGGAAAGAAGCCCGCCTCGGCAGCGCCCAGCAAAAACCTCATCACATAGAAGCTGTGCGGCCCCTGGACGAAGGCCATGCCGATGGTGATCGCGCCCCAGGTGATCATGATCCGCGCGAACCAGCGACGTGCGCCGAAACGCTCGAGCATCAGGTTGCTGGGGATCTCCAGCAGGAAGTAACCGATAAAGAACAGCCCGGCACCCAAACCATAGGCCGCGTCGCCGATACCGATGTCCGCGCCCATGTGCAGCTTGGCAAAGCCCACGGCAGAGCGGTCTACATAAGCGATCAGGTACAGCAGGATAAGGAAGGGGATCAGTTTCAGCGTGATGCGGCGTATAAGCCGCAGTTCCTGGCTCATGTAGGCGGTCTCCCATTGTTTTTGTTATGGAACCTGCGGGGATCGCCTCTGTGCCTGGGGGCTGAATAACGCAGCACATGCGCCAGGATGATCCCTCGTCTACAACCGACTATATAGTAATACTATTTAAACTGACAACTCTTCCAATACGCGTTTTTTAGGCTTACCTTAGCCAGCAGTATCGCCATTAAGTCTTACAATAAGAGAGCCGATCATGTCTGACTCCGATAAAAAACCGACCCTCCGTTCTGCCCAGTGGTTTGGCACCGCCGACAAGAATGGCTTCATGTACCGCAGCTGGATGAAGAATCAGGGTATTGCCGACCACCAGTTTCAGGGCAAGCCGATCATCGGCATCTGCAATACCTGGTCGGAGTTGACCCCCTGCAACGCGCATTTCCGGCAGATCGCCGAGCATGTCAAACGTGGCGTGATCGAAGCAGGCGGCTGGCCGGTCGAGTTTCCGGTGTTTTCCAACGGCGAATCCAACCTGCGCCCTACCGCTATGTTCACCCGCAACCTGGCGAGCATGGACGTTGAAGAAGCGATTCGCGGCAACCCCATCGATGGCGTCGTGCTGTTGACCGGCTGTGACAAGACCACCCCTGCCCTGTTGATGGGGGCTGCCAGTTGCGACATCCCCGCCATCGTCGTCACCGGCGGACCGATGCTCAACGGCAAGCATGAAGGCAAGGACATCGGCGCCGGCACCATCGTCTGGCAGATGCACGAGTCCTACAAGGCCGGGACCATCAGCCTGGACGAATTCCTCTCCGCCGAAGCCGGCATGTCGCGCTCGGCAGGCACCTGCAACACCATGGGCACAGCCTCGACCATGGCCTGCATGGCTGAAGCGCTGGGCACCTCGCTGCCGCACAACGCGGCCATTCCAGCGGTGGATTCGCGGCGTTACGTGCTGGCGCACATGTCTGGCATGCGCGCCGTCGATATGGTCCGTGAAGACCTGCGCCTGTCGAAGATTCTCACCAAGGCTGCATTCGAAAACGCCATCCGGGTCAATGCGGCCATCGGTGGCTCGACCAACGCCGTGATTCACCTGAAGGCCATCGCCGGACGCATCGGCGTCGACCTGGACCTGGATGACTGGTCACGCATGGGCCGTGGCATGCCGACGATTGTCGACCTGCAACCGTCGGGGCGCTTCCTGATGGAAGAGTTCTATTACGCCGGCGGCCTGCCCGCCGTGCTGCGCCGTATGAACGAAGCCAGGCTGCTGCCCAACCCGGATGCCTTGACCGTCAATGGCAAGAGCATCGGCGAAAACACCTGCAACTCACCGATCTATGGTGAAGATCAGGTAATCCGCGCGCTGGACAACCCGATCCGCGCCGACGGCGGGATTTGCGTGCTGCGCGGCAACCTCGCGCCGCTGGGTGCCGTGCTCAAGCCCTCGGCCGCGACGCCGGCGCTGATGCAGCACCGTGGTCGCGCAGTGGTGTTCGAGAATTTCGAGATGTACAAGTCACGGATCAACGATCCGGATCTGGACATTGATGCCAACTCGGTCATGGTGCTGAAGAACTGCGGCCCCAAGGGTTATCCGGGCATGGCCGAGGTCGGCAACATGGGCTTGCCAGCCAAGCTGCTGGCGCAGGGCGTGACTGACATGGTGCGCATTTCCGATGCGCGCATGAGCGGCACGGCTTACGGCACCGTGGTTCTGCATGTGGCGCCGGAAGCCGCAGCGGGCGGACCGCTGGCGGTGGTCAAGGAAGGTGACTGGATCGAGCTCGACTGCGCTGGCGGGCGTCTGCATCTGGACATCCCGGAAGCCGAACTGGCGGCGCGCCTCGCCGACTGGCAGGCTCCGCCTCAATTGCTGTTGGGTGGCTATCGTCAGCTGTACGTAGACCGGGTGATGCAGGCAGACCAGGGCTGTGATTTCGACTTCCTGGTCGGTTGCAGAGGTTCCGAAGTGCCCCGCCACTCGCACTGACCAAAGCGGCGGTTTACCTGACGCAGGCAGCCGCCGCAAGTGTTACGCAATGGTATGATGCCCAGCAATTACCGCCAGGACCGACCAGCGTTCCCATGGATTATCGAAAGCCTTCCGACCGAAAAAGCATGCACGCCCGTATTGTCCAGGAACTGGGCATGCAAATCGTGTCCGGCCGTTTCAAGCCTGACGAAAAGCTGCCTGCCGAAGCGATGCTCTGCGAAGAGTATGCCGTCAGCCGCCCGGTCCTGCGTGAAGCCACGCGGGTTCTGGTGGCCAAGGGTCTGGTTTATTCGCGGCCGCGTGTCGGCACGGTGGTCAAGGCGCGTCGCGAATGGCATCTGCTGGACCCGGACGTACTGCACTGGGTCATGCAAAGCTCGCCGCAGAATGATTTCTTCAATCTGCTGACCAGCGTACGCGCTGTCATCGAACCAGCAGTTGCAGCACTGGCCGCGCAGCATGCCACCGACGCAGAGATCGAGTCGATCCACGAAGCCTACCTGCGCATGGAAGCCGCACCGACGCCGGAAGACCTGTTGCAACCCGATCTCGACTTCCACAGCCGCATCGCCGACGCCACCCACAACGACTTGCTGGCGCACCTGTGCAACATGCTGTCACTGGCGTTGCGCGAAGCGCTCAAATACTCCAACAAGCGTCCCAACCTGCACGAACTGGCCATGCCGCGTCACAAGGCGATCCTCACCGCCATCCAGAACCGCGACGCGCTGGGCGCACGCCACGCCTCGCTGGTGCAACTGGACGATGCACGCAACGCGCTGAGTGTGGTGCTCGGCGGAGGCTGATGGGTTACCAGCGCGAGGATCAACTGTTCCAGGCGGCTGAAGTTCTCCCCCTCTGGATGCAGCCTATCGCCAGCACGTACATCAACAGGCTGACCAGAAAGGGAGCGCCCAGCCACAGGACATGCTGGCCTGAGCCAACGTTACCCGCAAATATCAGGGCGCCAATCACTGGCGCTACACCGCCCACCAGACTCAACAGAGATGTCAGCCCGCCCTGCAACTCGCCCTGATGCCCTGCACTGGCATGACGCGAGAGCTCACTGCGCAATGCCGGCTCGGCGATCAGTCCGACAGCATGGAAACACATGCCCACCACCGTCAGCCAGACGCTTGCAGCAGCCGTATAGAAACCATAACCCAGCAGGCAACAGGCATAACCTGTAACGATGATCCGCTGGTTGGACATGATTGGCGTCAGCTTGCGTACCAGTACGCGCTGCGCGAACGCCATGCCCAGAGCGAGTGCCGCCAATGCGTACGACACTTCAAGCATGCTCCAGCCATAACGCATCTGATTGGCCAGCACAAAGCAGCTTTGAAATATCCCGTAGGCGAACCAGGAGCACGTCGCAGCCAGCAGATACGGCCGCAGGCCTTGCGTACTCCAGAGTCCTCGCAGGCTGCCAAACGGGTTGGTTCGCCGCCATTCGAAGGCACGCCGATGCTCGGCCGCAAGGCTTTCCGGCAACCTCATGTAGCCATACAGCAGGTTGATTGCCGCCAGGCCGCCAGCGACCAGAAAGGGCAAGTGCGGTCCGTAAGACGCAAGTCCCCCGCCTATGACCGGGCCGAAAACAAGCGCTATGGCGATGACACTGCCCGCTGCACCGTAGAAATGCGTGCGCTGCTCACCCTCACTGATGTCCGCAATATAGGCCATCGCAGTGGCGATATTGGCGGCAGTGATTCCTGCGATGGCACGGCCTATCAGCAAGACCGTCAGGCTGCCGGCGAAGCCAGCCATCAGATTGCCCAGGCACATGCCGGCCAGCGCCAGAAGCAATATCGGTCGACGCCCATGGCAGTCGCTCAGCGCCCCCAGCAGCGGCGCACACAGAAACTGCATCGCTGAATAAAGTGTCAACGCCACACCCAGCGCCAACGAGACATGCTCGGTAGACGATGGCCAGATAGTCGCGATCAGCGTCGGCATGACAGGGATCGCCAGACCGATGCCAAGCACATCGAGCCCCAATATCAGAAGAATGAAGCGCATGGGTGGACGGGTGTCACCTTTTGAGTAACCTCCAGACATATGTAGACCTCAGACTGATTAATGTAGGCGAGCAGGCGCTGAGCCTGCTCGCCATGTTCCGCAAAGAACGGGTTATCGATCACACTCGGCGAGTTGCTCGATCAATACATCGGCAATTTGCCGGGCGTGGACGGACAGGCAGGTAAAGTGGTCTCCCGAGACATCGACCGTTCTTACCTTCGCCGCACTGAACGACTCCCAGCCCCAGGCATCCGTGTCGCGGATCTCGGGCAGGTTGATGCCGGAGGGCATCGAGTCGACCGCGCGAAACAGCACCAGCGAGGCATCAAGCGCAACTTTGGGCGGGTCATAGCGCATACCGAATGCGGCAGCAGCCTTGTACACGTTGAACAGCCCCCGGATGCTTCCCTCATCGCCACGCGCATCCAGCAACCCGTGACTTTCCAGTGTGTCTTTCAGGTAGCGGATCTTTTCCTCATCATCCAGATGCTCGAGCGCCTGCAACTCCTCGCGGCTAAGCTTGATCGGCTTGTCGAAGTAATGCCCGAAGATACTCAGCAGCGAACCCAGTACCTGAGCATCAGTGGGCACCTGCATTTGCGTATAGGGAGGTGCCGCCGAGTCGAACAGCGCCAGCAAGCCCACCTGGTCGCCACGCGCTTCGAGACGCCTGGCGATTTCATACGCTACTTTTCCGCCAAGTGAATGCCCGCCCAACAGATACGGCCCGTGCGCCTGAACCGATTTCATGCAGCGAATATAGTGTTCGGCCATATCCTCGACGCTGAGGTGAGGCTCAGCCTTGCCATCGAGCCCAAGGCATTGCAGACCGTAAAAAGGCCGCTGCGTACCCATGGCCTTGGCCAACCCAAGCACTTGATTGACGTTGCCCCCCATGCCCGGCAGACAGAAGAATGGTCTCCCCTCGCCGTTTCGCTGCACCGGCACCAGACAGTAGCGGACGGCGGCTTCATCGGCATCGATGGGCGTATCGTCGGCGCCACTGCCCAATGAACGGGCGATTCGCTCGATGGTCGGCTCATCGAGAAACTCGGCCAACGTCAGGCACTGCTGAAAGCGCGAACGAATTCGCGAAATAAGCTGGGAGCCCAACAGCGAGTGCCCGCCCAGATCGAAGAAGTTATCCAGCACACCCGGCATATCGCCGCCTAGCAGCTCTTGCCACAACTGCGCGACTTCCTGTTCCACCGCATTGCGTGGCGCAACACGCTCGGCCCCGGAGTCGAACAGCGGTGTTGCACGGCCAGCCGATGTCGCGCCGCCGCGCTGCAGTTGCTCGATCAGTTGTTGCAGATCCTGCGCCTTGCTCACGATGACCTGAGCCGTGTTCTGCGCCAGGGCCAGCTCGAACAACTGGCAACCTTCTGCGTTGGTCAGCCCGCGCACATCGTCAATCGGCGCCTGCTCGGGGTGTGCCCTGTCATAGGCAACACGCATACCTGCCTGCGCCCATGCATCCCAGTTGAGCGAAACCACAGGTATGCCCTCCTGACGACACGCCTGCGCCCGAGCATCCAGGTAAGCGTTGGCGGCGGCGTAATCCGCCTGGCCCAGACCACCCAGCACCGACGCCAACGACGAACACAGGAATATGAAATCGACAGGTTCCTGGCGCAAAACCTCTATCAGCACATCGGTGCCGACTACCTTGCTGCCCATGACCTGTGCCCATGCAGTTGCCTGGCTCAGTTGAATGAGACCGCTGGCTTGCACGCCTGCCGCGTGTATGGCTCCAGAGATACGTCCATGCTGAAGTCTGACCTGGTGCAGCGCTGCAGTGAAAGCCTCGCGATCAGCGCAATCGACCGCCATGTGTTGAATCCGCGCGCCCTGCTGTTCCAACGCCTGCAGCGCTTGCCCGACCTCATCCGTGACTGTCGCAGAACGGGACATCAGGACTAACGTGACGGCTTTTGCCTTCGCAGCCAGATGACTGGCCAGCGCAAGCCCCATGCCGCCCAGACCACCGGTAACCACGTAGGTCCCGCCCTCCTCGAACGGCTGCGAAGGTGGCGAGACTTGCAGCGCTCGCAGGCAAGGCTCATGGAACGTCTGTTTGCGCAACGCCAGGGTCGAAGCAAGCGGAGATGCCTGGTCTGGATCGATGTGCTGGAGTGCCTGAAGCAGCAGCGTCTCGTTCTCTGCCGCATTGGCAAGCGGCAGATCGAAATGACGGCACTGAATCTGTGGCAGCTCCCACGCAAGTGTGCGAACCACTCCAGACAAGGTCGCTACACAGCTGTTGACCGGCTCATCGTCATCCACCTGGCAGGCACCTTCGGTCACCAGTGACAACACAGTGGTGTTTGCGGCATGAGGGATGTACGCCTGTACCAGCGACATAAGATCGGTAAACAGCCTGATGGCAGCGTGTTCGCCGTGCGTCGGTTGCGCCTGACCAGCCATGTAAATGATCTGACTCGGCAAGGCATCTTGCGCCGCCAGTGTATTGAACAGTTGCTCATACGCCTGAGCATCGCCGCGAGCAATTGTCGCGACCGCAGTGCCGGAATCACCGGCATCTGCTATGCAGACACTGTCCGGCGGCAGCGAGAAGAGCATGCTGTTATCGGCTGCAACGCCGCGCATCACAACCAGCCAGGGCCCTTGTAATGGCGAGTCGCTCCTCGGCGGCAATGCCGGGCGCCATGCAGGCGCCTGGCACCAGTCCAGGGGCTCAGTGCGCTGTGCTTCCGATGCCACTCGCTCCTCGCGCAAAGTGAAGCCTGTCACCTCGGCCAGCAGCGCCCCGACTCCGCCGTCGCTGTCGACTTCGAACAGTTGCACATCATAAACATTACTGCGGACCCGCCGTGCATGGCTGTAAAGCCGGGAGCGCAGTGGTGCATGAATAGTCAGGCGCTGGTAATGGAACGGCAATCTGCGGGCGCGGTTTTCCATGATCGAGAGAAAACCAGTCGCCATGTCGAGCAACGCCGGATGCAGCGCAAAGTGCTCAACATCAGCGGCAAACGCCTGATCGAGTTCCAGGAGCGCCAACCCCTCATCCTCACTAAGCCAGATAGAACGAAAGCACTTCCAGCGAGGCCCGAACAAGCCGAGACGCGTGTTCAATGCCGCATGTTCGACTTCATCGGCAAGACAGTCAGCATGGTCGGCCTGAAGCTGCATCAACGCTGTGGGTACGGAACGCTCCCGGTCGTGGCGCTTGATGAAGCCCTGGGCGTGCAGCATCGTGCGCTGCTGCGGACCGTTACCCTCGTCCGATACCGACTCGAGGAAAAACTCGGTGCTCTCGGCGTGATCCTTGAACGTAATCAGCACGCGTTGCGAGGCCTGCTCATCTTCCAGAACCAGAGGTGTCGGGAAGTAAACATCACTCAGCTCGATCGACTCGACACCTTCCATACGCGCATAGGCATTGCGCACCAGTTCGACGCATCCGGTGCCGGAAAGCACTGGCCTTCCTTCGAAAACCCGGTGTTCGTCCACCAGCCAGAGTTGCGGCGAAAGGCTCAACCGGAACTGCCGGCGATTACCATGCATACGCTGCCAATGCAGGAACAACGGTGCCTCGTGCTGCGCTGAAGAAGCCGTCCCGGCAGCCTCGATCCAGTGGCTGTCCCGCGCGAACGGATAGGTCGGCAGCGGCACGCGTGCGCCGTCTGTACACCCTGTGGCCTGCGCCCAACCGAAACTTGCCCCCTGCCTCCACAATGACGCGATGCCTTGCGCCAATGCCGCCTCGTCCGACCGGCTGTCCCGTGCATGCCGAGTGCAACCAAGCACGCACAAGGGCTCAGCATAGGATTTCAGTGCACTCTGAAGAGCACGGCCCGGGCCGACTTCGAGAAAAATCGGCTCTTCCAGTTCGTCGGCAAGCAGCGCGATACCGTCAGAAAAGCGCACGGTTTCCAGCAGATGAGACGCCCAATAATCACTCTGGCTGCTCGAATCGATCGAGAACCAACCACCGTTGTGGTTGGACACGAGCGCGATAGTCGGGGGCTGAACAGAGAACCCGTTAACAACGGCCTTCAACGCGTGCGCAGCTGGAGCCATCATGCGGGAATGAAAAGCGTGCGAGGTATCCAGTACACGCCCCACGAGCCCTTCCTCGGCCAGTTGTCGCTCGACCCGCGCAATGGCTTCAAAATCACCCGCCAGGACACATTGCAGCGGCCCATTGACGGCAGCCAGCTCCACGCCGGGCTCCAGAAAACGCGCGCAGTCTGCTTCCGAGAGGCCAACGGCAAGCATCGCACCGGGCGCTTGACGTTGCATCAGGCGGCCCCGCTCGACAACCAGTTTCAAGCTGTCTTCAACACTGTAGACCCCGGCAAAACAGGCAGCCACCAGCTCCCCAAGGCTATGGCCTATGAGCGCCTGCGGGTGGATACCGCGGCTTTGCAACAACAGCGCGCACGCGTACTCGACCACAAAAAGTGCCGGCTGCGCGATCTCCGTCCGGCTCAGGGCGTCGCCTGTTTTGCTACCCGCTGGCGGGTACAGACAGGCCAGAATGTCGACGCCATAACGCTGCAATATGACTGCACAGCGGTCAACTGTCTGCCGAAATACTGCCTCACTGTCGTAGAGGCCCTTGAACATTCCCGCGTACTGGCTGCCCTGCCCGGAGAACATGAACACGATCGGACGGTCCTGCCTGCGTTCCATTAGCGCTGTGGACGAAGGCGCCTGCAGCGCGTGCAAGGCTCCGGCAATACTCTGGCTGACGACGCTGTCCCTGAAGGCAAAACGTGTACGACCCTCTCCCAGCGTGAAGGCGATATCGCGTAGATCGGCTGCGGGATTCTGCAGACAGGTGATCAGTTGCCGACGCTGATGATCCAGCGCTGCTGCGGAGCGTGCAGAGAACGGCAGTATGTACCAGCGTTCGCTATCGTCATGCGGGCGTACCGACGGTTGAGGAGGTTCCTCGACAATGACATGCGCATTGGTCCCGCCGATGCCGAAGGAGCTGACGCCTGCCCGACGTGGCGAGGCCGCTGCCGGCCACGGCCTGGAGGTCGTGTTGACATAAAACGGGCTGTCGCTGAAATCGATTTCGGGATTGGCCCGCGTGAAGTTCAGGCTTGCAGGCAGCACGTTGTGTTGCACGGCAAGTATGGCTTTGACCAGCCCGGCGATGCCTGAGGCCGCATCAAGATGACCGATGTTGCTCTTCAACGAACCAAGGGCACAAAAGCCCGGCGTGAAATGTGGCAAAGCGCTGGTATAGGCCTGCGTCAGCGCACGGACTTCTACCGGGTCACCCAGACGAGTGCCGGTGCCATGCGCCTCGACGTAACCAATGGAATCTGCGCTGATATTCGCTGCATCGAGTGCAGCGCTCACCACCTGGGCCTGCCCATGAACACTGGGCGCGGTGTAACTGACCTTACTGGAGCCATCGTTATTGATCGCCCCGCCCTTGATCAAGGCATGAATATGGTCGCGATCTTCGATTGCCCTGTCAGCCAGTTTGAGGACCAACACTGCACAACCGCTGCCGCCAGTGGTGCCACTGGCCTGGGCATCGAACGGCCGGCAATGGCCATCGACGGAAATGATGCTGCCCGGTGCCGCCTGGTAACCGTAGTATTGAGCTTCGACCGAAGCACCGCCGACGATCACCATATCCGACTCGCCTCGCAGCAAGCTTTCGCAGGCCATCTGGACCGCCACCAGTGACGAGGAGCAAGCCGTTTCGACGGTAATCGCAGGTCCCGCGAGATTGAGTTTGTAAGCCACACGCGAAGCCATGAAATCGCGGCCATTACCCAACAACCACTGGATGTTCTCCAGTTGCAGCTCCTGGCGCCTCGGGTAAACGTGATCGAGCAGGTAATGGCTGGTGCTCGCGCTTGCAAATACGCCCACACGCAAATCGTTCAGAGCGCCGCCGTAACCGGCGGCTTCCATCGCGGCCCACGCGCATTGAAGAAAGATGCGCTGCTGAGGATCCATCAGCTGTGCTTCACGCGGTGAAAAGCCGAAGAACTCGGCATCGAACTTGTCGACGTCCTCGAGACGATTGCCACACTTGACGAAATCGGCACGCTCCAGCAGATCAGGGTTTACGCCATGCGCGAGCATGACCTCATCACTGAAGTAAAGAGTCGACTCCACCCCTTCGGTGATGTTCTGCCAGAACTCGCTCAGGTCAGCGGCGCCCGGAAAGCGCCCGGCCATGCCGACGACCGCCAGCGTGCGATTCCCTGGATCAATGGCAGGTGATGCCTCGCTGGCTTGGCGAACCTCCGGCAGCGGCCCATGCAAGCGTTCCAGGTGAGCGACCAGACCACGCAGCGTCGGGTATTCGAAAAGGTCTGTCATGGCCACGGGCGCCTGCAAAAGCTCGCTCAAACGTTTTTGCGTCTCGACGATGCGTAACGAGTGGCCACCGAGATCGAAAAAATTGTCGTCCGAATCGATTTCCTGGCAATCGAGCACTTCCTGCCAGATCGTTCTGACCGTGTTGTGCAGACGTTTTCCAGCAGGCCTGACGGCTGCAGGAAGGGTCGCCGGCGTCCCGACCGCAGTGCCTTCCTGAGCGCGCTGATCAACGCGATTTTCGAGCGACTTGCGATCGACTTTGCCAGTACGGCTGAGCGGCAGCTCGGGCAAGCAGACAAGACGCTCCGGCACACTATGTGCCGGCAGCACCCTGGCCAGCTCTGCACGTACCTGTGCCACGCTCGGTTTGCCGACGTAATACCCCACCAGAGCCTTGTGCCCCTGGTCATCCTGTTTGACCACCACGACGGCCTGCTCCAGCCCGGCTATCGCGTTCAAGCGCGTTTCGACGTCGCCCAGCTCAATGCGAAAACCGCGAATCTTGACCTGATTATCGATACGCCCGACATAGCTCAGGCTTCCGTTGAACTGACGCACGACAAAGTCGCCAGTGCGGTACAGCCGCGCCTCGGGCGAAACGCCGTATGGGTCGGGAAGAAACGCTTGCGCGGTGCGCTCATCCAGATTCAGATAACCCTGTGCCACCCCGCTCCCGCCAATGTAAAGCTCGCCGGGTACACCGCAGGGAAGAGGGTTCAGATACCGGTCAAGGACATACATTCTGACGTTGTCCAGAGGCCGCAATACCAAGGCACCTCGTTCATCCCAGTAATCCCGGGCAGATGCATACACCGTGGTTTCGGTAGGACCGTAACCATTGAGGAAACGTCTGCCGGCTGCCCAGGTCTGGGCGACGTTGGCCGGACAGGCTTCACCGGCGCTGATGATGACTTTCAGCTCGGCAAGCTCGGCATGGGGGAGCAAGCGCAGGGCCGTCGGCGTGATCTGCAGATGAGTGATACGTTGCTCGCGCAGAAGCGTCACCAGATCCGGCCCCGGGAGCAGCTGTTCAGAGGCTGCAAATACCAGTGTGGCGCCGCTGATCAGTACCGGAAACACCTCGCCACAAACCCCGTCGAAGACTGGCGAAAAGTACTGCAGCTGGCGCGACTGACCAGTCAGTTCCAGTGTTCGCGCAAATGCATTCGCGGTGTTATCGATATTGCGCTGCGAAACCATTACCCCCTTGGGCTGCCCGGTCGAGCCAGAGGTGTAAAGAATATAGGCCAGATCCTGAGGCTCACGCTGGCAGGCCGGAGCAGACCATTCGCCCTGGTCACCTTCGAAGTCGTCGACCAGCAACGTCTCCAGCCCCAGAGCGGCAAGCTCGTGTGCCAAGCCTCGATGACCCACCACGCGGTGCAATGCTGCGTCTTTGATCATGTAGCCCAGCGCACCTTCCATCGAATCCTGCGGATTCAAGGGGACAAAGGCACAGCGCGCCTTGAGGATGCCAAGCATGCCTGCCACCAGATAGGGATGCCGTCCAGTGAACAGGCCGATGTGCTCACCGGCTTGCACACCCTTCTTTATCAACGCGTGGGCGATGCCGTTGGCTAACCGGTCCAGTTCGGCGTATGTCCAGCAGCGTTGTTGCAACTGAAGGGCAATAGCCTGGGGAGTCTGACGTACACGCTGTTCAAAACGGCTGACGACATCGCCATCGCCAAAGTCGCGCGCCGTATTGTTGAACTGGCTGATCAGCCTCTGCTGTTCGGTTGCAGACAGCATCTTCACCTGCGCGACGGTCTGCTCGTCATTAGCCAGCATATTTTCCAGCAGACACTGGAAATGCCCTGCCATGCCCGAGATAACAGAACGCTCGAACAGCGACGTGCGATATTTGAATACCCCACTCACCCCTTCGCCTTTGACAGCACGCAACTCCAGCATCAGGTCCAGCTTCACCTCAGTGGAGGCCAGGGAGATTTCTTCCGATGTCACGTGCGGCAAGCTAAGCGGTACGGCCGTCGTACTCTGCACCACCAGGCCTGCCTGGAAAAAAGGATGCTTGCCCGGCAGCCGCTGCGGGTTGAGCACTTGCGCCAGGTAATCGATCGGCACCGACTGATTTGCCTCGGCGGCAAGCAGGGCCTGACGACTCTGTTCGATAACCTGCGCCACACGCAGAGGGCCTCGCAAACGCAGCCGTAACGGAAGCAGGTTAACGAAAAACCCGATCAGGTTCGTACTTTCATCATGGTCCCTTCCCGAGAATGGCATGCCGATCAAAATGTCGTCCTGCCCGGTGTAGCGATGCAACAGCAGCGCGAACGCGGCGTGCATGACCATGGCCGGCGTGCATTGCAGACGCAGGCAAAGCTGATCGAGCCTTGCCGAGCAGTCGCCAGGCAGAGTCAGCGCAACGTAGTCGCCAGCCAACGGATTTCCTTCTCGCGGACTGGAACGTACAGGCAGTACCAGAGGCGGCGGCAGGTCCTGCAGCGATGCCTTCCAGGCATCGAGTTGAGTCGTGAAGGCCCCGGTTTCGAGTTGATTTCGTTGCCAGGCCGCATAGTCCTGATACTGAGCCTCCAGTGGGCTCAGTGTGATGCGCTCACCTTGCGTCAAGTGCCGATAGAACACTGCCAGCTCCTGACGAAGCAAGGCACTCGACCAGCCGTCGTAGGCGATGTGATGCAGCGTCAGGCACAGAACATGCTCATCCGACGCCGTCTGCAGAAGCAACGCGCGTATCGGCAGTTCCTTGTCCAGCACGAACGGCGTGTGCACCTCCCGCTCCAGCGCAGCCGTGAGCGCTTCGCGAGCGATGGTTTGCAGCCTGAACGGTACACGTGCGCTGTCAGCGTGGCTTGTCACAACCAACGGCTCTTTCTGCGTGACGCCCTGCGTGTCTACAAACGTTTCAAGCTCACGGGTGAAATGCGTGCGCAAGACTTCATGGCGCTCAAGCAGCAGATTCAATGCACCTTCCAGCGCAGAAATATCCAGTTGCCCGGTCAGCCGGCATATTTCCGGCATGTTGTAGGCAGTGCCCGGTTCACTGTGCTGGGTCAACCACAGTCGGCGTTGGGCAAACGACAGACGTTGACGCTCGATACCGCTGCTGCGACCGATCGCCGCCGGCCTGGAAGCGACACTGGCCCCTTGGGAGATCTGGATCATACTCAGCATAATCTTTTCGGCGACCTGGGCGACGGTAGGCCCTTCGAACAGGTTGGCAACGCTGAGCGCCACACCAAAGCGTTTTTTGATCTGCGCAATGACCTGGGTGACCAGCAGAGAATGCCCGCCACTCTCGAAAAAATTGTCGTCAATGCCCACACGCGGCACGTTGAGCAGGTGTTGCCAGTCTTCGACAAGCTGCTCTTCCAGACTGTTACGCGGTGCGGCATAGGCGCGTGAGTCCTGCGTCCAATCGGGCTCCGGCAGGCTCTTGCGATCGATCTTGCCGTTTGCGGTCAAGGGCAGTGCCGCCAGGACCACCAACAGGCGCGGCACCATGTGGCCCGGCAGGCGCTCGCCAAGGTAGGCATTGAGTTGCTGCGCTGTAGCGCGGGTTTGTACATAACCGATCAGCTCGGCCTCAGCGCCTGGTGACTGGCGGGTCACCACCGCGCATTCATTCACGTCCGGATGGTCGGCAAGTACGCTCTCGACTTCCCCCAACTCGATGCGGAAGCCACGAATCTTGACCTGGTTGTCACTGCGGCCCAGAAACTCGATGGTGCCGTCGCGCATGTGCCGACACAGATCGCCGGTGCGATAGAACCGCTGCTCGCCGACGCCAGGTAAAAACCGTCCGCTGGCCGAGAACGAACCTGTCAGGAAGCTTTTCTCGTTCAGTTCAGGGCGATTCATGTAACCGGACGCCACTGCGCCGCCACCAATCAACAATTCGCCGGGGACAGTGCGCGGTACCAGATTCAGCGTTGCGTCGACCAGGTATAGGGACGTGTTCGGCAACGGACCGCCGATTGGCAAGCTGCGCTCAGGGTCATACCACCCCGCATCGGGCTCGAACGTAGCGCTTTCGCAGGTTGCCTCGGTGACTCCGTAAACACTGACAACCCTGGTCTGCGGTCCACACAGCGTCTGCATTTTCCGATACTCGTGGACGAACCAGACATCCGCGCCACAGGTCAGCGTACGCAGGGTATCCAGACGCCGTCCCGTCTCTTCCAGGTAACGTATCATCTGCCGCAGGACCGCCGGCACGAACTCGAGCAACGTCACCCGTTCAGCCGTGATCAGCTCATAGAGTTGCTCAGGGTCAGCCAGACTCTGCCGCGGGCACATTATCAACCGTGCGCCCACCGCCAGCGCGCGGACCACATCGCTCATGAATACGTCAAACGTGAAATTGGCCATCTGCAAAATGCCGGTGACACCTGGCTCGGTCTGACCGTAAGTCTGCTCCAGCGCCTGGAGCAGACTTACCCAACTGCCGTGGGAGACACTGACGCCCTTGGGACGCCCGGTAGAACCGGAGGTAAAAATAATGTAGGCGATGTCTTCCGGCTGTGTGTTGCGCCCCTCGAATTCGTTCTCGTGCAGTGTGCCGGTGGCCTGCGGCAAATCATCCTGCACAAGGCATGGATAACCCCTCAGTTGCTCCTGACAGGCGCTCAGTGTGAGCACCAGTCTGGGCTCGATGTCCTTGAGCAGATCAGCATGACGGGCATCGTCGATCGCCAGCGGCACATAAATGCCCCCGACCTGATGCACCGCCAGTAACGCGATGATGACCTCTGGCCCATAGCGTTGCACCACTGCAACCCGGTCACCACGCCGAACGCCGGCAGCATGCAGGTGGCCCGCCAGTACCCGGGCCTCTGCATCCAGTTGCGCATAGCTGTAACGACGGTTTTCATAGACCAGCGCATCCGCCTCGCCCCACTGCGCGGCACTGCGTTTGAACCATTGATGAAAAGGTGCAAAGGGCGCCTGCGGCGCTGCGGGCTGATGATTGGCCAGGCGCAACGCCTGCTCCACAGCTTCGCACGACAATAGCGAAAAATCGTCAATGGCCCCGTCCGGGTTGCGCGACACCTGCTCCATAATGATCAGCAGGCTATCAATCATCCCCTGCACTGCGCGCTCATCCAGCAATGCGGTGTCATACTCGATTGCGCCGCTCATGCCGCGCGCCGTCAGTGCCAGGGTAAGACTCAGGTCATATTTGGCGGTACAGGAGTCGAGCGTATAAACACGAGTGCGCAGGTTTTCCAGCTCGACCGAAAAATCTTCGTTGGCCATATCGAACAGCACCTGAAACACCGGCGCATGGCTCAGGGAACGTGGGGGCTGAATGGCCTCGACAATCTGATCGAAGGGCACATGGGCATGCTCGAACGTATCGAGCACCGAGGCACGAACTCTTTTGAGCAACTCGACGAAAGAAGGAGAACCCGATGCATCGATCCGGTTTGGCAGCGTATTGACGAAGAAACCGATCACGCCTTCCAGGTCAGAGGACTGCCGATTCGACATCGGCGATCCGATGACCAGATCCGCCTCTTGCGTATAGCGATACAGCAGCACGGAAAAGGCCGCGAGCCCTACCATATAGGGCGTGACGCGACACTCCCTTGCCAGGTTTTTCAGCGCGTCCGAGACGGCTTCAGGCACTTGAAAATGACAACGCTGGCCTGCGTAACGCTGAACGGCCGGACGCTTGTTATCCAGCGGTAATGGCAATACCGGCGGCGCACCGGCCAATCGCCGCTGCCAGTGGTCGATATCGGGAGCCCGTTCAGCGTTCGATGGGCTCAGACTCAAATAATCGCCAAAGTCGAAGTTCAACGGCTCCGCGTTTACCTCGCTGCCCCGCACCAGCGCCGAATAGGCTGAGGCCACTTCGGAGAGGAAGATCTGCATCGACCAACCGTCGAAAACGATGTGATGAACATTGATCAACAGAACATGCTCGTCGGTCGCACAGTGCAGCAACGTCGCGCGCAGAAGCGCTTCATGCTCAAGATCGAAAACATAACGCGCTTCGCTTTGCTCGAACGCTTTCAGCGCGGCTTCGCTGTCCGGTTCGGCTCGCAGGTCAACCTTGCGAATCAGCAGTTGCTCATCGACAAGGCGAATCACCGGCTGCCCATCGATACAGGGAAAACGATAGCGCAGTGCACTCTGGCGCTGATAGACACTGTCCACTGCCCGCTCGAGGGCCGCGCGATCCAGTGCCCCGTCAATACGCAGCGCAAAAGGCACATTGTACGTGGCGCTGGCATCTTCCATCTGGTGCATGAACCAGAGGCTTTTTTGCGCAGGCGATAAATTCAGGAACCCCCCGGCTGCCGGGGTCGGCATCCTGACAGCGGACTCGGTGGTTGAAGTGACCGGCTTTTTTTGAGACATGACCATCTCCACCTCGACAGCGACCGATGTCGCTGCGAGGAAGGTAAATTGGGAGGCTGAGAGGTGAGAAAGCGCGTGGGGGTGCTGTTGCTACCCACCACGCGCCTGAAAAACGGTCAGGCCGTCAACGGCTCGGCCGAGCGTTCGATAGCACCTGCAAGCGTCTCGACGCTGGGATACTCGAAGAGCAGATTCAGCGACAGACGAGTGCCAAATTGCTTGCTCAGCCTCGACATGATCCGCATACCGGCCAACGAGTGTCCGCCGATGGAGAAGAAGTCTTCATTTCTACCCACGTCCGGCACGTTGAGGATGTGCGCCCAGACCTCGGCAATGGATTTTTCCAGAGCCGTCGACGGTCGCTCGCTGGTAACCCTTGCACGGCCGTTTTGAGTCGCCAGTTCAAGCAAGGCACGCTTGTCGACCTTGCCGCTCGCATTGACCGGCAGTTGCTCGATCACATGCACTTCGGCAGGCACCATGTAGTCGGGCAGGCATTCTCTCAACGCCACACGAATCTGTTGCTCATCCAGTGCAACGCTTCCGTCCAGACTGACGAAGGCGACCAGCTGTTTGTCCAGGTTCAATGTGCGCAGAATCAGTGAGCACGCTGTGACACCCGGCAATTGACGTATCGCCTGCTCGACCTCACCCGGTTCTATACGCAAGCCACGGATCTTTATCTGACTGTCACTGCGTCCAAGGAACTCGATACCGCGGCCCGGGGTCCAGCGCGCCAGATCACCGGTGCGGAAGAGTGTTTTGCCGGGGAACCGCTCCAGCGTCACAAACCGCTCCTGGCTCAGTTCCGGACGCTTGAGGTAGGCACCGGTGATCCCTGTGCCGCCGATGAATAACTCCCCTGGAACACCGGGCTCGGCAAGCTGCCCGAAAACATCCACGATGTAGGCATCGGCCTGTGCAATCGGCCATCCGATCAAGGGTTTGTCAGTCACTTGTTCGACCTTGTCCATGCTGTAGGCCGTGGTAAAGACCGTGCCTTCAGTCGGGCCGTAACAGATGGTGAGCGTCCCGGTGGAGCGTGCCAGCAAACTGCGCATGCTTTGCGGCGAAACAACGTCACCGCCGGTCAGTACATGCCTGACGCCAGCCATCGCCTGAGGATATTGATCGACCATCTCCTGGAACAATGCGGACGTCAGCCAGAGCACACTGACCTGCTGATTTTCCAGTGTGTGTGCCAGGTCATCCAGTCCGCCGGCTTCGCCAGGCTGAACCACCAACTGCGCGCCGTTCAGCAAGGCGCCCCAGATTTCAAAGGTCGACGCATCGAACGCGAGGGGCGCGAAAAACAGGAAGCGGTCGTCACCCTTGATATCGATATAGTCCGTACCCTTGACCAGACTCACCACCGCGCGGTGGGTACTGGCCGTGGCCTTCGGAGTGCCCGTGGAACCCGATGTAAACATGTAATAGCAGCGAGCATCCGCGCTGATGACAGGTTTGGCCAGCGGCGACACGCGTGGGTCGTCCTGCTCATTCACCAACTGCCCTATCAACAGTGTTGAGGTTGCATCACGTAAAGCCGGAGCACTCTCATCGATCAGTGCCCACTTGACGTCCGCCTCCTCCAGAAGCCAATTACGACGCTCTGCAGGCAATGCACAGTCGATCGAGAGGTAGCATGCACCGGCCTTGAGCACGCCCAACAGCGCCGCAACCAGCAATTCGGAGCGCATCATGCAGATGCCCACGACGTCACCCGGCTGCACGCCCTTGCGAAGCAATGTGTCGGCAACTTTGTCGGCGGATTCATTGAGCTGAGCGTACGTCAGCACTGCATCGCCGCACCGCACAGCGATGGCCTCGGGCTGTGTGGCCGCAAAGGCCTCGACGATGGCGTGCAGGGACGTTTCAGGATAGCTTGAGTCAAGCCCTTCACACTGTGTCTGAATGGCAGCCTGGTGCTGGGCCGATAGACTTTGCGCCAGCGTTTCGTCCAGTGATTCGCTGGCCTTTTCCAGCAACTGGACGTAATGCCCGGCCATTGAAGTGGCTGTTTCCTGAGCGAACAGATCAGCAGCATAGCCGAGTGACAACGAGGCCTTTGTGCTGGAACGGTCCAGGACGAATTCGAGAGGCGAGTGCAGACTGCCCGACGCGCCTCCCTGCTCTGCACGCGCGGAAACACCGTCGCAGAATACCGACTGTATCAATGACTGCGGCGCTCTTCCCGAGGCCGCAACACTGTCATCAAGCGCTTGTTCCAGACCCTGGGCAGAAGATTTGTGCCAGTGACGAGCCTGCTCGCAGTGCTGTTGTGCGCGCAGGAAGACATCGGCAAACGTGTCATGCGCAGCGAGCGTCAACTTGAGTGGCAACGGTATGGCCAGACGCTGTCCATCGGCAGCAGTACCCAGACCGGCCACGACGGTTTGATGCCCGCCATAACGAGCCATGGTTACGGCATAGAGAGAAAAAAGCGCTGCCTCAGGTTCAATGTTGCGCTGCTCACACGCTTGAAACAGGCGCGCAAGGCTTTCATCCGGAAGAGGGATTTCATGACGCGCAAGCGGCCCGCTGACTGCGCGATTAAGCGCATGGTCAGGCAGAAGCCCCGAAGCTTCGAGGTCGAGTGATTGTTTCCAGAATTCCACACCAGGATTGACAGAAGAACTGCCTGACGGCGCGGCCAGCACAGCAGCCTTGCGTACATTGGCGAGACTTTCTGCAGGTTGCTCGAGCCAGGCGCCAGCCAGGTGAAGAAAATCGGCCATCAGCGCTCTGACATCTGCCTCTTTGGCGACAGCGGTGGAGTACTCAAGCATGAAGCGACCACCAGCGGCCGGGTTCACTTCGTCATCGAAAACGCAAATGACGTTGAGGTCGAATTTCGCAGAACCGTTTGCCAGCCCTTCCACCACCTCGACATCAATGTCCGCAAAGTCCAGGGTGCGGGACATGGAGTTATGAAAGCTGAAAGCAACCTGGATGTACGGCAATTGCTGAGTGACACGATCCGGACTCAGATCGGCAACCATTGTTGAAAACGGTACATGCGACTGCAGGCAAGCCGTGCGGATTTCTTCTTTCACGGCTGCCAGTAAAGGCGCCCAGGACGTATTCGCATCAATGTCGATGCGCAGCGGCAACATGTTGACCAGCATACCGATGGTGTTTTCGATGCCCGGCAAGTCACGGTTGGCGACGGCGGTGCCTATCAGCTGTTGCGTCTGACCCGAACGCGCCGCTACCACGCAGGCAAACAGCGAAAACATGGTCTCGAACAGGGTGGATTTATTTTCCGACCCATACGCCTGCAGTGCGCTGATCAACTTACCCGGCAGCGGCACCGACACCGAACTTCCGACAAAATCCAATGCGGCTTGCGCGTCCTTCTCTGCCGGAAACGGCGAATGCGTGTAGGCCGGCCAGGTTTCAAGACGTCCGTACCAGAAGTCTCGGCCTTGACGGCCTTCAGCCGAATCCAGCCAGTCGCGCTCCCATTGGCAGTAATCGATGAACTGGATCACCGGCTCAAGGGGCTCCTGATTCGCGCGGCCCTTTTCTTCATTGTAAAAATGATTCAGCTCTTTGAGAAACAGCCGGAATGACCAGCCGTCATGAATGAGGTGGTGTTCGATATGCAGCAATACGTGGAACTGATCGCTGAATTTGAACAGTACCCAGCGAATCAGCGGAAGTTTCGCCACTTCGATCTTCTGGGCAATTTCAGCTTTCACAATAGAATTCATGTAGGTCTGCCGTACCGCTTCACTGCTGGCAGACAGGTCAACGATCGGAATGTTCACGGACCAGGCGTCCTGGATAGTTTGCCGTGGTTCTCCGTCAACCTCATCAAAAACAGTGGACAGTGACTGATGGCGTTCAACCACCCTGTTCAGCGCACGTTCAAGCACGTTGATATCAAGGTTGCCGCGAATGTTCAGCATGGCCTGAAAGTTATAAGCAATACTCTCTGGTACTAACGTCTCAAGAAACCAGGCTTGTTCCTGAGACATGGAGAGTGGCCCTTCAGTACCGGTTATATGCTGTGCGCCGGCCCGCATAGCGAGATCTTGAGAGCGTGACGGTGCGGTATTATTTTTCTCAAAACTGTTCATGACGGCCTCGGATAACATATTGATCAGGTGACATCAACCTCGTAAAAAAACCGGTGTATCCGTTTTTGTTAGCGGTGATTGACTTCTTTAAAAAGACCACACGCCACCGCCAACTGTCTACCTGTAAAAAATAGCAGCTTACGCGGCTCCCCGCCCCTCTCTAGTCTATATAACGCCCTAATTACCAACGCATTGCAGAGCACAACCTGTCGAGGTAAACGATGCAGACCGTCCAACGATTTCACTGTACAAATGCACTAAAACTTGAACTGACGTGTCTTTATAAAAAGAATAACTGGCGATGGCTATTGGGTTGGTCGGGGGATGTTCTTGTCATTGCTTCCGCTGTCGCACTTACCCAATGGTCATTGTATGCTTACCCCCTCAGTGTGCTGATTATCGGTTCACGGCAACGCGCCCTTGCCTCTCTCGTTCATGAAGCAGCCCATTTAACCCTGACCCAAAGCCGCCGCCTCAATTATGCCATTGGCCACTACCTGACCGGATTACCCATCTTTCAGGATTACGAGGCTTATCGACATTCGCATGTGCACATGCATCACCATCATCTCGGTGACGCCGACAAGGACCCGGACTATCGTTACTATATTGAATCCGGGCTGCAGGCGACCGAAGATCGATTCGACTTCATGTTCAACCACCTGCTTAGAACCGTGCTGTTTCTGAATATATTCAGCTACCTGCGCTACCTCGTCATTCATCGGTTGGGCGCACTGTTGAAATCCCCTCGCAAAGCCCTGACACTGATCGCGGTACACGCTGTTTTATTCTCGCTTTTCTATGCCACCACGGGCGTGTACGGTTACTTGATGTTCTGGCTCGTTCCTTATCTGACGGCCTTTCAGGTCATCGGCTGGCTGTCGGAAGTTTCTGAACATTTTGGATTATTCGGCAGGGAGCAGGAGGCCTTGCGTATCACCCGCAACCGTTTTCCCTCCTGGTGGGAGAGGCTGTTTATCGGCATGCACGGGGACAACCTGCACCTGACCCATCACCTGTTCGCAGGCATCCCCTACTGGAACCTGCACAAGGCACACTCCATTCTCCTGCAAGACCCTGACTATGCCGAAGCCAATCTGGCCAAGGGTGGCATCATCTCGGGTCGTCGCGATACGCAATCGGTCATGCGCCAGATACTGAGTATTTATCGCCTGCAAAACAGACGTCATTCGCCATACGGCACTGCACCGCAGACACTGTGCGAACAGTCGGCACGAGAAGGTACGCAGACCACGAATGGCGATGACCGATAGCCATCGCGCGGGCATCCAGATGGGGTCAATGAGCATTCCGATCGGCCTCGCGCTGTGTCGGAATCGCACAAGAAGAATCCAGGCTCACTCAACGCGTTGACTGCCTTGGCGCCCGCCACTCAACCCAGTCGTCATGGGTTCCAAAAACCCCTTACAAAATTCCCATCTTGGTCAGTTGTATGCAGGCCTGGAGTTTGGTTCTGACACCCAACTTCGAGATGACATTGGAAATATGAAAATCTACCGTTCTTTTGGATATATTTAGAATGACGGCAATTTCATTACAGGTCTTGCCGATGGCTGTCCATATGTACACCTCCTTTTCACGGTCCGTAATAGTGAAGTTTTCGTCCGACTCATTGACGCCCATGACCAGGCCCGTCAACTTATGATGAAACTCACGAACCAGCGACTTCACCTCTGCCGCAAGACTGTACTCGCCTTGCGTACTTCCTGTTCCGGTTTCTTTATTTGCAAACCGCAGTAAACTGAATGCCTTCTCTTCGCCGAGGTAGAACGCCGTCATCCCGTCAGAGGTGGTACCGGCGTCGATCATTTCGCCGCGGTCATTTGATGATGTCGGCCTGTTCAGTAAACCGGTAAATAGTGGCTCAGAGCAAGCAACGTCCCAAATCGCATCCGCGACGTCCTGCCGCTCTGCGCAATGACTATTATTTTTCCCTGCCTCCGGAACGCTGATCAGAACAAAGCCATGTTGCTGTACCGCTGGCGCGTGATGATAAAAAAAATAGGTATAGTGATGAACACCCCGCTCACTTGCACTCTGTTCGAACTCCCATTCCAGCTTTTGTCTGCCGGTGCTTTTTTCATGGCCAACCGTATCACCGCGTAATGAAAGTGCCATCACTCTACTCCATGAACTACTTGAAATGGCTAACTCTCAAGTGAGAAGCCCATGCAAATTATGATAACTATGCACCACCCTTCACGCAACTTAAGTAACTCTCAGACTTTAAATACCGGCACATTGCCCCACACTATCACTCGCTTTGCGCGATTATAGTATTTCTTACGACATCTTATTAAGCCACACACTAATAGCCCCGCCCGACAGAACAATATCTTGATGTTTCTGATAGGCGTCTCATAAAAACCTTAACTCTATCACCCTAAAAACTCTATTTTTCGCCCTTTTTTTCACCCCCTTGTCCCCCTTTTCCAGTGCAAGGCAACCTTGACCCGACACAAGCCGTTCAGCAAAGCAACCGCGCGCTGCGAAACGTTCAGCACAGAGCGAAGACACGTCACCAAGAAGAGGATGGATAACCTCATGTGTGTCTCAATGTGAAAACAACGAATTCCCCACCTTCCCCGCCATCTTCTCCGGCCTGATCAGAAACCGCGCCAGCGCAGGCAGCAGCCACAGTGCGCCGAACATGTTCCACAGCAGCATGAAGGTCAGCATCAGGCCCATGTCGGCCTGGAACTTGATCGCCGAGAAGATCCAGGTGCACACACCGATGGCCAGACACAGGCCGGTGAACAGCACGGCCTTGCCGGTGGATTTGAGGGTTTCGTAATAGGCTTCCTGCAATGGCAGTCCGGCGCGCAGGAAACTCTCGAGACGGCTGTAAATGTAGATGCCGTAATCGACGCCGATGCCAACGCCCAGCGCCACCACCGGCAAGGTCGCGACCTTGACACCGATGCCCATGAAGGCCATCAGGGCGTTGCCCAGCACCGAGGTCAGCACCAGCGGCAGGACGATGCACAGCGTGGCGGCCCATGAGCGGAAGGTGATCATGCACATCGCGGCCACGCAGAGGTAGACCAGCAGCAGAATCACCCACTCGGACTGCTTGATCACTTCGTTGGTCGCGGCCTCGATGCCGGCGTTGCCGGCGGCCAGCAGAAATTGCCGGTCCGGCGTATCGTTCTGTCTGGCGAAGTCCTGCACTGCATGCACCGCCCGGTGGAGGGTTTCGGCTTTATGGTCGTTGAGGAACACCAGCAGCGGCGCCAGCGAACAATCGGTGTTGTACAGGCCGTCGGCGCGGGCGATGGAGTTGTTCAGCACGTCTTTGTTACGCGACAGACTCTCCCATTTCAGGTTGCCCTCGTTCATGCCCTTGATCATCTGTCTCGACACCGTGACCAGGGAAATGGCCGACTGCACGCCCTGGGTGTTCTCCATCTTCCAGGCCAGCTCGTTGATCGCTGACATTGTCGAATACGCCGAGCAACCCTCGGGGCCTGTCTTGACCATGACCACCAGCACATCGGAACTGGTCGAGTAATGGTTGATGATGAACGCGTTGTCCCTGTTGTAACGCGAGTCGGGGCGCAGTTCGGGCGCGCCCTGATCCAGGTCGCCGATCTTCAGGTTCTGGCTGTACCAAAGCCCCCCTCCGAAGGCCAGCAGCGCCAGCACAATCGACACCGGCGCGACTCTGGCGCTGGCAAAGTTCGCCAGCAATCGCCAGAAAGGATGCTCGGAGACCGCATCCTGCTTGCTGCGGCTCACTGCCTTTTTGCTGATGCCCACGTAGGAAATCGCCACCGGCAGCAGGATCAGGTTGGTGAACACGATCACCGCCACACCAATGGAAGCGCCGATGGCCAGCTCGCGGATCACCCCGATGTCGATAATCAGCAGCGTGATAAAGCCGACCGCATCGGCCAGAATCGCAATCATGCCGGGCAGAAACAGCTGACGAAACGTCCGCCGCGCAGCGGTCAGGGCGTTGTCGGCCTCGCTGGATTGCAGGGCAATACCGTTGATTTTCTGCACACCGTGAGAGATGCCGATGGCGAAAATCAGAAACGGCACCAGCATCGAATACGGGTCGATACCGAAGCCGACCACATGCATCAGCCCCAATTGCCAGATCACCGCGATCAGCGTGGTGCTCAGTACTGCCACCGTGCTGCGGATACACCGGGTGAACCAGATCAGCAGCACCAGCGTGATCAGAAAGGCGATGCCAAAGAACATCACCACCATGAACAGACCGTCGATCAGGTCGCCGACCTTCTTGGCGAAGCCGACGATGTGAATCCTGATGTCGGGGTTTTGCGCCTGATACTTGTCGCGGATCTTTTCTTCGAGCTGGTGGGAGAATTGCTGATAGTCCAGCGCCAGTAATTTGCCCTGGTCTGCCGGGTCCGGGTAGGACTCCTGCAGCGGAACATCAATGATGCTCGACCTGAAATCATTGGCGACCAGGCGCCCGACCTGTCCGGACTTGAGCACGTTGTTGCGCAACTGGTCCAGACTGGCCTCCGAGCCGTCGTAGCTCTGCGGGATCACCTCGCCTCCCGCAAAGCCCTCTTCCGTCACTTCGGTCCAGCGCACGCTGGGGCTCCACAGCGACTTGAGCCCGGAGCGGTCCACGCCGGGGATGTAAAACACTTCGTCGCTGATCTGGCGCAGGGTCTCCATGTACTCCTTGGAGAAGATGTCGCCGTCCACCGCTTCGACCGATATGCGCACCGTGTTACCAAGGTTCGCCAGATCGTTACGATGCTTGAGCATGTTCTGAACGAACGGATGAGACAGCGGGATCATCTTCTCGAAACTGGTGGAAGGCCGCACCTGCGTGGCCTGCCAGAACAGAAACAGGCTGGCCAGCAGGCAGAGGAGAATCACTGCCGGGCGATGGTTGAAAATCAGGCGTTCAAGGAAGGTTGCCTTTTCATCCGGATCTTGCGCGTGCTGGTGCGTGCTCATGCCTGAATATCCCGCCCTGAAAGGTCTTATTGTTGGGTCGTATCGGCGCCCGTCGACGAGGTGAGGCGAACGCCGCCCTGTCCTACCAGAATCAGATTGCCCTGAGAATTGCCGGTAACCCCGGCCAGCGAGATGCGATCAGGTCGATTGAAGACCGCGAATGTTTCCCCGTCATCGGTGCTGCGCATGACACTGCCGCCATTGCCGACCAGCACCAGCGAGCCATCGGCCAGCAGCGTAGCGCTGGCCAGGCCGAACTCGAGAGGCCCGCGCGCGCCCTTCAGTTCGATCGGCTGCCAGCTGTCACCAAAATCGCTGGAGCGAAACAGATTGCCGCGCAGACCATAGGCCAGCAACGTGGACGGCTGAGCCGTGCCGATCACGCCGAATAACGAGCCTTGATACAGGCCGTCGATTTTCTCCCAGGTCTGCCCCTCGTCGCGGGAGCGAAACATGCTGCCCGCTTCGCCGACAATGAACAGGCCGGCATCCTTTACCTGAGCAATGCCGTTCAGGTGGTATTGATCCTCGTTGTCCAGCCGGTCGCTGACATCTTCCCAGTGCTGCCCGCCATCGGCCGTGCTCAGCAGCAGGCCGTAGGCGCCGATGGCCAAGCCGTTTTCGAGGTCCTTGAACCAGACATCCAGCAGCGGAGCCTCGCGCTTCAAGTCCTCGAACTGCTTGTTCCAGCTCTTGCCGCCATCGCTGCTGGCCAGTACCTGCGCGTCGTGACCGACCGCCCAACCGTGCTGTTCATCCACAAAAAACACGGCCGTCAACAACTGCCGGGTAGGCACGCGGGCCTGACTCCAGGTCATGCCCTGATCATCGGAAAGCAGAATATGCCCATGGTCACCCACCACGACCAGCCGCGCACCCGCATGGGCAACGTCCAGCAACAACGCGCGAGAGGCTTTGGCCGACTCGATGGCATAAACAGGAGCGTCTGCAGCAACGGCAGTGGCTAGCGCCTCGGAACCGGCCATGGCTGGCAGCGCAAACAGGGATGACGCAACGACAGCCAGGGACATGCCCGCGTATAACCGGGTGCGACGATGGAAAGACTCACGCATGGACTTTTCCGCTCTTATTATTATCAGGTGGCTGTTATCGAGTGCGGGTGCCGGACAACTCATATCGATGTCGACGCCCGCAGCGCTATGGCGTTACCTGTCTGTAAGCTCGGCCATCCTAGGCAGCTTTGCAAATGCCTGACAATCGACATGTCGTTATCTTTTGTTAAGCGTGCTGAATGTGATTGATCAATCATCACGACGGTTGATCGGGCAGATTGCCAGACGCCGGTCAGCGAATGCTCCTGCGCCGCAAGGCCGCTGGTTTGAAGGCGTTCACGCTGGGTACCGGCTGAGAGAAGTCACTGGTGCCAGGCTCTTGATTGTCGAGGTTCTGTACGTGATAACGCCGCGCCTGCAAGTCATGGAAAACATCCAGTGCCGACCAGGTCGTCGGCAGTTCGTAATAGTTTTTCAGGTACGCCATGGAGACGCGCCACAACTGCCCCCGGGCATCGTACTGATCGACAATTGCGGCCTGCCAACTGTCCTCATCCAGGTACAGCGTGCGTCTTGAATACACATGACGCGCGGTCGGTTTGAGCGTGCCCTCCACCACCCACACGCGATGCAGCTCATGGCGCGTATAGGCCGGGTTGAGATGCCCTACCTGCAATAATTGTCGATAGGTAATGTCAGGACTGGAAATCCGGTAGTTGTTGTAGGGAATATAGACCTCGCGTTTGCCCAGTAACCTCCAGTCGTAACGATCCGGCGAGCCATTGAACATGTCGGTGTCGTCGGCCGTGCGCAAGCCTTCAGAGGCCGGGATCGGCATGTCGTAAGCCAGACTCGGCGCGCGGCGTACCCGACGCTGCCGCGCACTGTAGGTCCACGCCTGCCGCGGCTCCTGGATCTGGTCCAGTGTTTCGTGGACCAGCACGGCAGAACCAGCCATGCGCGTCGGGCACTGGATAAACGACAGGTAATAGAACAGCACGTTATCCAGACTGGCAAAGCTGCCCGCAGGATCATAGAAACGAAACAGCACTTCCTGACGCGAAGTGTTCAGTTTGAAACTGCCGTCGCGCTGTATGGCAACTTCCGAAGTACGTCGCACCGCATAATGGCCGCGATACCGTGCAATGTGGTTCCACACGGCCTGAATGCCCTTTTCCGGCAGGGGAAATGGAATGCCGCCGTAGGCATCGACAAAACCGTTGCCGCCGCCGATCAATCGGGCTTTTTGCGCATTGCGGCGGGTGTTGTCGTAGACCCATTGCGGCGCCGATCCGGAACGCCGGGTGGGGTATACCGGCATCCGGTAGCTGTCGGGGTAGGTGTCGAACATCGCCACCTGCCCAGGCGTCAGGCGCGTGCGGTAGTGCTGCATATTGGCGTGAGTAATGGTGAACAGGGGTTTGTCAGCGGAATACGGATCGACATGCCGAGTGCCCGAGCCTTTGTACCCGGGCGGGGGCCGGGTGATTCCGCCTGTCCAGGGTGGAATGGTCCCCGTGGCATTACCTGCCATCTCGCCTCCCAGCGGGGTTAAACGGCTCCCGAGCAACGTGGCATCCACTGCCTGGCAGGTGTTGATCGCGAACAGCAGCATCAGCGCGCCGCCCAGCCGTAGTTTCATGAGCATGTGGGCTCTCCTTGCATGGCCACGTCGGGACGCGTGTCTGGCGTCCAGGCCGGGAATAGTTCCGTGTAAACGGCATGTTGTGAGGGCGACACGGTTATTGACGTTCGGCCAATAACCGTTTGTTTAACAGGCAAACCGAATTGCCCACGTATTCTTACCGCGAACAGGTTATCTATCGGGTATATGTCTGTAGGAAACTTCACAGAACAAGAAGAATCGACAACGCGCTGTTAAACACCAATGAAGCAGGCACCCGGAATAGCCCACAGTAATGCAACGTGAATGCCAACAGGCGATAAAGAACAGATCACACCTTATATAAGGTACAGATCTGAAACGTCGTGCCCCCGCGTTATGAACAGAATTAAAAACAACGACATCGTCTGTTTGATTGTCAGACAGCACACTCATAAAACCACTTATTATCGCTGCTTGATGGCGGGTATATGAACGTGTGGTAACAACAAGAGTGTTACGTGCTCGAAGCCAGTAACACCGGGTGACGACAGGCAGGGCTCAGTCGATGACGACGTGTGGCAGGAAGCGACTGGTGTCCTTGGTGATCAGGCTGTCGTCTTCACGAATGCCGATCCCGGACGCAAGATCACCGATAACCCAGGAGCCGATCAGCGTATAGCTGTCACCAAATCGCGGAAGCGGCGAGTACGCCTGCAGAATGTAGGGCGCATCAGTGTAGGGCCCATCGACCGAGATCACCTGATCGCCAGGCGTGCGCATTTCGATATTGGCGCCCTCACGGGAAAAGTACGGTTTGCGTACCCAGCCTTTGGGGACCACTTTGTTCGCGTCCTGGTCGACATGCGCGGGCAGCAGGTTCGGATGGCCTTCGTTGAACTGCCACAACAACGGCAGAATACCCTTGTTGCTGAGAATCGCCTTCCACGCCGGTTCGACAAACTGAGTGCCGCTGGCTGACACGTGCTGACCGAATTCCTCGTGAAAGATATGCTCCCACGCGTGCAGTTTGAACAGGCGCTCGATCCAGCGCCCGTCCAGATCGACAAAACGCCCGTCAGCGCCGAGCCCGATGTCTTCGATATCGATATGCCTCGCATCGATGCCGACGTGTGCCGCCATACGCCGCAGAAAATCGGTGGTGCCCCGGTCTTCGATGGAACCGGACATCGCCGAGAAGTAGAACGGAGTCGTACCGGGAAACTCGGCAAAGGCCCGAACCAGATCCTCGGCAATCGAGTTGAACTGGGTGGCATGCGCAGGCAGCACGCCGCGCGCCATCTGCTCTTCCAGCCAGAGCAGTTGTACCGCCCCGGCTTCCATCAGACTGGTCGGCGTATCGGCATTGATTTCGTACATCTTTGCCGGGCCCGTGCCGTCGTAGGCAAAATCGAAGCGTCCGTACAGATGCGGATGTCCCTCCTTCCATGAGCTCTGGATCAGGTCGAAGAACGCTTCCGGGATCGCCAGTTGATGGAGCAGCGCTTCGCTGTCCACCACTCGCGCCACGGCATCCATGCACATCTGGTGAAGCTCTTGGGTGGGCGCTTCAAGATCGCGGGTAATCTGCTGTTCGCTGAACAGGTAATACCCGCGCTCGTCCCAGTAACGCTCGCCATCGATGGTGTGAAAGTTGAACCCTTCACGCTCGGCGGTGGTGCGCCAGTCCGGACGTTCCTCGATGCTGATCTTTTTCATGCCGCGAACCGTCAGCCTCCGAAACTGCTGCTGCCACTGCTGCTCTTGCCGCCCCAGCCACTGCGTGCCGAGGCCTGGCTGCCGAAGCCGCCGCGCGAGATGGTCGATGATACCGAAGACGAGCCGGAACCCGAGCTGCCCAGGTTGCGCCCCAGGGTGCTCTTGCCGTAGCTGCGATCCGGGCTGGATTGCGCCTGGGTCGAGCGCCCGAAGGTCTTGCCGCGATCGATCTGACTCGGCAGGGACGAGCTGTAATAACCGCCCCGGTCATCGCGCGTCTGGTAAATGGGCTGCGAGTAATAGCGGTTATTGCCGAAGCCGTTGCTGAGCAGATTGCCGATCAGCAGGCCGGCCATCAGCCCGGTGGTGCCGCTCATGCCCGACGGAGCAGACTGGGTGACTTCCTGATTGGCGCGGTCCAGCGCCTCTTTCGGCACTTGCCCGGAAAAGCCCAGTTCGAAGCCGCCGAGTTTAGGCATGTACTTGCCGTCAGAGGTGACCTGGCAATAATCCGGGACGAAGTCCGCGTCGCAGGACGCCTTGTCATCATAGGTCGGCGCAATGCGGCGATGGTCGGACAGCGCCTGCATGTAGGCATCCGAACAGATATTTACCGGCACCTTGGCATCGACGCATTCCTGCACCGAACTGAAATTGGCCTTGGCGTTGACGGTGTCCTTTTTCTCGGACGGACCGCAACCGGCAAGGGCCAGCGGCAGCGCACCGGCGAGTACCAGTTTTACTGAACTACGTCTCATCGTGAGTCTCCTTGTTCAAGGCTGCCGTCAGACCGACGGGGTCATGCAGGCCGCGTTGAGAAGACCGACGCTGATCGCGACGCTGGCCGAATAGATGGCTGCCGCCATTTCACCCTTGGCGATACGCGTCGACAGGCCCTTGAGCACCAGGCTGGTAACGCCGAACGCCAGCAGTTGCACGACGGCGGCGATCACTGCCCAGACGACCACGTCCAGAATGCTGATGCTGTAGCTGATAATGTTACTGGCCGGCAGCGCGAAACCGATCAGCGAGCCACCGAGGGCAACTGCCGCTGCGCTGTTATTCTCGCGAATCAGCGCAAATTCCTTGTGCGGCGTGATCCGGCTGTAGATGAGCTGGAACAGCGCGAACAGAATCGCCGCCACCAGGATGTACATGACGAAGCCGAATACAGCAGTGGCATTGAGCGACATACGCAGCGCGTCGATCATGAGGATTTCCTTGTCAAAGAACGTTGATATCAGTGGATTGCAGCGTTATGCCGACCGCCGTGGTGAGCGTGATGCTGCCCTCCTCGTCTTCCTCTACGGAAAACAGCAGAAACTCACGGCGGTTGATCAGTCCTGTTTCGCGGGCGTACAGCATGCTCAGGTGCCTGACGCGATAAGTCGCGTCAGGACTGACAATGTCTTCATCGAGTGGCGTCAGCTCGGTCTGGCCGGGTGAAGTCCCCCATTGCCGCTCGAAGACCTCGCCATCGTGCTCGTAGGTCGGCAGGCCGATCTTCGACGACGGGCCGGTCAGGCGCAGCAACTCATCCTTGCTGGTGATCGGCTCGGCGCCGTAGTAGCCGAACAGGATGATGTCCTGTACGTCTTCCGGGTTGGGGCCAGTGCTGACCACTTGCAGAAAATAGTCCTCGTTATCGAGGTAGAAACGATGCAGCGCCATGGACTGGCCGAGATCGATATGCCCCACGGACCAGACCTTTTCATCGCCCGGAACGACCACTTCCGAGTGACCGTCGAGCAACAGTTTCAGCGAACTGTCCAGGCACAGCATCCGTCCGGAGGCCAGCCCCAGCGGACTGACCGTGCTGACCGGTTGTGTGCCGTCCCGGCCTGATGCCTTGGGGGCTTCCAGGCCCATGGCCCGTTTGAACCAACTCATAATCCGTTTCCTTGCAGTGACGGGTGACGATATATAACGCTCTTCAAGCGCAACAGGCGCACTGCCTGCAAGCGCGAGACTGACTCATTTCTGCGCCAGCAATGCCCTGGAATGCATCAGCCAGGCCACACAAACGCCTGCAAGTGCACCCGCGATATGTGATTCGAACGACACACCGGCCACCGGAACGAAGCCGAACACCAGCCCGCTATAAGCGGCCAGCACCAGCAGCGCGATCAGCACACTGGCGATACTGAGCTGATACCACGCCCGCGCCAGCAGATAAGCCCACAAACCAAAAATCAGACCACTTGCGCCGACATGAATATTGCTGCGACCGAAGCTCCAGACCAGCAGTCCGCCCAGCAGGCAAACCAGCCCGGCGACCCATGCATAACGCCTGACACCCTCGGTCGCCACCAGCCAGCTCAGCACAATGAACGGCAACAGATTGCTGAGCAAGTGCTGAATCGACCCGTGCAAAAAGGGGGCAAACACAATGCCGCGCAACCCGGTGAGGCTGCGCGGCATGATACCGAACTGCAGCAGACTGTTGCTGGTCATCGAGTTGAATGCCTGTACCGCAATCAACACGGCCGACAGGACGAGGATGACCTTGAGTCGTCGGGAAAACGCCATGCACCACCCTCGCCTGCCTTGTTGCAGCGCTTACTGAGCCGGCGTCTGACTTTTGGCTTTCAGGCGCGCCAGTACATCTTGCGCACCGCCGCTTTTAGCACCGATTCCGGCATCCTGCAGACGACGCTCCAGATCGCTGCCGCTGGACTGGGTGGCCAGTTCTTCAGCTGCTTCGAGCTTGGCGTCCTGTTCATCCTGGCGCTGCTTGAGACGTGCCAGCGAGCCGACTGCGGTTTCGACGGCGCCACTGGCACCACCGGTTGCAGTAGCCGTTGCAACGCGGGCCTTTTGCACGGTTTCACGGGCCTTGGCCATCTCGACCTGCTGCTTGAGGCTCTTGATTCGCGATTCGGCCTTGATCACCTGATCCTGCAGCAGGTTGACCTGCTTGCTGAACTGGTCGGCCAGTTCCTGCTCCTGATCACGCAGGGCTTCGATTTCGGCGATCTTGTTCGCGCATTCTACGGCCAGGGCTTCTTCACCCTTGTTCAGGGCCTGCATGGCGCGGCCTTCCCAGTTGGCAATGCTGGTAGCGTGCTCTTCAAGACGCTGTGCCGAAAGTTTGTGCTTGGCCTTGATGGTGATCAGCCCGTCGCGGGCCTTGACCAGCGCGTTCTCGGCGTCGCGGATTTCCTGGTCCAGAATGCGGATGGCATTGGCGTCGGCAATCGACTCGCCCACTTCGGAAGCGCCGCCACGAACAGCGGTCACCAGTTTTTTCCAGATACTTGTAGTCATGAATGTTCTCCGCCTGACAGCGCTGTTCAGTAGATGAAATGATCTTCAAAAGCATCGGCCGCACGGATCACGTTGTCCGCGAGGGTGAGAATTTCCTGCACCACGACCGTGAGCGACGATGCCGCGCTCAATGCGCCGAACAGGCAGTAGACTTCCTGACCGCCGCCCAGCTTTTCGATGCCGACCGACGACAGCGGAAACAGGTCGCGGCTGCGCAGGACAACGTCGTTGAACGCTTGCACGTTCTTGATCTTGTTCACTTCGATCAAGGTCGCGTCGGCGAGAATCTGCTCGCCTTCTACGGCGATGTAGATCGGCAGGTCGCCGTAGTCAGCCATGGTCAGCCTGATCCCCGAGGCATCGCCCTCGGTCACGTCGAGCTCGATCTTGCCGTTCGTCACCAGTTCCAGTTCGCTGAGTGCCTTCTGCAGAGAGCTGATGGTCCAGTGGGTATTCTCGGTCATGAAGTCCTCCAGTTTTATTCTGTCGCCCAAAAAGGGCTGTCTTAAGGCTTTTTCGATACCCCGCAGGGCATCGACATTTTCCGGCCGGATCCAGAATTCGCGCTTCACCAGCCCCGCCTCCTTGAGCCGCTGACGCATTTCACGCATGTAATCGGTGGAACTCTTGGAGACCTTGGCCGGGACCGCTGCGTTATCGCCCTGGGTTTTACGAGGCATTGGCGCTTCCCCTTGCTGCTGGCCGTGAATCAGGTAAGCAACGTAGCAGATGCATTCAAGGATAGATACACATCACATGTGAGATTTTTTGCGGGAGAGGATATCGTCATCTTGCTTCTGTCCGAAGGGCGTAGGAGCGAACTTGTTCGCGAAGACGGTAGCTCAGACAATGCATTTTCGGAGAACACCTGCTCTTTCGCGAACAAGTTCGCTCCTACGGCCTACGGCCAGAATCAAAAGCGGATTTGTGTATAACGATTAGCACTCCGCGTGGCAGCGCATTTCGTGACGCAGAGCGTCACCCAATGCATGCCAACGCGGAGCATTGGCACGATCGTCAAAACCCGCATGGCGACGCACACTTCGCATAAAAAAGCGCTGTCCGCAGCAGCGGACAGCGCCTTTGTCACAAGTGCCTGTCAGGCACCGGACAACCCTCATTCAGCCAGGCTTTTGCTCACCACTTCATACACGTCCGCAGACAGTTTGCCGGAGGCGAGGATGCGTTCCAGCTCGGCTTTCATCCGCGCCTGACGGGCGCTGTCGTATTTGCGCCAGCGGGTCAGTGGTGCCAATTGACGAGAAGCGATCTGCGGGTTCAGCGCGTTCAGCTCGATCACCAGGTCTGCCAGGAAGCGATAGCCGGAGCCATCTGCCGCGTGGAAGTTGACCAGGTTCTGCCCGGCGAAGGCACCAATCAAGGCACGCACCTTGTTCGGATTCTTGATGCTGAAGGCTGGGTGCTTCATGAGTTCCTGAACACGCTGCAGGCCGCCCGGCAACGTGCTCGCCGCCTGAACGCTGAACCACTGATCCATGACCAGCGCATTGCTCTTGAAGTTCTCGGCAAACACGTCGAGCGCCTTGTCGCGCTCGGCAGTGAACGGCGAATTGACCAGCACGGCCAGCGCGGTGAGGCGCTCGGTCATGTTGTCGCTGGTGTCGAACTGGTCGATAGTGGCTGCCAGTACCTCCGGCTTGCCGCTGAGCATCAGGTACGACAGCGCGATGTTCTGCAGGGCACGACGGGCGAAGTGCGCGGCTTCGGCCACATAAGGCGTGACCTTCGACACTTCGCGGTTGGCCTGATAGCGCGCCAGCAGCCCATCGAACAGCCCCTCTGCGAGCTGCTGACGGGCAAATTCGCGAGCGGCGTGAATCGCATCGACATCGGCCACTTCGCTGATTTCGGTCAGATAAGCCTCGCCCGGCAACGACAGCATTTCTGCGACCATCGCCTGATCCAGGCCATCATCCGCCAGCACGGTGCCCAGCGCAGTGATCAGGCGCTGATCCATGAGCAGCGCCTGACCTTGCTGATGCTGGCCGATCAGTTCCTGCAATACCTGAACCGACAACTGCTGACCGGCATCCCAGCGATTGAAGCCGTCGCTGTCGTGCTGCATCAGGAACATCAGTTGATCGCGGTCATACGGGAAGCTCAGCTTGACCGGTGCAGAGAAGCCGCGCAGCAGCGAAGGCAGCGGCTTTTCGGCGATATCGACGAAGGTGAAGGTCTGTTCGGCTTCGGTAACCGACAACACTCGCGTAGTGCCGGTCGCCGCCGTCTCATTCGCCAGACGCAGGGCAATCTCGCCACCCTTGCTGTCCAGCAGCCCCAGTTCGACCGGGATCACGAACGGTTGCTTCTGATCGCCAGGCTGGCCTGGTGTGGTCGGGCAGCTCTGGCGGAAGGTCAGGCTGTAGGTCTTGGCCGCAGCGTCGTACGATTCGCTGACCGCCAGACGCGGCGTACCCGCCTGGCTGTACCAGCGTTTGAACTGAGTCAGATCGACGCCATTGGCGTCTTCCATGGCCTTGATGAAGTCATCGCAGGTCACGGCCTGGCCGTCGTGGCGCTCGAAATACAGATCGCTGCCCTTGCGGAAGCCTTCAGCCCCCAGCAGGGTGTGAAGCATGCCGACCACTTCCGAGCCCTTTTCGTACACGGTCAGGGTGTAGAAGTTGGAGATTTCGATAAAGCTGTCCGGGCGCACAGCGTGAGCCATCGGCCCCGCATCTTCGGCGAACTGGTGAGTACGCAGATAGGCAACGTCCTGGATACGCTTGACCGTGGCCGAGTTCATGTCGGCCGAGAAACCGGCGTCGCGGTACACCGTGAAGCCTTCCTTGAGCGACAGCTGGAACCAGTCACGGCAGGTCACGCGGTTGCCCGACCAGTTGTGGAAGTATTCGTGGGCGACGATCGCTTCGACACGCTGGTGTGCGGCATCGGTCGCCGTCTCGGCACGCGCCAGCACGGCGCTGGAGTTGAAGATATTGAGGCCCTTGTTCTCCATCGCGCCCATGTTGAAATCGTTGACCGCGACAATCATGAAGATGTCCAGGTCGTACTCGCGACCGTAGGTCTCTTCGTCCCAGCGCATGGACTTCTTCAGGCTGGTCATGGCGTGCTGGCACTTGTCGATGTTTTCCGGCTCGACGTAGATACGCAGGGTCACGTTCCGCTCATTCATGGTGGTGAACGTGTCTTCGATACACCACAGATCGCCGGCCACCAGCGCAAATAGATAGGCCGGTTTCATGAACGGATCTTCCCACGTCGCCCAGTGCCGGCCATCCTCTTCTTCGCCGCTGGCCACCGGGTTGCCGTTGGACAGCAGGATCGGGAAATTCTGCTTGTCGGCGCTGACGGTGGTGGTGAACTTGCTCATCACGTCAGGACGGTCGAGGTAATAGGTGATCTTGCGGAAGCCTTCGGCCTCGCACTGGGTGCAGAACATGCCGCTGGACTTGTACAGCCCTTCCAGTGCGGTGTTGGATTCCGGATGGATGCGCACGGTGCTGTCGACCGTAAAGCTGTCAGCCTGCGGGTGCAGGGTCAGGTGGTCGTCGGTCAGCTGATAATCGGCAGCGCCAAGCTCCACATCGCTCAGCTTGACCGAGATCAGTTCCAGATTCTGGCCGTCCAGCACCAGCGCTGGCAGGCCTGCGCCACGCTCTGGGTTGCGGCGCATGACCAGCTGCGCGTGGACCAGCGAGTGGTCGTCGAACAGTTCGAAGGTCAGGTTCGTCTCATCGATGAGGTACTCGGGAGCCTGGTAATCCTTCAGGTAGATCATTTTCGGTTGTTCGGTGCGCATGCTGGAATCCTTCTACTGATGCACGGCCAACTGATAGGCCGTGTACTTGCGAATATTGATCACGCCCGTGTCGAAAATCAGGTATTGGCCCTTGATCCCCAGCAGCGTGCCTTCGGCAATCGGGTTCTTGTCCAGATTGAAGCTGACAATCTTGGTCGGATACGCCTCGACCGGGTAACGAAACTCGACAGGCTCGGCGTCGTGTAGCAATTGGATGGCCTGCAGCCCGAATCGTTCTTGCAATCCCAGCAGCCCTGCGCCGCAACTGTCGAACAGCTCCTGGCGAATGGCCTTGAGGTCGACGGGTTGAGCGTCGCCCTTGAGCAAGGCACGCCAGTTGGTGCGATCGGCCACCTGGCTGCGCAGCAGGTCTTCGACGAAGCCGGACTGTTGACGGGTTGCCACACGCAGGATCGGCAGTGCCTGGCTTGCGCCCTGATCCAGCCAGCGGGTCGGCAACTGCGTTGAGCGGGTAATACCGACTTTCACGCCTGATGAGTTGGCCAGGTAGACGATGTGATCGGTCATGCAGAACTGCTCGCCCCACGCCGGATCACGGCAGGTGCCCTGATCGTGATGGCATTTTTCCGGGCTCATGATGCACAGGTCGCACTGCGCCAGCTTGAGCATGCACGGGTAGCAGTAACCCTGGCTGTAGCTGGACTTGGTCTTGCGCCCGCAATGACTGCAATGAATGGCGCCGAGAAACTCCAGACGCAGCGTCTTGCCGATCAGCGGGTTGACCGCGATCTCGGTCTCGCCCAGGCGAAAAGCGTATTGCACACACGACGTGTCATCCTGACGCGCCGACATTTTGTTGACTGCTCCGCGACCAATTTCGATCAATGAATTGCATCCGATTTGAACAGGATATTGGGCACCGGGGCCGATTTGGAGGCGCATTCCTGCGGCCCCATGTAGCCGGTGCGCTGGTCTTCCGGCAGGTTCTGCGCTTCCCAGGCAATCAGCGCCTGCAGGGACAGCTCGCGTTGTTCCTGAGTGAGCTTGCGACCGTCGGACCATTTGCCGATTTCCACAGCCAGTTTCAGGCTCTCGTAGATATCCGGGGTGATGTTTTCGATCATTTCTATAAAAGACGACATGGCGCACTCCAGAAAATAGCGGGTAATTCTAGGCCTTGCGGCGCGCAATCGCACCACCCAGCAGCCCGGTGACACAACCGATGATCAGCCCGCCGACATGCGCACCGTTGGCGATTTCGCCGAAGCCGAGCATGCTCACCAGCCCGGACAGGCACAGTGCCAGCCAGACCAGCATCATGATCAACACGCCGCGCGGCAGGCGGTAGACCGGGTTGGGTGCCAGCATCTGGAAAATCCAGCAATGCCCGAGCAGGCCATACAGCACGCCGGACAGTCCGCCAAACAGGCTTGGGCCGCTGAACAGGTATTGCACGTAATTTGAAACCGACGAGAACAGCAAGGTCAGCAACAGCAGCGACAGGCTGCCCTGACGAATTTCAATCCGCCGCCCCAGCTCCCAGAACCACATGCCGTTCATGGCCAGGTGCAGGATGCCGAAGTGGATCAGCATGGGCGAGATGATCCGCCACCACTGCCCGGACGCCAGGTTTTCGGACAACGGCAGAAACGTTGCGTACTCGCCATTGATGCGGAAATCCTGAAAGGTCAGCCAGCGGACGGCTTCGAGGTTATCGCCCAGCAGCGTCAGGCCGGCCACCAGCAAGGTGACCAGCAATACCAAAGCCGTCACGGGGCTGTTGCGTAACTGCTCGATCAGGCCGGGCGGCTTGTAAGTGGAGCTCGCGCTGTCCTGCGCCAGTTGAACGTGCTCGTCGCCTTCGGGAAAGCGCGTGTACAACTCGCGCACTTCTTCGACCAGTCGCGGCGCGTCCGGCACCCACAGGACTTGCTCGCCAGCCTCTTCACTGACCCGGTGAGGAATCTGCAAGCGCAGCAACAGCCTGACAAAACCGCTCAGGTCGGTGGTCAGCGGCAAACGCAGGACAGCTACAGGACTCATTCTCAAACCTCGGGACGCTGCACGTCGACCCAGACGAATTTGTCCGGATCGATCTGTGTTTCCTGGTCCAGCCGATAGGCGACCAGTTTGCCGTAGAGCACGGCGCTGTAATCCAGACAGGCCAGGTTCGGCCGGATAGGCGCAGGGATGCCGCTGCGCCAGTAATGACCGACAAACAGCAGCGGCTCATTGATGCCATACCGCAGCAAGGCGTTCTTTTCCGACGTGGTCAATGGCGTCTTGGCAACCCCTTCGGGCAAGGCGTCCGGCTGAAAGACCACGTCGCCGTAAGTCTGCGGATCATCCTCCCAGAACTTGGTGCGGAAGAATTCGCGGGTCAGGCCATCACCGCCAGTCAGGGTCAGGCCGTGCGGCAGGCGCATGTCGGTGCCACGCAGCAGACGATTGAAGACATTACTGGCGAAGCTGCCGGGCACTGCCGATGCCTGGACGAAATGCTTGTCGATACACCCCGTACCATGCAGGCCACGCAGCGGATCGATCAGGGTCGCATCCCAGCAGGCGTGCACCACCCTGAAGCGACCGGCATCAAGGTACAGCGGTAACTCGTAGAACCAGTTGACGAACTCGCTCCACTCATCCGGATATTGCTCGAACTGCGCCAGGGTCTCGCCGATCAGCCGCGCATGACGCGGGGTGTGCTCGCGCACGAACTGATGACCGCTTTCGGAAAGGGCCGGGGTCACCCAGCCCAGCGCGTTGAACTCATGGTTGCCCATGATGCACAACGCCTGACCGGCCTGGACCATGTCGCGGACGATGTGCAGCGCTTCACGAATACGCGGGCCGCGGTCGATGATGTCGCCGAGGAAGATGACGATGCGCTCAGGATGGCGCCACACGCCAGCCTGCAGACGGTAACCGAGAAGCTCCAGCAAGTGCTCGAGGGTATGGGCGCACCCGTGCACGTCACCGATCAGATCATAGCCACGCGCCGGATCGAGCATTAATCGCCCCCGCCGCCGAGCTTGCTGCCCCAGCCGAGCTTGGTGCGGCAGACCTCGTAATAGTTGTGATCCAGCGGATGGATCAGACGCAGTTTCTGCGGTTTCTTGCTGACCGTAATGGTGTCACCCGGCGCGCAGGTGAAGTGATTCTGGCCGTCGCACGACACTTGCGGGTAAATGGTCATGTCCTTGGACACCACGATTTTCAGCTCGCTGTTGCCGTCGACCACGATGGGCCGCCCGGACAAGGTATGCGGGTACATCGGCACAATGACGATGGCATCGAGCTTGGGGTGCATGATCGGCCCGCCTGCCGACAGCGCGTAGGCGGTCGAACCGGTCGGTGTGGCGACGATCAGGCCGTCGGCCTTCTGACTGCACACGAACTGACCGTCGATGTAGATCTCGAACTCGATCATGCGCGTGGACTTGCCGGGGTGCAGCACCACGTCGTTGAGCGCATCGCCCTGACCGATGGCCTCGCCGTGGCGACGCACTTCGGCCTGGAGCAGAAAGCGGTTTTCCACCAGGTAATGCCCGTCGAGCACTTCGGCGCATTTGACCTCCAGCTCGTCGGGGCGGATGTCGGTCAGAAAGCCCAGGCTGCCACGGTTGATGCCCAGCACCGGAACGTTATGCCGGGCCAGTGCCCGCGCCGCGCCCAGCAGGCTGCCGTCGCCGCCGACCACAATGACCATGTCGCAGACCTCGCCGAGCATCTTGCGCGATGAGGTCTGCAGGCCATGACCGGGCAGGACCTCGGCGATCGTTTCTTCGAGAATGACGTGCAGGTGGCGGTCCAGCAGGAATCTCTTGAGTCGGCGAACGGTCTCGAGCACCTGAACACTGCCCAGGCGACCGATGATGCCGATATTGCGAAATTGCTCCATGAGGCTCCTGCTGCGGGTTCGATACGACTTTAAAAACGTGATTATGGGCGAAAGGGCCTGACAGCAGCAAACCGGGGTTAAAAAAGGGTTTCGCGGACCTTGCAACAGGGTACGGGCGGCGCGATGAAGTCCGATGGCCGCCTATCGTGTCAGGGCGCGGGTTTTGTCGCATTCCACACTCCCGTGCGCCTGCTGGCCGCCTATCTGCGCACCTCGCCAGAATGCCCGGTCCTTGCCGCCCCGCTTGGCCTGATACAAATTGATGTCGGCGGTCTTGAGCACTGCCGAGCTGTCCGCTGCCGCAGGGATGTCGGCCAGCCCGGCACTGCAGGTCAGCGGGCTGACAGCGAGGGATTTTCTGATGCACTCCAACAGGTCCAGCACATAATCACGAGCGTCGTCTTCACTGCACATTGGCAGGATCACGCCGAACTCCTCTCCGCCCATGCGTCCGAAGGCGAGACTGCCCACGGTCTTTTGCAGGCAGCCAGCCATCACCCGAAGCGCCTGATCACCGGCGTCGTGGCCGAATTGATCATTGATGGTTTTGAAGTCATCAATGTCGAGCATCAGAAAATAACCCGCGGAATTATTCAGCACATGATTATCCAGTGCCTGCATCAGTGCACGGCGATTCAATATAGCGGTCAGGTCATCGGTCATCGACAATTCGCGAAACTGATGCTCCAGACTCAATACCGTACGAAGTGTGCGCGTGTAAGTATGATTCAGCACACTGCCCAGACTGACCGACGTGATAAAGAACAGTGTCATGAACAGCGTCGCGACACTGTCGGTATCGATCCCCTGAGCGGGAGAAAGAATACACCAGGCGAGTACCGCCACCAGCAGATAATCCCGGGTATACACCACTAACAATGTCGAACACAGAATAATCATTACGGCGACCGAGAGTGACCAGTTGATGTCCGTCGCGGTGCGTAAATGGCCCGCCCTTGAAAAGCACAGTGCCACAATGATCACGAAGGCCATGCCCATACATCGCCAGACCCGGAAATCGACTGCGCGATATTGCCAGGCGCACGCGCCCAGCAGGCCAAGGGTCAGCAGTACTTCCAGCAGACCGAATTGCAGATACGGCGTGACCGACAGAACAACCAGCCAACAAACGATGGCAATACATTGCACACGTGCAATGGCGGGTGAGAGCAGTTGTTTTATCCGGGTCTGCATGTCACCGTTCATAGAAAACTCCAGGCATCCGATTTGCCGAGTCGAATATCCGCCGCATGAAGACCACCTATATAAAGCAGTCCACGAGTCGACCGACTGATTGAATGACGTTCACCACACGGTGACCACCATTGAGACACACCGGCCAATGAACATCCTTGACTGGCGCCTGAACTGTTTGACGCCAACAATATACTGGATATGAATGACAGTGTGCACAAAGAGAAGGCGCCTGATAATTCTCAATAACCTTTTTATATTCGATGATCATCCTGTCGCACATCGTACGTCATACGTTGTCGTCGAAAGCAAAAACACCGGCGTGCATATGCTGTTTGCCCAACACGCTGTTTGTCGGCGGCGACTCACGCTATCCTCGACACATGACTCTATTCCCCGACCTGATCGATCTCCCCCGCCAATTGCGGCATTCCGAAGTGCGCGACCTTGCCTGGGTGATCCTCGCGCCGCCCATGCTTGAAACCGCGCCCTGGCCGCAGCGCCATCCACTGGCGGGCAGCGACTGGGTAAAAGCGCCACAGCAACTGGCGGACTTTCTCTGGCAACTGGACCGCGACAGCCGCCCGCTCGAAGACTGGCTGGCGCAGGCCACCACACGAAGACTGGGCCGCTATTACGAACGGCTCTGGCAATTCGCCCTGCAGCATGCGCCGGGGGTGGAAATAATCGCCGCCAACCTGCCGATCAGGCTTGGCAGCCAGACCCTGGGCGAGCTGGACATGCTGCTGCGCGATGGTGAAGGCGTGCACCACGTCGAACTGGCGATCAAGCTCTACCTGGGGCCGCAGGACGGTGATGGCAGCGATCCGGCGCACTGGCTGGGGCCTGGCTGTCAGGACCGGCTGGACCGCAAGCTGACCCATCTGAGCCAGCATCAGCTGCCGATGTCGGCACGTCCGGAAAGCCGGGCGACGCTGGCAGCGCTGGGAGTCGAGGCGTTCACTGCGCGGTTGTGGCTGGGCGGCTACCTGTTGTATCCGTGGCCAGGTTCATGCCAATCCCCTGCCGGCGTTCATCCGCAGCACCTCAAGGGTCGCTGGCTACATCAACGTGACTGGAAGTCGTTCCTGGCGCAAAGCCAACCGGGACGCTGGCAGCCCCTGCCGCGCCATGCCTGGCTGGCGCCGGCACTCTATAACGAGGCATGGAGCGATCAACAGTTGCACGAATGGCTGAGTGAACTCGACCCGCTGGCCCCGGCGCAGCTATTGGTGCGCCTCAGGGAGAATGCCGAGGGCCACTGGGAGGAAGCCGAGCGGCTGTTTCTGGTGTCGGACATGTGGCCGAACCTCGCCGATACCAGTCATCCGCTCAACTCAACCGCAATGCCAGCGCAGCCAGTGTGACCAGCAGCACAGGCACGGTCAGCACGATACCGACCTTGAAGTAGTAGCCCCAGCTGATAGTGATGCCCTTGCGCTGCAGCACATGCAGCCAGAGCAGCGTGGCCAGGCTGCCGATGGGGGTGATTTTCGGGCCGAGGTCGCTGCCGATCACGTTGGCGTAGATCATGGCTTCCTGGATCGCACCGCTAGCATGACTTGCGTCGATGGACAGCAGCCCGATGAGTACCGTGGGCATGTTGTTCATGATCGAAGACAGGAACGCGGTCATCACGCCGGTGCCCATCGCCGCGCCCCAGATGCCATAGCCCGCGAACCAGTCCAGCAGATTGGCCAGGTAATCGGTCAGCCCGGCGTTACGCAGGCCATAGACCACCAGGTACATACCCAGCGAAAAGACCACGATGTGCCACGGTGCTTCTTTCATCACCTTGCGGGTCTTGATCGTATGCCCTTTGGCGGCAATGGCCAGCAGCAACACTGCACACACCGACGAGATCGCGCTGATCGGGATGCCCAGCGGCTCAAGGGCAAAACAGCCCACCAGCAGAATCAGCAGCACCGCCCAACCGGCCAGAAACGTGGCGCGGTCATGGATAACCGTTTCCGGCTTGTCCAGCTGCTCAGGCTCGAACTCGGCGGGAATATCCCGACGGAAGTACCACATCAGCACGGCCAGGGTGGCGGCGACACTGGCCAGATTCACCGGCACCATGACCGCTGCGTAACGGTTGAAACCGATCTTGAAGTAATCCGCCGACACGATGTTCACCAGGTTCGAGACCACCAGCGGCAGGCTGGCCGTATCGGCGATGAAACCGGCCGCCATGACGAACGCCAGCGTCGACGCAGGCGAGAAACGCAACGCCAGCATCATGGCAATGACGATCGGGGTGAGGATCAGCACCGCGCCATCGTTGGCGAACAAGGCGGACACCAGCGCACCGAACAGCACGAACAGGGCAAACAAACGGCGCCCGTTGCCCTTGCCCCAGCGCGCCACATGCAGCGCTGCCCAGGCGAAGAAACCGGCCTCATCGAGCAACAGCGTGATGATGATCAGCGAAATGAACGTCGCCGTGGCATTCCAGATGATGCCCCACACCACAGCGATGTCACTGACGTGCACGACGCCTGTCAGCAACGCCAGAATTGCCCCCAATACGGCACTCCAGCCTACGCCAAGGCCCTTGGGTTGCCAGATGACCAGCGTGATGGTGAACAGGAAAATCAGCGTTGCTATCAGCATTATTTGGTCCGAGGCAGAAGAATCGCGAGGATGCCGAGCAGCGGCAGGTACGAGCACAGCGTGTAGACGAACAGGATGCCGTGGCTGTCAGCCAGATAGCCGAGCAAGGCAGCGCCGATGCCGCCAAAGCCGAACATCAGGCCGAAGAACAGCCCGGCGATCATGCCCACGTTGCCAGGCACCAGCTCCTGGGCGTAGACCACGATGGCGGAAAACGCCGAGGCCAGGACGAAGCCAATGATCACACTGAGTACGCTGGTCCAGAACAGATCCGCATAGGGCAGCGCCAGGGTGAACGGCGCGGCACCAAGAATCGAGAACCAGATCACCGCCTTGCGGCCAATGCGGTCACCGATCGGCCCGCCGAAAAAGGTCCCCGCCGCCACGGCGCCCAGAAACAGGAACAGGTGCAACTGCGAGCTGGCGACCGACAGGCCAAATTTCTCGATCAGGTAGAAGGTGAAATAGCTGGTCAGGCTGGTCATGTAGAAGAACTTGGAAAACACCAGGAACGCCAGCACTGCCAACGAGGCAATCACGCGTTTTCTGGACAGACCATGAGTGGCTGCCTGACCGGCCTTGAGCTTGAACAGGTTGAGGTGCGCGCGATACCAGCGGCTGATCGCATACAGCAGCCCCAGCGAGAACAACGCAAACAGCCCGATCCAGGCGACATTGCCCTGGCCGAACGGGATGATGATCGCCGCCGCCAGCAACGGTCCGAATGCCGTGCCTGTGTTGCCACCGACCTGAAAGGTCGATTGCGCGAGCCCGTAGCGACCACCGGAGGCCAGTCGCGCGATACGCGAGGCTTCCGGGTGGAACGTTGACGAGCCGATGCCGATCAACGCGGCGGCCAGCAGGATCAAGGGAAAGCTGCCGACCATCGACATCATGACGATGCCGATCAGCGTGCAGATCGATCCGACGGGCAGTACCAGCGGGTTGGGATGGCGGTCAGTGTAATAACCGACCCAGGGCTGCAGCAGCGAGGCTGTGATCTGAAATGTCAGGGTAATCAGGCCGATCTGGGTGAAGCTCAGGTCGTAGCTGGCCTTGAGCATCGGGTAGATCGACGGGAGGATGGCTTGAATCAGGTCGTTGACCAGGTGCGCGAGGGCAACAGCACCGATGATGCGCATCACCAGCGGGCTGGCTTGAGGGGTGGTCGAGGCCTTCGCCGTCGCGGGCGGAGCACTGGTCGCCATGGTATTTATCCGTAAAAGGGTTCGCGGGCCGCCCGGTACGAATGATTACAAGATGTGTCACGCGTACCGGGGCGCGCCAATGTGCCATTTTTCGGGGCGACTGTGCCACGTTTTGTTGCATTTTTGCTGACGGAAATGCCTTTCGTGACGCTCTGCGTCACACGGCGGTTCTGCGACATCAGCTGGATTGAGGTTCGGCTCAGATTCTCGTTCCCACGCTCCGCGTGGTAATGCCTTTCGTGACGCTCTGCGTCACACAGCGGTTCTGCGACATCAGCTGGATTGGCGTTCGACTCAGATTCTCGTTCCCACGCTCCGCGTGGTAATGCCTTTCGTGACGCTCTGCGTCACACAGCGGTTCTGCGACATCAGGCGGATTGGGGTTCGCCTCAGATTCTCGTTCCCACGCTCCGCGTGGTAATGCCTTTCGTGACGCTCTGCGTCACACAGCAGTTCTGCGACATCAGGTGGATTGACGTTCGGCTCAGGTCACCTTTTCGCCCCTCGGCGACCTACTTTGATGGGGCCAAAGTAGGCAAACCC
>NZ_JARVSW010000035.1:0-114966 GCF_030208985.1 Pseudomonas sp. MEJ108
AAATCCTGGGGAATCATAGCAAAGGTTTACCTTGGGTTTTTACACAGTCTGGGCCATGGATGGCCCGTTGCGGCGACCCCCGGATCAGTGCCAGGGCGAAGGAACCCGACGAAGTCGGGCCGGAAACGGAGCTAAGGACTTTGCTCACTTTGGTCCCTCAAAGTGAGTCGCCGAGGGGCGAAAAGGTGACTTGAGTCGAACTCTAATCTACCTAATGTCACGGAACCGCCGTGTGACGCGGAGCATCACGAAAGGCATTACCATGCGGAACATGAGGTGCCCTGGCCAAACGCAATCTGGAACATTAAGCACCGCTCATTGAGATTCAGGTGACTGCCCCGGAACCTGATCGAGCCCAGGCTGCCCGGCTGCCGCCTCACCCAGCAACCGCTCGATCTGCGCGTGCTCCCAGCCACTGAGCAAACTCACCGGATCAGTGCGCAGCCAGCTTTCGAACGAGCCCTCCCGACCCAACGGACAGCGACATGCCCGACAGCGGGTCGGGCTGCCTTCAGTGATTTCCAGCGACATTAGCCAGCCATCGATCTCGACCTGTTGCAGCCCGGAACCGGAGGGTGTACCGATAAGTTTCAGCGACCGTGTACCCATCGCAGCATCCCGCAGTTGCTGATACACCTCACGAGTCGTCAGAGCTTTCACAGGCGTCACCCAAATCCATTTTGCTGAGTAAAGCACGATTCCGAATCGTGCCGGTTAAAGCAGACGTGCGGGTCACATGTGTTTCAAAAAGTCGATGGCGCACCAAACAGGCTTTCGATCTCGGACCGGGTCTGGTTGATCGCGCCCAACTGACGGATCAGCTCGGCCTGCCTGCTGCCACGCACGCCCGCGGTGGTCATCAGCGCATCGCGCACATAGGTGTAGACACCGCTGACACCGAACGGCGTGATGTAGCGGACATGCTCGCTGAGGCCTTGGGTGATCGCCTTGAAGTGTTCACTGGCGTAATAGGTCCTGCGCGTCCAGGCCGATTCGAACACCAACTCCATCATGACGATATTCAAGCGCGACTCTTCGACCTCATGATTAACATCCGGCGCAGGCGGTGCAGGCTTGGCGTTATCGTAAGGTTGCGCGAGGTGCAGGCGCAGTTTCAGCACCGCATCGGAAGCGGCCATGTCACGGGCGAGCTGCTCAATGGCCTTGCGGGCCGCAGGCAGGTTATCACTGGCCAGATGAAAGTGCAGATGCATCTTGTCCTGTGTGGCGGTTTCGTTGGGAATCGGGTCAGGCAGACGATCCACCAGTGTGCTGGAGCCATCCGGCACGTCATAGGCGATGGTTTCTTCGAACATGTTCTGCTCGTCGGAGAACAGCAGGGCGCTGGCATCCTTGAATTGTTTCTGCGCTTCGGCGGACAGAAAACCGATCTCCACGCCACCGTCCAGCACGTAGCCCGGCAATGCCGTAACGCCTTCGATGACCGGCCACAGGTGGCCGTCCTTTTCCCGCGTCAGGTGATGCTGAACATACCAGCCCAGGCCTTCAAGCCTGGCGCACAGCGGGCCATGAACGTCGCGCCAGTAGGTCGCGAACAGATCATGGGGAACGCCCGTCCTGCGCAGCACGGTGGTGTAGGAGTTGATGACGATGTTTTCGTCGCGAGCTGCGTGGTTGCCGGAAAAGTTACTGGCGGAAAATGCTGAGGTGGGCATGAAGGCTCTCTGTCATGAAGATATTCTTCTCAGGCGCCGTGTCGCAGAGGTAAGTTCAAGGGAACTTACCGGCGGACACATCCTTGTGCTGCGATGCAGGGCGAGACGAACAGGTAACCCCGATAGGCGCCGGCCAGCGTACGTACTGACACGACCGACCACATCAGTGCCAGCAGCGCGACGAGCCACGTGCCAAAGACATCGAAGAAGCCCAGATGCAGGGTAGCACCGAGTTTGAGCGTCGCCAGCGCATACACCCCGAGCGGGAAGGTGAATGCCCACCAGCCCAGATTGAAGCCGATACCCTGTTTCACGTAGCGCAGCGTAATCAGCACGGCCAGCGCCATCCACCACAGACCCAGCCCCCAGAACAGCATACCGACCACCACACCGATGCCGGCGGCCACCGTGCCGATGGATGCCAGGCCGTGGGCGGCAAAGATCGCCGGGGCGTCGCTGCCCATCACCAGCATGCCCAGCGCGCCCGTACCGATGGGACCGAGTGCCAGCCAGCTGGACGCCGCCATGCTTTCGTGGGGCAGTTTGTGCAGCGCCAGGCGCAACAGCAGAATCACCAGAATGCTCAGCGCCACAGGCACCGAATAGGCCCACAGTACGTAGCTGGTGATCAGCACCGTGAACTGCGAGTCAGCGGCTGCAAGATGCGTCGTCAGCGATCCCCCGCAGGCCGCTGCAACTTCTGCCGCCACCACCGGTAACAACCAGACAGCGGTCATCTTCTCGATGCTGTGCTCCTGACGGGTGAACATCATGAAAGGGATCAGCACCCCACACGCCATGGCCATCGCCACGTCCAGCCACCACAAGGCTTCGGCAACCGGGACAATGGTACTGCCCCAGCGTGCCGGCCCGAACACCAGCAAACCGTTGATGATGGTCGCCAGGCCCATGGGGATGGTGCCGAAGAACATCGAGACGGTGGAGTGCCCGAAGACCTGACGTGCCTCATCGAAAAACAGCAACCAGCGGCTGGCGTACATCACGCTGAACAGCGTGAACAGGGCGATATTCAGGAACCACAACGCTTCGCCCACCGCGCGCAACGGAGCAGGGCCACCCGGCAGTTGAGCCAGCGCCAGCGACAGAATCCCGGTGCCCATGGTCACGGCGAACCAGTTGGGGGTGAATTGTCGAATCGCCTCCAGCGGGCTGGTCAGTGCGGCGAGGGGGGCGTTGCCCTTGATGAGGATTGCGAGCCTGCTCATGACAGTCTCCTGCTGGTGATTTCGGGACGTGCCATCAGTCTACGGATCGACAGTCAATCTTCTAAACGGGTAATCTCTCTCATCGCTACCTGTTTATCAGGTAGATTTATTCGGCGAGAGAAGGCGCTCTTGAGAATCAACCTGCGGCAATTACAGATTTTTTGCGCGATCACCCGTTGTGGCAGCACTACCAGCGCAGGCAGCGCTCTGGCGCTGTCCCAGTCAGCCACCAGCGCGGCATTGAACGAGCTGGAAAGCGCGTTGGGTACGCGTTTGTTCGACCGTGTGGGCAAGCGGCTGGTGCTCAATGACAGTGGGCAGGCACTGCTGCCGCGTGCCATGAAGATGCTGGAAAACGCCCAGCAGATCGAGGACAGCTTTCTGTTGCCCGACGCGGCGTTGAATGCTCGCCTGCGTATCGGCAGTAGCAGCACCATCGGCAATTACGTTGTGCCACAGATCGTCGGGGCACTGCGCGGCTCGACGCCTCAATTGCGCATCGATGTGGACATCGGCAACAGCGCGCTGATTGCTCGCAAGGTCGCGCAGTTTGAAATCGACATGGGGCTGATCGAGGCACCCTGTCATCTGCCGGAATTGATCGCCGAGCCATGGCTGGTGGATGAAATGGTCATCGTTGCCGGTTGCGCCCATCCGCTGGCCGGGCAGGAACACGTGTCACTGGGCGAACTGCAGAGCGCGGAGTGGCTGCTGCGTGAGCAGGGTTCGGGAACGCGCGAAGAGGTCGAACACTTGCTGCTCAGGCATTTGCATGACCTGCAGGACATGCGTCAGGTAGGCAGCTCGGAAGCAATCATGCGCACCCTCGCGCAAGGCATCGGCATCAGTTGCCTGTCCCGTCGTGTGGTCGCCGACCTGCTGGCCAGCGGGCAGTTGCGCACGCTCGCCAGCCCGCTGCCGCCGCTCAATCGCCGGTTCTTCATGATCAGGCACCGCGACAAGTTCATCTCGCCGAGCCTGGAACGCTTCAGGGAAGCCTGCCGCCAGGCGGCCGATCAGGCCGATACGTTGCGCCACGGTTTGAGCCATAACGCCAGCCCGACCAGCAGCAGCGCGCCGTAAACGCAGCTCAAGCCCAGTTGCAGCCAGGTGTCGTGCAATGGATGCAGCGACAGGGCGGCGATAGCCATCAGCAGGCTGGCCAGCAACCAGTGGCTGCGCCACGGCAAGACATCCAGCAACGACTGGCGGCGCATCAGCAGCACGCCAGTGACCAGTGCGCCGCCCAGCGCGGCGAGGGCGATGCCGGTCAGGCCGAAGGCAAAAGGCAGCGCGCCGAGCAGCAGCGCATTGCACAGGCTGCCGATCAGCTCACAGTTGAGCGGCAGGCGTGTGTCACCGGCGGCGTAGGCATAGCGCGCCAGCAAGGCATTCCAGGCACCGAACATCAGCGGTGCGGCAAACCAGGCCAGCAGTTCCGGCAGCGGCCCGCCCTGGGTCTGATTGGGCAGCAACAGTGTCACCAGAGCGCCAGCCGCGCCGATCAGACCGGCCACCGCCGGCAAGGTCAGCAAGGTCGCGCTGCCCAGTCCGCGCTTGAGCAGCGACAGGCGCTGATCGCCGGCACTGCCGCTCATCAGCCCGAGCAGCACCTGATTCAGGCTCATCAAGGCAATCAGCGGCAGGTTGATCAGTTTGCGCGCCAGGTTGACCCAGGTCACCGCGCCTTCGCCGAGTAGCGAAGCCACCATGCGCTCCAGCAGGGCGAGACCCTGGCTGGCCAGGTTGCTGCTCAGCAGCGGGCCGATGCGCTGCAACAGCTCACGCATTGCGCCGGCTTCCGATTGCCACTGCCAGGGCCGCCAGCCAGAACGATACAGGGCTGGCAGCAATACACCCGGCATCAGCACGCTACCCAGTACGCACGCGCTGGCCAGCCCGATCGACGTCGAGGCATGGCCGAACGTGGCGAGGTAGATGACCGGCGGCAGGTTGAACAGCAGCGAGCCGAGCCCGGCCAGCACGAAGCGCGAGCGAGCCTGCAGCGGTACGCAAAACAGCGCATGCAGCATGAAGCCCGGTGCGCACCAGGCCAGCCAGCGCAGGCCGCTGGCGGCCTGCGCGTAGCCGTCGGCATCCAGCCCTGGACCGATCAGGCGCACCAGCCCACCGGCGCTCAACAGCAGAACGACGCTCACTGCCAGCCCGGTCAGTAACAGACGCGGTGCCATGCCTCCCAGCCAGCGCTGTTGCCGTTCAGCGGTACGCTGCTGATAAAGGGGCAGGGCGGCGGCGCTGAGCAAGCCCGCCGCCAGTGACATGCGCAGCGCCTCGGGCAGGAACATCGAAACCAGAAATGCGTCGCTCTGGCCTCCGGCACCCCAGGCCGCCACCAACAGCCATTCGCGGGCAAATCCGGCAGCCAGACCGGTGAGGGTGGCCAGTGTCAGCCAAAGTGTCGAACCCAGCATCGTCTGTGCTTCTGATCAGTGAAACAAGGTGAACAGGCCTTTGCCGCCCACCTTGTAGTTGAGGCCACGAGCACGCTCGCCCTTGATTTCCGCATTCGGGCCACTGACGATGGCATAGGGCGGAACCGGTTTGGAGACCACGCTGTTACCGCCCACCACTGCACCTTCGCCGATGTCTGCCCCGAACGAAAGCAGCGCGCGGCTGCAGATCCATGCATAGTCGCCGATGAACACCGGCCCGCCTACTGCCCAGAATTCGGGTTCGTTGAGATCGTGGCCGCCGGCGATGATCAGCACATGCGAAGCGATGGTGACGTGATCGCCGATCACCAGCCCGCCGCGCGCGTCAAGCTGGCAATGCCAGCCCACCGTGCTGTCATTGCCGATGCGCAGGCTGTCGACGCCGAGCACCTCGGTGTTGCGCCAGACCGTCGAGCCCTTGCCGATCTTCGCGCCGCCGATGCGCAACCACAGCAGGCGCAGGGTGTGGCTGGGGATCTTGCAGATCAGGATGTTGTAAGCCTGCTCCCAGGTCCGCAACATGCGGTCGCGCAGGGTCGGCCAGTTGATCCCGTACAGCGGGATAAGCGCGCCTTTGGTTTCGATGGCCAGCAGCTTGTAGAAGCGTCGCGCCAGCGGGTGTTCGATTCTGGGCTCGATATTGAGGTAGCAGATGAACGACAGGGTGCGATCCTTGATACGTGTTTCAAAGCACACTTCGTTGTCCAGCATCCACTGGTAGGCGGCTTCCAGCTCGTCGAGCGGCACCGCCATCTTGCGCGCGTAATCGGGCAGTGCCTCTCTGAGATTATGAGAATGCATCATGCGGTGTTTCATGAGGAGGCTCCCGGCTCGGGTGAGGCGTCAAGGTGTCTGGATGGGGTGTCGGTCCTGGCGCGCAGGCGTCTGGTTTCGTGCAGGCTGATGCCGACCAATAGCCAGAACAATGCGACCAGCACACTGGTGAAACTGAAGTAATGGTCGAACAGACCGCTGAACAGCGCAGCCAGCACACCGGTCGTACAGCCCAGCGCAATGGCGTTTTCGCGAGTCAGCACGACCCGCCCGCTTCCGGGGCGCACTTCCTTCCACCAACTGACGGTGATGGCGATGAACAGCAGCATGCCGGGTATGCCAATCTTGTAAATGTAGTTCAGCCACAGGTTGGAAATGCCGAACTCTGTATAGCCCAGTACCGGTGGGTCGGTCTTGAAACCGATGCCGAACGGGAACGTGGCAACTGCATCGGGGAAATGGCTGTATTCCAGAAAGCGAATCGCGGTGCTGGCGTCGTCATCGCTGAACAGCCCCATCAGGCGGTCTTGCAGAGGCGGGTAGAACATCAGCAGAAGAATCCCGGCCACCAATCCGCCCATCAGCAACCGCCCCAAGTGCGGAATGCGTCGCCGCGCCATCAGCAGCATCATCGCGATCAGGCTCAACAGTGCACCGCGTGAGCCGGTCAGCAACAGGCCGACCGCGCCCAGTGCGGCCACCGTCAGGCCCAGCTTGCGAGCCGCGCCGCTGCGCGTCATGCCGAAGCAGAAGGCCAGCGGCAGCAGCATCGCCAGCGCTCCCCCCGCCACGTTGGGGTGCATCCACGGTGAGCCCATGCGGCTGGCGAGCGAAAGCAGGCTCTGGCTCAGGATGTCGGCACCGCTGTAGCCCAGGCTGCCGAGGATTGGGATGATTGCCGTAGCCGAGCCTTTGGTGACGTAAACCCCAATCGACAGCACCAGCAGCAGCAGCGTCCCGCCGAGCAGCGCAATGATCGCGTCTTCCAGCGTCTTGAGGTCGGTCAGCAGGCGCGGCACCAGAAACAGGATCGACAGGTTGAACAGCCAGCGTATCCAGTTGATCGGGCCGTTGCCCTCGGCGACGACGGTTAACTGGCCGACCAGAAACGGGAACGCACTGAACAGCATCAATGCCACCAGCAGCCGTTCGGGGCGCAGCATGCTGGGCAAACGCTGGCGTTCCTGGAAGACTCCATGCAGCAGGTAGCTGGCCCAGGTCAGCATGATCAGTGCTTCGGACACCGTGGTACGAATGCCGATTTGAACCGTCGAGTAGGGCAGGAAGGTTCCGATCAGGCAGAACAGCAGCAGCCCGCGTACCGGCCGACGCATGATCGTGGCAACCGCCACGATACCGATCGCTGCCGCCACCACCAAAGGCGCGGGCAGCATCCAGATCATCACGCCGAATAGCAGGCTGAACAACAGCCCCAGAGGCAAGGCCAGTGGCATCAGCGCAATTCCTCCAGCGCCGCGTGCACACGCTCGCAAAAGGCTTTCAACTGATAGCGCTGCGTCCATTCTGTGGCAATCGCCGGATCTTCTTCGGGGGCCTGCGACAGGGTGCCCATCAACCTGATCAGATTGCCGCTATCGAGCGGTGAAAAGCGCGGGCTGTCGGGCGGGGCGACTTCATCCAGCGACGAGCCCGTGGCCACCGCAACCGGTGTGCCGCTGTTCAGCGCTTCAATCACCGGCAGCCCGAAGCCTTCGCTTGTGGAGGGTTGCCAGAGCCGTTCGGCATTTTTGTAGACGGCGTGCAGTTCGGCGTCGCTCAGGCCGCTGAGCACATGCAGACCCGGTAACTGGCGCTGGGCCTCGGTCAGCGGATCGTCGCCACCGACCAGTACCAGTTCCGGGGTATCGACGAATTGCATGCGCGCGGTCTGCCAGGCATCCACGAACCATTTGATGTTCTTGCGCGGTTCCCGCGTGCCCACGCACAGCCAGTAACGCAGCGGCAGGTGCAGTTGCGCGATGTCGGCCGGCTCACCCTTGAACGCCTCCACCAGCAGCGGTATGACGCGCAGCTTGGCCTTGATCCTGGGGAACATACGAGCAGCTTCGTTTGCCGTGAATTGCGAAGGCACCCAGATCTGGTCGGCAACCTTCAGCGACCAGGCAATCGACAGGTAGTCGGTCATCCGGTAGATCCTGGCTTTGAGTCGCGAACCGTGACTGTTGTGCTGCGTGAGCTGAAACAGATCGTGCAGTTGCAATACGTAGCGTATATCGGCCGGTTTGCGCCCCAGCGGCAGGCCCATGTTGATATTGGCCACGTAGATCTGGATACCGGCGTCGCGCAGTGCTGCAGGCAGGAACTGGCCTTCGAAGCGCAGGCGATCCGGTAGCCGATGCACCGAATTCAAGGGGGCGGCCCAGCGCGGGGCATGCATCACGCGGCGTACCGGATGATCGTAGGGGGCCACGCCGAACAGCTGCAATTGCACATCCGGATGTTCACGAAACGCCTGTTCCAGTGCCAGGTTCTGGCGTCCGATGCCGCTGATGGGGTAACCGGCTGCCGCGCGGTAGTCGAGTCCTATACGCATGAGCGCAATCCTTGCTTGGAGAACGAAAAACGGGTGTAGATCACTTCCAGCTGAGCGGCCGAAACGGACCAGTCGTGCCGGGCACGCACATAAACGCGGCCGGCTTCGCCAATCTGCTCGAGCTGCAGTGGTTTATCGGTGTATTCAGCGATCAGTGCCGCCAGCCCGGCGGCATCCTCGCTGCCCAGGTAATGTTCGCCATGCCGCACCGTCAGCCCGGAAACCCCCTGCGCGGTGGTCACCACCGGCAGGCCGGCAGCCATGGCTTCCAGCGTCTTGAGCTTGGAGCCGCCACCCTGGCGCAGGGGCGCGAAGAACATCGAGGCAGTGGCTTGCAAGGCACGCAGGTCAGGTACGAAACCCAGCCATTCAATGCGTGGGTCAGGCCAGCGCTCGCGCCAGGTCTGAGGCATACCGAAGCCGCCGATGGCAAACCGTACATGGGGTGCCTGAGCCCAGACCTGCGGCATGATCTCGTCCAGCGCCCATTCGATGGCGTCGACATTGGGGCCATATTCATAGTTGCCGATGAACAGCAGGCGATGGCTGTGACGGTCCGCATGGACGCTGGCGTAGTAATCGCAGTCGACACTGTTGACGACATAGGACGTGGCCCTGCCGCTTAGGCGCGAAAGTACCTTGGCATCGTCCTCGGTGACCGCGATCAACTCGCCGGTCTGGCGAAACACGCGGGTTTCCCAGCGCCGGTAGCGCCAGCGGTCATAGACCGCGAAGGCATTGGCCCAGCGCGGCAGACGGTCGTAGCTGGCGGCACCCAGGTCCGATTCGACATTGTGCTCGGTCAGCACAAAGGGCTTGCCAGAGCGCTTGAGCGCGCGCTCGAAGGGCTGAAAGGCATAAGTGTGCTGCAACTGGATAATGTCCCAGTCCTCCTTCAGCAACTGCTCGAAGGCTTTTTCCAGTTGTGGCGCGTAGCCGTTCACGCTGGCCAGCATCGGTGGCGCTGCAAAGGCCACAGCCAGCAGCGTACGCAGGCTGAGCAGCGGGCGGCGTTCGATCACGATCAGGCGTTCCAGCCAAGGCTCCATTGCCGCGCGCGCGTCGTCGTCCAGCGGGTTCTTGGACTGCACCAGCAGCGTGATGCGATGACCGCGCCCAGCCAGGTTGCGCAACAAATGGTATTCCCGGGTCTTGCCACCACTGGTGGTGGGCCAGGGCAGGTAGGGGAGTGTCCACAGGATTCGCATGGCTCAGGGCTTCCATTCCAGAATTTGCAGAGTCGGCTTCAGCAGCAGGGTGACGCCCTGGCTGCCGGACAGCGGGGTACGGCTACCGGTCAAGGGGTCGTGAACCACCGCGTCGGTGATAGCCGGGAAATTCAATGACGTGCCCGCCGCACTCCAGAACATCAGCAAATGCGTGCCGTCTGCACGCGTCCACGGAACGGCATACAGGTCGTCCGGTACGCTGCTCACGGCTGGCGGTTCGGCAGGTTGCAGGCGCGGGCCGGTGATTTTCAGAAAGTTCTGCAGCGCGGTATAGACCGGTTTGGGACTGGCTTGCAGGTCAAGCAGTCCGTAGCCCTGATCGCGGGCCGAGGCGCGCTCGTCCAGATCGCTGAGGTTGAACAGGAAGATGCGCTGGAAATCCATGGCGCTCATCAGCGCCAGACGTCGCAGGGTGTAATCAGCCTGGCCGGAGGTGCCAATCAGGTGCTGCATCTCCACCGGGCCTGCATAGCTCGACCAGCCCCATTCAGTGGCCCACACCTGCTTGACGCCATTGCTGTGCAACAACTGGTTCATGGCATTGGCGCGCACCAGAAAATCGCGATCCGGTGTGGAATCGCCTTCCGGGTACTCGGAATAGGGGTGATAGGCCGCGACGATATTCTGCTGGCCCAGGCCGTTATCGAGCAGGGTCTGCAGCATGTAGCCGGAGGTGCTGTGCATCTGACTGTAATAAGCCATGCCAGCGGTAACGATCGTCTTGTCCGGCAGGGCGGCGCGAATCGCGTTGGCAGTGGTGGTCAACAAGCGGCCATAGGCAGCCGGATCCTCTTTGGGCAGCCAGACGATGTTCGGCTCGTTCCAGATCTGCCAGTTGTTCACTTGCGGATAGCGCTGGGCCAGGGCCGTCATGCGTGCGGCAAACACGTTGAAATCCGTCGGCGGATATTGATCGCGGCCCTTTGCGTCGGCCGGCGCGCTGCTGGCGAAAGGCGCCGACCCGACCAGGTACGCGACAGTGTTGTAATTGTGCGCCTTGATCGCAGTCATGGCGGCGTCCAGTTCGGTCAGGGCGTAGCGATCCTTTTGCGGCTCGATCACTGGCCAGTGAATGGTCAGTCTTACCCAGTTCAGGCCCAGTTCGTCCAGACGGCTCATCTGCTGCTGATAGATGTCCGGAGCAAAATACTGAAACTGTACGTTGACGCCCAGAAAGTCCGCCCAGACCACTTCACGCGGAGCCTTGAGGACCGTTGACGCCTGCGCGGCACAGCTCAGCGTTGCGCCGAGCAGTATGCGGGTGACGAGTTGCCCGAATCTGGATGGACGCTGCATGTCACTTCTCCTGGCAGGCCTGGCGAAATACATCCTGAAAATGTTCTGCGGTATGGCTCCAGACCCTGGCCTTGCCCATCTGCGCGGCGTTGTCGGCCCATAGCCTGACCAGATCCGGTGTTGCGCAGGCACGCGCCAGGGCTCGTGCCAGCCCCTCGACATCGCCTTGCGGGTAGATCGTGCCGTTGCCATGCGAGACCTCTTCGGCAAACGAGCGTGCATCCGAAGTGATTACGCCTCTGCCACAGGCCACCGCCCACGACAGCGCGCCACTGGTGCCGCGCAGCTTGCCGAGAATCTTCAGTTTGCTCGATTCGCGATAGGGCAGAACCATGACGTGGTGGGCCTGGATCACCTGCGGGATCTGCTCGGCAGGCAGGTCCAGTTGCCAGTCGATCAGGTCGACAAGGCCCAGTTGGCGGATGCGCAGTCGCAGTTGTTCCAGATAACTGCCGGATGGGCCGAAGGCCATTTCCGGCTCGCTGCCGCCGGCCAGGGTCAGGCGCACGCTCGAGCGCAGTGCAGGCTGAGCAATGAATACGCTGGACAGCGCATCGAGCAGGTCTTCGATACCCTTGCCGCGATAAATGAAGCCGAAATACAGCAGGCGCAGAGGGTTCAATGGCGGCAACGGCGCGGGGGCGATGTCGAGGTTGCCGTGATTGATGACGGCCATCTGCGCCGCTGTCAGACCCATGCGCTGGCGCAGGCTCTGGCTGCCCGCCTGGGTCAGGGTCACCAGACGGGTCATGTGCCGCGCCAGTTGCCGTTCTTCATGCAGGCACAGCGGATCGGCCAGTACCGTGGCGATCTCCGGCAGCGGCGAGCGCATGCCGCTGACCACCGACAACGGCCAGGGCAGTTTCTCGCGCCGCCAGACCAGCCGCTCGGGATCGTGCACGGTCGCGGTCAATGGCAGCCTCGGGAAGCGCCGACGCAGCGCGCGCAGCGCTTGAAACTCCGCCAGTCGCCCGCCGCCCAGTTCGGCGTGGACCAGATCGATGCCGCTCCAGTCCGTTTCAGCCACGCGCTGTTCTGCAGCGCGTGGATCGTTGCCGACGCCTTGCAGCGGTGTACTGATCTGCAGACCCAGGCCTTCAAGCGCATGCCGCAGATGTCCGGCGTAATCGGCGATGCCGTTCTGTTCGGGTGGCAGCGGCGCAAGCAACGCTATTCGCATCAGCCTCGGCTCCCGATCCGCTTGAGAAAACTCAGGACCTTTTCAGGCACTTCGAAGCGACGACGGTTGATGATGATGCCGTCGACTTTCTTGAACGCTGTGTTGAGGTTGTTCAGCGTGTCTTCCAGCATCGGCACCGTGGTGTCCTGGGCGCGAACCACCAGCACGATCAGGTCAGCCTTGCGCAACAGCACAAAGGCATCCTGATTCGCCGACAGCGCCGAAGCGTTGATCAGCACAATTTCGCCCGGAATGGCCGGACTGCGGCCTTCGGTGCGTACCCGATGGCCCTGTTCGATCAGCAGCGCGCTCAAGCGCGCGATCACGAACGACACGCCGGCCCCGTACTTGACCGAAGTAAAACCGATGGTCAGCCCGCGCTCTTCTACCTGGTCCAGCGGCAGAATGCCGTACACCCGATGCAGGTTCGAGGTGAGGGCTGCACTGCGTTCCTGGGCACGGTCGAGGTCGGGGAGGCTGGTCCAGACCGGAACACCGAAGCTGCTTTCGATCTTGTCGCCGTCATGAATGCGCTGGTCCAGCAGGTAGAAGAAGTACAGTGCCACGGCACCGACCACGACGCTCAGCGGGAACGCCAGAAACAGCATCATCAGGCTTTTCGGGAATACCCGGCTGGGGTTGAAGGTCGCCTCCTCGATGGTCGCGATATTACTGATCTGGCTGTTGTCCAGTTCACGGTCGATACGCGATTTTTCCAGGCTGTTTTTGTACAGCGCATAGCTTTTCTCTGCCGCATCCAGCTCGTTCTGCAGGCGTGACAGTTCCGGCTCCAGATTCAGTGCCTGCTGGCGGTCGCGCTCCAGTTGCGCGATTTGCTCGTTCTGCTGGATGAACTGGGTTTGCAGGCGCGCGTAGCTGGTCTGCTGGTCGGCGTACACGTTCTGCATGCGGTTGTAGATCGGGTTGGGCGTGATGCTTTCGGAACGCTGTACGGTGGCGTCCTGTTCCTTGAGCAGCTTTTTGAGGTTACTGACTTCCGCGTTGATCGCACGAATCGGCGGCGCCTCGTCCTTGAATGAGCGAAGCATTTCCTGACGCTCCACTTCCTTGCCGTTGATGCGGTTCTGCAAGTCCTGGCGGTTGGGGTTGAGGGCCAGTTCGCGGCCTGCCGAGACGGTCTTTGGCTGCTCTGCCAGTTGTTTCTTCAGCAGGTCCAGACCTGCCTTGGTCGAGGCAATCGAGCGGGTGGTGTTGTTGCGCTCGGTGCGCAGATCGTTGAGCGCCTGCGAGGTGTCGGCCAGACGCTGGGAAATACTTACCGCGCTCAACTGGTTCAGGTAGTTCTGGATCTGCTTCTTGTACTCGATGATGTTCGCACCGGTCGTCTTAACTTCCGCTTCGTAGAACGCGTACAGGCTGACCCGGCCCAGTGTCTTGGTGCGCTGCGTCTGGTACTCGGTGATCCAGGTCCTGAGCACGGTCTGCGCGACTTCCGGGTCGCTCCAGGTAAACCTCAGCTCCATCACTGATGAGCCAGGCTCATGGCTGACCTTGAAGTTTTTCTCCAGATCCTCGGCCAGACGTTCGGCCTGGGAGCGGTGTTCCACCAGCCCGATGAATTGCAGAACGCTGCGCACGCCGTTGACGAGCGCTCCGACGACGGTCTTGATGCCGTTCTTTACCGAGGCCAGAACGCCGGTTTCAGGCGGCACCATGGACAGCTCGGCGAGGTATTTCTCGGACACCGCACGCATGATCGGCCGCCCGCTGAGCATGCGCTCCTCGTCGAGCAGCGGATCGCGCAGGCCGCTCGGTATCACGATGGCCTGTCGGTCGGACAACTCGATTGGCACAGTGCTGCTGTCGCGGCCTGGCTTGACCAGCAACAGGGCGGTGGACTCATAGCGGTTAGGGAGCAGAAACGCGCCCAGAAGAATGATGACGAACGTCGCCAGCACGGTAATCCTGACTTCGCGCAGGAAGATGAACAGCAGGCGCAGCAAGTCGCGGAATGAGCGGATGTTGATCATGTCTGTTTCCCTGACAATTAATTGTTGTTGCGCAGCTCGTAGTTCAGGCCCAGGCCGATCGACTTCGCGAAGGGGATCAACTGGTTGAAATACAGGGATACGCCGTCAACCTTGTTGCCGACCGATGATTTGGGAACGAACACGATATCGCCGCGTTTCAACAGGACCGGGGCGGTAGGGCCACCGGCGCCGCCTGCCCAGAGGAATTTGCTGTAATCGAAGAAGTAGGTCTTGTAGAGCCCGTTTTCTTCCTGACGCAGCAGCGCGACCTGACCGGCATCGGCATCGAGCGCCACGCCGCCCGCGCCGACGATGGCCTGGTCGAGGTTGGTGGCGACGTTGACCGGCAAGGTGACCGAGTTGCGTACTGCGCCGCCGACAAACACCGTGTTACCCGGTGACTGGGAAATGTTGATGGTCAGCGCGGTCTCGCGGTAGACGCTCTGCAGTTTGCTTTCCAGCAGGTCGTTCAACTGTTGGAGGGTCAGGCCCGCAGCCTTGACGGTGCCGATATAAGGGTAGGAAAAGGTGCCGTCGTTGAGTACCTGAAACAGGGTCAGTTCATAGATGGAGTTGGCGGTAAACGCTGAAATCGACGGCGCCTCGCCACTGTTGCGCACGATGCGCAGCGTGTCACCGGGGCGGATTCGCTCCGGCGGCAGTGGCTTGCCAGCCAGTGCGCGGCCCGCAGCCTGGCCGGCCTCGATTTGCGCACGGTCATCGGGCAGGCCCACCCTGGAAGGGGTATTGCACGCACTCAACAGCAATAAGCTGGCGATCAGCATCATGCTTTTCATTGTTCCTGAACTCCTGTCATGCACAAATACGGCTCCCTCGCGGGTAATAAATTCATGTTGGCGGGTCATGCCTGTTCCGGGTGCTGTCGATTGCGTGCCGCTTGAATCAAGCGGCGCTTGTTGCTGCGCCGATCAGCTCTTCATGGCCTTATCGGGTACACGTCCATAAATGTCGGTAAAACGCACGATGTCGTCTTCGCCCAGGTACTCGCCGCTTTGCACCTCGATCATCACCAGATCGATGACGCCGGGGTTGACCAGACGGTGTGTGTGGCCCGGTTTGATGAAGGTCGATTCATTGGTATCCAGCATGAACTCGCGCTCGCCGTTGGTGACGCGGGCCATGCCGCTGACCACGATCCAGTGTTCGCTGCGGTGATGGTGCATCTGCAACGACAGTGACGCCTGCGGGCGAACCACGATGCGCTTGATCTTGAAACGCTTGCCTTCTTCGAGGACGGTGTAGGTGCCCCAGGGGCGTGTAACGGTGCGGTGCAGGCGATAGGCATCATGGCCCTGACGCTTGAGCTCCTGAGCGATGATCTTGACGTCCTGGCTGCGGCCGCCGTCGGCGATCAGCAAGGCGTCGGGGGTGTCGATGATGATCAGATTGTCCAGGCCGATCGCGCCCACCAGACGCTTGGGGGAATCGATGTAGCAATTGCTGACGTCGTGCAGCACCGTCTCGCCATTGCAGTAGTTGCCTTGCGCATCGACCGGAGACAGTTCACGCACCGCCTGCCATGAGCCGATATCACTCCAGCCAAGCCGGCAAGGCACCACGGCGACTTTGTCGGAGCGTTCCATCAGCGCGTAGTCGATGGAAATGTCCGGTGTCAGGGCAAACGACTCACTGTCCAGCTCGACCTGCAGCTCACGGTTGCCTTCCTTGCGCGGGCTCGATTCCAGGCACGCGCTGACGGCGCTCAGGACGTCCGGCGCATGCGTGCGCAACTCGCGAAGCACGGCGTCGGCGCGCATGCAGAACATGCCGGCATTCCAGAAATGCTGACCACTGTCCAGATAGCCCTGGGCAGTGATCGCGTCCGGTTTTTCGACAAAACGGGCGACCTGACAGGCGTCGGCATTGAGTGCCGGGCCTTTCTCGATGTAGCCAAAACCGGTTTCCGGCGCGGTCGGCAGGATGCCGAACGTCACCAGCCAGCCCTCTGCGGCCAGCTTCTGTGCAGCCGTCACTGCTCTGGAGAATTCCGCCACGTCGGTAATCAGGTGATCGGCAGGCAACACCAGCAGTTGCGCCTCATCGCCATACAGCTGGCTGACATGCAGTGCCGCAGCGGCAACCGCAGCTGCCGTATTACGGCCGAAAGGCTCAAGGATGAAATCCAGGCGTGCATTGCCCTTGTTCAACTGGCGGTAGTCGTCCACCGTGCGGAAATACACTTCCCGGTTGGTCACCGTCAGCAGACGCTCGACGCCGGGCAGGCCGACTGCACGCAGAAAGGTCTTCTGCAGCAGGCTCTGGCCATCTGGCAGGCGCATGAACGGCTTGGGCATGGCTTCACGCGAAACCGGCCACAGGCGTGTGCCGGAGCCGCCGGCAATGATGCAGGGAATGAGCGTGCTCATCAGTAAGCCTCACGGGTGAATAGCACTGCAGGCACAGTGCGCATAAGGATGTAGAGGTCGAACCAGACGGACCAGTTTTCTATGTACTCAAGGTCGAACTCGACGCGTTTTTCGATTTTTTCAACGGTGTCGGTTTCACCCCGATAGCCGTTGATCTGCGCAAGCCCGGTAATGCCTGGTTTGACGCGATGCCGCGAGGTGTATTCCTTCACTGCCTGCTCGAACAGAATCCCGGCAGCCTTGGTCGCCGTGGCATGCGGGCGCGGCCCGACCATCGACATGCTGCCCGCCACCACGTTGAACAGCTGTGGCAGTTCATCCAGGCTGGTCTTGCGAATGAAGCGTCCGACCCGGGTGATTCTGGCGTCGCCGCGGGTGGTTTGCCGCTCGGCCGTCGCATCGGCCTGGTGCTGATGCATGGAGCGGAACTTGAACACTTCGATCAGGCGATTGTTGTACCCATAGCGCTTCTGACGGAAAAACACCGGGCCTGGCGAATCGAGCTTGATCGCCAGTGCGACCAGCAGCATCAAGGGGGACAGCGCCAGCAATGCCAGCGATGACAGCACGATGTCTTCAGCGCGTTTGATGAACGGCGACCAGCCACTGAGCGGCAGGTCCGAGGCATTGAACATCGGCAGCCGGGCGACTTCGGTGATGCGGTTGTGAGTGTGTCGAAAAGCGATCATGTCCGGCACCAGCAACACATTGACCGGTAGCCTGCGCAATTCGCGGATGATGTAGTCCATGCGGTTTTCTGCCGTCCAGGGCAGGGCGACCAGCACCTGAGTCACTTTCTCTTCACGGATCAGCCGTTCCAGGTCGTTGGTATTGCCCAGCAGTGGCAGGTTGGCGACGGTCTTTGGCATGCGCCCGATACGGTCGTCGATAAAGCCGGTCACCCCCGAACGAATGTCCTGATGTTCAAGCAGGTATTCGGCCAGACGCTGGCCGTTTTCCGTCGCGCCGAGGATCACGGCATGCTGCAGGAAGACGCCCTTGCGCATCTGATGTTTGAACAGCATCAGCAACAGCAGGCGAATGATGCCGAACAGCGCAAGGCTGGTCAGGTACCAGATCAGCAGTTCTTCGGGGGGAAGGTAGCCGAACAGGCCCATCGCCTGCTGCATGAACAGCAACAGTCCGAAGGCGGCAGTCCAGGCCAGCGCCATTGCGCCCATGCGCAGGTCGTTGCTGAACAGTGCTTCGGAATAGACGCCCATGGCCTGAAACACCAGCAGCCCGACAAAGCCGAAAAACAGCAGCATGGCCATGTAGCTCTTCTGTGTTTCCGGGCTGCCATCCTTGATCAGCAGCATGATCAGGAGGCCCGGCAAAATGCAGGCGATACCGTGAGCCAGGCGGATGCCAAAAAGAAAGTATTCGACCAGGCTGGTGCGGGTCAGCGAAAGACTGTCAACGGGCTGCAACCTCATAGAAATCCCTTACTCCCTGTATGCATCTGAATTCTGCTGATCCTGGATGTCTTTCTATTGTCTGCCTGCAACACCCGAAAGGCGTTTCTACGTGGACAGTGTCCAAGCGTAGCCAGTTACGCGTCGTGCGTATGAGGAATTCGGATCGTCTTTTGTAGATATCACTTTATATATGTCGTCCCTTAGCGGATTTTATTTAAGCCTTTTCAATCATTTGTGAAGGAAATTTCCCTCAAGTGAGGGTAATGCTGTCAGTAAAGCTCATGAAACGAATAGCGACAGGGCAAAAGTGCTTCAGCCTTGATGCAGGCGTTGATCCTGACAGCCCGTTGCGTGGTTTTCCCCAGTGCCGGCAGGGGTAGACGAGCTGTTGCGGGGGTGAAAAATTTTTCCGAAATGGATGGGCTTTTTCCGACTGCCCGGGGTCACAGTCATGCGTCGTGCGAAATGTAGGCGGGCGCCGATTACACAAAGAGCATCGCTCGCAGGCTTCAATTCGTAGGGTTCGGCAGAGGAGGTGTCATGACACAACGCAGGGCAATGCTCATTCTTCACGGTAAACAGGCGCTCAATGAAGACGTGCGTGACGCGGTGGCAGACAAGCGCAAGCAGGGCTGGGAACTGGACGTGCGACTCACCTGGGAAGCTGGCGATGCCCAGCGCCTGGTCAGCGAAGCCCTGGCGGCCGGCCATCGGCACATCGTCGCAGGTGGTGGCGACGGCACCTTGCGCGATATCGCCGAAGCCCTGGCACTGGCCGAAACCAGTGCCAGCCTGACTATTCTGCCGCTGGGGACTGCCAACGATTTTGCCCGTGCGGCCGGCGTGCCGCTGGAGGTCTCCAAAGCCCTGCAACTGATGGACGTGGCCCCGCGTGCCGTCGATCTAGGTGAGGTCGGCGGCAAGCTGTTCCTCAACATGGCGACCGGCGGGTTTGGCAGCCAGGTCACGGCGAACACGTCCGAGGACCTGAAGAAGGTGCTGGGGGGGGCCGCCTATCTGTTTACCGGCCTGACCCGATTCAGCGAGCTGCATTCGGCGCATGGCGAGCTCACCGGGCCGGACTTCCACTGGCGCGGCGATCTGCTTGCCCTGGGTATCGGCAATGGTCGGCAGGCGGGCGGTGGACACGAGCTGTGCCCGACCGCACTGGCCGACGATGGTCTGCTCGACATCAGTATCCTGCCGGCGCCTCAGGAAGTGGTCGGCACGCTGAGGAGCCTTCTGGAGGGTGGGCTGGGTATCGACAATATGTTCATTCGTGCGCGTTTGCCGTGGGTAGAACTCAAGTCCACCCAGGGTCTGGATATCAATCTGGACGGTGAGCCGCTGTCGGGCGAGGACCTGCGTTTCGAGGCCCGGCCAGGCGCGCTTCACGTGCACCTGCCAGCGGACTCGCCGTTACTGGGCGGCGCACCGAAGCTCAATCGTCCAGACTGATAATCCGTTCGCGAACGCAGAACAGCACCAACCCGGCCACGTCAAATATCTGCAGGCGCTTCATGACCTGGGCGCGGTGAGTCTCGATGGTCTTGACGCTCAGTCCCAGGCCATCGGCGATCTCGCGTGTGGACTTGCCGCGCACGATCAGGCGCAGGATTTCAAGTTGCCGAGCGGTCAGGTGATACCGTTCCTTTGCCGACCGGGCCCTGTCAGATCGCTTGCCACGCAGGGCGCGCTCGATGACGGTGTGGGCAATGGCCGGGCTCAGGTAGCGCTCGTTGCCACGCAGCGCCCCCAGTGCCTGTTCGAGTTCCGCAGCCGTAGTGTCCTTGAGCAGGTAGCCCTGCGCGCCAATGTCGAGCGCACGCATGATCATGTCCGGATCGTTCTGCATCGACAGGATCAACACCTTGCAGTGCGGTTGCACCTTCAACAGCTGCTCGAGTGCATCCAGGCCGTCGACACTTTTCATGCAGATGTCGAACAGGATGATGTCGGGCTTGAGCTGCTGCGCAAGACCCGCCAGCTGCGCGCCGTCAGCCGTTTCGCCCAGGATGGTGTATCCAGGCATGTCTGCAACCAGCGCTCGCACGCCGGCTCTGATAAGGGAGTGGTCGTCGACCAGTAACAGATTGCAGGTCATTGTGATTTCTTGTGCAAATGGGGCCGCTCAAGCGCGTGTGCAGTCTCCGGTCATGCTTGAAGACGATGTTAGCGGCAGTGAAGACAATGAACGGAAAATGCTGACGTGACAACGCTGCCTCAATGACATCGCGATGCGATGCTCAACGGCCGGGCGTTATCGAGTGTTATTGGCGGGTCGCATCTTTCGGCGAGGCCGATTGCGCGGAGACGCTGGCCAGTTTTTCCAGCAGCTCGAGCTGTTCGTGGTCGTCCATCGTCAACTCGCCGGTGTGCGGATCGAGAAGTTCGACTTGCCAGTACATCAGTGTCAGGCAGTTCTTGACTGCCAGCACGGCTTCCTGGGAAAGCTCGCTGGCCTGGCTGCCGGTTTTCAACAGTTGACACAACTGGCGGGAAAAATCGGCAATGCACGGCACAGGAACGGCTTCTGCCTCCTGCGCCAGCTTGCGCAGGGTTGTCAGCAGGCAGCCGGTAGCGTCCTCATCGTTGGGGATCAGCTCCAGATGCGAAAGACATTCTTCCGACTTGTGCAAAAGTGCCTGAGACAGGTTCAGGAACTCGTCGTGCTTGTGCTGCCAATCGTTGTGGCTCAGCATCCTTTGTCTCCACTGATCATGGATAGCGAACTTCCGCCCGCGGCGAATGGCTGACAGTTAATGTCGATTTCAAACAAAAGTATGTAGGGCGTTTCTGAATGTTGCCAGCGTCGCTCGATTGCAAGGATTGGGACGCGGACACAAATCGGATGCCATTCATGTAGTGAGAATGCCGTCACAATAGTGGCAATTAGATGTCGATCATATCAGGTTATCCCTGATTGACTTTTTGCAGGTCTTTGATTCGGCTTTGGCCCAAAGGGCTACCGAGGCATTTCCGGTGCTGGTTTGTGGCTGGATTTACGTGTCTTGAAAGCGACACCAGTAAAGCATGATGCTAAAATGACATCAATGCTTGAGAGTGGCCGTTCATCGCCATTAAGGTCCGGCTGATTTCAGCCGATACAGGCTCAACAGAATCAACGCGACCATCGCTTCAGGAGCTAATAATGGCAGGCATTCTCGACACAGTAGATCAGCGCACACAACTGGTGGGCGAGAATCGCCTGGAAATCCTCATGTTTCGCCTTGCCGGTCGGCAGTTGTTTGCGATCAACGTGTTCAAGGTCCAGGAAGTATTGCAGCTACCCAAGCTGACCCTCATGCCGCAACGTCACTCGTTTGTGTGTGGCGTGGTCAACCTGCGCGGCCAGACCCTTCCGGTCATCGACCTCTCCCAGGCCATCGGCATGCGTCCGCTGGTGCCGGGTCCAGGCAGCACGATCATCGTCACCGAATACAACCGATCGGTTCAGGCGTTCCTGGTTGGCGGCGTCGACCGCATCGTCAACATGAACTGGGATGCCATCATGCCGCCGCCGGTCAGCGCCGGTCGTCAGCATTACCTGACCGCGATCAGCAAGGTCGATGATCAACTGGTAGAAATCATCGACGTTGAAAAAGTACTCGCCGAGATCGTGCCTTACAACGCCAAGGTGTCCCGCGAGAAGCTTGAAGACCCGGTGCTGGAAAATGCCCTTGGCCGCGAAGTGTTGCTGGTCGACGACTCCAAGGTCGCGCTGGCGCAGCTGCGCGACACGCTGTCTCAGTTGGGCCTCAAGCTGCACGTCGCCAGCGATGGCCTCAAGGCGCTGAACATGCTCAAGGCCTGGGCGGATGCAGGCGAGAACGTGCATGAGAAGCTGCTGATGGTGTTCACCGATGCGGAAATGCCGGAAATGGACGGCTATCGTCTGACCACCGAGATTCGTAACGATGCACGCCTGCGCGGTTTGTACATCGTCCTGCATACCTCGTTGTCCGGCAGCTTCAACGAATCGATGGTCAAGAAGGTCGGCTGTGACAACTTCCTTTCCAAATTCCAGCCCGACAAGCTGGTCGAGGTTGTGCGCGAACGTCTTCTGATGATTGTCTGACACCGCGCTCGATTCTACATCGCGAGTGCCGCCGGCTCCGGCATCGGATAAGCTTTGCTGTCTGCAGCAAAGCTTATCCAGCCCTCAAAGGAATCGGCGCCCATGTTACGTCTCAGCTCGCTCTATCGTTTCCCGCTCAAATCCTGCAAGGCCGAGTTGATGCAGCGCGCATCGTTCGATGCGTTGGGGTTGGCGGGTGATCGACGCTGGATGCTGGTCGACGCCGGCAATGGCAGGTTCTTCACTCAGCGCGCGCTGCCGCACATGTCCCAACTGTCGGTGTTGTGGAACGCCAGCGGCGGTGTAACGCTTTCGGCACCCGGCTTCGAGCCTCTGGATGTCGCGGTTCCGCCGGATATCGACTTGAACCTGCGGGGTGTGACCGTCTGGCGTGACTCGTTGCAGGTGCCGGACGCGGGCGATGAGGCAGCCGAATGGGTCAGCCGGTTTATCGGCAAGCCCACGCGTATGGTCTATCTGCCGGCAGAGCGTGCACGCTGGATCCCTGGCGGCTATCAGACGGTCAACGACCGGGTGAGCTTTGCCGATGGTTTTCCATTGCTGCTGATCGGCCAGGGCTCGCTCGATGACCTGTCAGCGCGCATGGGCAGGCCGATGGAAATGCTGCGCTTCAGACCCAATCTGGTGATCGAAGGGGCCGAGGCCTTTGCCGAGGATGGCTGGAAACGTATCCGCATCGGCGACATCGAGTTCCAGCTGCTCACGCCTTGTGCGCGCTGCATCCTCACCACCGTCGACCCGGCAACCGGCGAGCGCAGTGCAGATCGCGAACCGTTCGCTACGCTCAAGACTTATCGGGAAGTGGAAGGCAGCGTGCTGTTCGGTCAGAACGTGGTCAACGAGGGTTTGGGCGAGCTTGAAGTGGGGATGTCAGTCGAAGTGCTGGAGTAGGGGCAGGCGCCGCCGTTGTCTGGCAGGAGTGCTTAACGCAGCACTCCTGCCGACCGGTCACTGGTCGTCGAAAAACCGCTCGTGCCAGTCCACCAGAGGCTGCGGCGAGTTGAGTTTCTGGCCGTAGATCACCGAGTACGACAACACGTTCTGCACGTACTGACGGGTCTCATCGAATGGAATGCTCTCTACCCAGACATCGAAGGCCAGATGGTTGGCACCTTTGAGCCATTGGCGCACGCGCCCGGGACCTGCGTTGTAGGCCGCTGAAGCGAGCACCCGATTACCGTTGAACTGCGCATGCACCGAGCTCAGGTAGGCGGCGCCCAGCTGGATGTTGGTGTCCGGATCCAGCACCTGCTGAGGCGAGGCCAGCGGGATGCTGTACTTGCGCGCAGTCTCCTTGGCGGTGGCAGGCATTAGTTGCATCAGCCCGCTGGCGCCGACGCCCGAGCGGGCATCGTCCATGAAGGCGCTTTCCTGGCGCGTGATGGCGAACACCCAGCTCGAATGCAGGCCGCGCACCTTGGCTTCGCGTACCAGCGTGTCGCGGTGCGCCATCGGGAAGCGAATATCCAGATCGTCCCAGTATTGCGCCTGGCTGATGGTACGGATTGCCGGGAAATACCATTGCATGTCATAGGCCAGCTTGGCCTGGGCAACCATCTCGTCACGATTGAACAGGCGGCTCACGTGATACCACTCGCGTCGGCCGTTGACGATCTCGCCGCGATCGTGAAACTCCAGTGCGCGACGCACGCCTGGCGTGTTGCGTACCTTGTTGATCAGTGCCTGGCTCAGCACCAGCGGCTTGTTGTTGAGCTGGTAGGGGCTTTGAGTGCGGTCGGCAGCCAGAAACCCGTAGAAATCACGCTCCTTGGCGACATCCTTGTACAGCGCGGCAATCAGCGGGCTGTTGGGTTGTGCCAGTTCCAGAGAGCGGGCTTCCCAGTAACGCCAGCGATTGGTCGCTGCCAGATCCTTGGGCAGTCGGCGCGCCAGCTCGTAGGCGTCTTCCCAGCGACCCAGGCGCAGCAGCAGGCGCAGGCGCCATTCGGTCACGGTGTCGTCACGCAATTCAGGGTCGTATCTGGTCATGACCTCCAGTGCGCGGTCGTCATAACGACGTGCCAGGGTCAGGCCGATTTCCTTGGCGATCTCGACCTGCTCTTCGCGGGAGAAATGCATGGTCGCGGCATAGCCATCGAGCATCGACAGGGCTTTCTGCGGGTCCTGCTTGGCGAGCCGGCGCAGGCCGAGACCGACCACATCGGACATCGCCTCGTCTACCGGGGCAAATTGCGACGGGTTGCTGACCATCTCCGGTTTCTGCGCGACCGCCAGCAGCAGACGGCCTTGCGGTGCCAGCGAGTTGAGGCTGTCCACCAGCGTGCTGGCCAGACTGTAATTGCGCGTCTGTGCCGCCAGCTTGGCGCGCTGCCAGCGCTTCTGTTCGGTCAACTGGCCGGCGGCCGCCCACTGGGCAAAGAAACCGTCACAGGCCGCGGGTAATGTCTTGCCGGTCATCCACAGCTTTTCGGCACTGGCAAAGCCTTCGGCGCGCTTGTTGCTGTTCAGCTGATACTGCCCGTACAGGCAATCCAGCTCGACGAACTTCATCTTCGGGTCGTAATACTTGACGAAGGTTTGCCAGTCGCCACGCTCGGCCAGCCAGCGCAACCAGCGCAGCTTCATCCAGTTGGCTTGCGGCAGGTCGCCGTGCTCGGCAAGAAACTTCTCGATTTCGGGATTGCTTGCCGTTTTCAGGCGTGTCGTCAGTTCGTCGTATTCGAGGTAAGGCTCCAGCGGATAGTCGGCCAGGGCCGTGGCGTACATCTGGTAGGGGCCGGAATCGCCTTTGGCCAGTGCGCGCTTTGCTTCGTCGTAATACTTGCGTTGTTGGTTGAGGTCTACCGCATGAGCAGTCTGGACGGCGGTGGCGGAGAGGAGCAGGCACGATAAAAGGCTGAACAAACGACTGCGCATGAGACTTCCGAGCAGATGAGTCGGTGAAAAGTATTGCTAGCTTAGCCTTTTGCCAGCTCTTGGTGAAAGCATTGCCGACGAGCTTGTCTCATATGGAAATAATTGGCGCTCATAAAGTCTTGTCGAGGCGCGCGGCGGTGCCACGAATGCCGACATCTGCCTGCTATCTCAGGTAGAATGCGCGCCCGGTTTTTGGAGAAGCTCATGACCCTGCTCAAATTCAGCGATGTGTCCCTTGCTTTCGGCGCCATGCCGTTATTGGACAAGGTGTCCTGGCAGATCGCCCGTGGCGAGCGGGTGTGCATCATCGGCCGTAACGGCACAGGCAAATCCAGCATGTTGAAGCTGGTAAAAGGCGTTCAGAAGCCTGATGAAGGGGCTGTCTGGCGTGCGCCCGGCCTCAAGATCGGTGAATTGCCGCAGGAATTGCCGGTAGCCGACGGACGGACGGTGTTCGACGTGGTTGCCGAAGGTCTGGATGGCGTCGGTGCCTTGCTGGCCGAGTACCACCACCTGGCGCAGAACTGCGTCACCGAGGAAGACCTGAACAAGCTGATGCATGTTCAGCAGGACCTCGAAGCCCGTGATGGCTGGCGCCTGCAGCAACTGGTCGAGAGCACCCTCAGCCGCTTGCAGCTGCCTGCCGACAAAACCCTGGCCGAACTGTCCGGTGGCTGGCGTCGCCGTGTTCTGCTGGCTCAGGCTCTGGTGTCCGAGCCGGACCTGCTGTTGCTCGACGAGCCGACCAACCACCTGGATATCGGCGCCATCGCCTGGCTTGAAGAAGCCCTCAAGGATTTCCAGGGTGCAGTGCTGTTCATCACGCACGACCGGGCATTCCTGCAAAACCTTGCGACCCGCATCCTTGAGCTGGACCGCGGCGGCCTGATCGACTGGGACGGCGACTACGCCAGTTTCCTGGTCCACAAGGAAGCCGCGCTGGCCGCCGAAGAGACCGCCAACGCACTGTTCGACAAGCGTCTGGCCCAGGAAGAAGTCTGGATCCGTCAGGGCATCAAGGCGCGTCGTACCCGTAACGAAGGTCGCGTGCGTGCGCTCAAGGAGCTGCGTGTAGAACGCAGCGAGCGTCGGGAGCGTACCGGCAAGGCCAACATTCAGCTCGACACTGCCGAGAAATCCGGCAAGCAGGTCATGGTCCTCGATAACGTCAGCTTCGCCCACCCTGGCGGGCCGACCCTGATCAAGGATTTCTCCATGGTCCTGCAGCGCGAGGACCGTATCGGTCTGCTCGGCGCCAACGGTACCGGCAAGACCACGCTGCTCAAGCTGATGCTCGACAACCTGCAGCCGACCGGCGGCAAGGTTGAAGTCGGTACGCGTCTGGACGTCGCCTATTTTGACCAGTTGCGTCACCAGCTCGATCTGGAAAAGACCGTGATCGACAACGTTGCCGAGGGACGTGATTTCATCGATATCGACGGCCAGAGCCGTCATGTGCTGAGCTACCTCGGCGACTTCCTGTTCAGCCCGCAACGTGCCCGCACGCCGGTCAAGGCGCTGTCCGGTGGCGAGCGTGCCCGTCTGTTGCTGGCCAAGCTGTTCAGCAAGCCAGCCAACCTGCTGGTGCTCGACGAACCCACCAACGACCTGGACGTCGAAACCCTGGAGCTGCTCGAAGAGGTTCTGCTGACCTTCAAGGGCACCGTGCTGATGGTCAGTCACGACCGGGCATTCCTCGACAACGTCGTCACCAGTACCTTGGTGTTCGAAGGTGAGGGCAAGGTTCGCGAGTACGTGGGTGGTTATCAGGACTGGCTGCGTCAGGGCGGTTCGCCGCGTCTGCTGGGCGTCGCCGACACCAAGTCGGGCAAGGCCGAACTGGCCAGCGCTGTGGTGCAGGCCGCACCGGTCGCTGCGCAGGACATGCCGGTGGCGAAGAAGAAGCTCAGCTACAAGCTTCAGCGCGAACTGGAAGCGTTGCCTGCGCAGATCGATGAAGTCGAAGGCAAGATGGCCGCGCTGAACGCGGAAATGGCCGAGCCGGGCTTCTACCAGCGCTCGTCCGAGCAGACTGCAGCGGTGCTGGCGCAGCTGGAAAGCCTGCAGGCCGAGCTGGACAAGCTGCTGGAGCGTTGGGCCGAACTGGACGAGTGATCGTCCGGCGCGTTCCTGAGATGCAAAAAAAGCCCGGGTTAACCGGGCTTTTCGCTGTAGCGGGTCAGCTCACTCGGGCTTCTTGAGGCTCACTGCCAGTACATCACAGGGTGCGCCGTGCAGAACGTCGTTGGCAGTCGAGCCGAGCAGCAGAGCCAGGCCGTGGCGGCCATGGCTGCCGACAACGATCAGATCGCATGCTTCGCTCTTGGCCAGCTTGTGGATTTCCTGGCGTGGCTGACCGAACACCATGTGGCTTTCGCTGTGTTCCAGTTGCGGATACTTGAGCTTCAGCTTGCCGAGCTTCTCCCTGGCCTGATCGATCTGTTGCTGTTGCAGCTGTGAAAGGTCCATCGGCACGTCGCCGCCGAACGCCATCGCGATCGGTTCGACGATGTGCACGACCGACAATTTTGCCTCGCTGGCCTTGGCCAGCAGGCTGGCGCGACGGATGACCGGGTCACACTCATCGGTGAGGTCGATGGCAACCAGAATGTGTTTGTATGGCATGAGGGTGTCCTCCGGGAGAATTGCAGTGATGGGAGTATGGCTCTTTCGTTGGCATCTGGGCAGGCCCATGTGCAAGTCATTGTTTTCAAGAGTGTTGTAAAGAGCCTGAAATCGGCTGGGGGCAAGAAATATGACGGTCTGGATAGTCCTGTCAATCATTGGTGTAATGCTGAGTCCGCTGGTGTGGTTACGCCCCTCGCGCCAGCAGAGCGGCAGGATGGCGTTGCGCATGCAGGCGCGGCGTCTGGGTATGGGCATGCAACTGACACCGCAGGAGTGGCCGCACTGGTTGAGCAAGGAGCCGCCCAGCCCTTGTGCGCAGTACCATCGTCCGCGTCGGGGCTCGCATGCAGATGCCTGGGTGTACTGGCAAAGCGAGCCGGGCGAGTGGCGCAATCGCTGGCGCGAACCTTGCGAAGACGCGAAGCTGCTGCCTTACCTGCAAACATTGCCCGTGGATGCCTACAAGGTCGAGGCTGACGGGCAGCTGGTTGCGGTGTACTGGGCGGAGCGGGGCGAGGCAGAAGTGTTACAGCGTATTGATGCGCTGCTCAAGGCGCTGGCCTGACCCTGAATCGCAGGCATTAAAAAGCCCGATAACAACATCGGGCCGGGGTTGGCCAGGCAGGCCGATAATTCGTCGCGTGCCGACAGGCTTTCGCCGCCATGTCGGCTTTCGCTGTTGCGCACCCGCAAATCAGCTGCATTGCGAGCCTCTTGTGGCGCAGTGCTGCGACTCTAGACCTTTTGCTCCTTTTTGTCGCGATTCCTGCAAATATTTTTTGCGCGTGCCCTCGTGCGGTGCGTTCCTGGCTGATTTTTCCCTGTACCTATCGAATGTCACGCGGCGTGGCTATCGTCATGCATAGCCCGGCATCCCTGGCGTTGCGGCGTATCATTGCGTGCCAGATGCGGCAGCTGCAGGGCATTCGAATGGCCACTATCATTACTGCGAATGATGGAGGATCGCAGGTCTTCGTGGGCATTATGGCCTTGGGCATGCTCCTGTTAAAACGTGGATTTTCAGGCGTTTTGTCGAATTGACAATCCTGTGGTTATGCCTGATGGTGTGCGTACCCAAATCAAACGGGCGTATGAAATGAGCGTTTGGTCGTCAGAGGGCTCTGACAGAATCCCGACTACCACGTCGCGGCGGTAAGCGTGTGATTTGGCGTGTTCATCGACGGCGACGTCGTAGCCCCGTCGGACATTGAGGTTCGGCGGGTATTGTTCAGCTTCCATATTGTGGAGATCAGTTGATGATTTACGAAGGTAAAGCCATCACGGTTAAGGCTCTTGAAAGTGGCATCGTCGAATTGAATTTCGACCTCAAGGGTGAGTCCGTCAACAAGTTCAACCGTCTCACCCTCAATGAGTTCCGCCAGGCAGTCGATGCGGTCAAGGCCGACGCATCGGTCAAGGGCGTGATTGTCACCAGTGGCAAAGATTCATTCATTGTCGGCGCCGATATCACCGAATTCGTCGACAACTTCAAGTTGCCGGAAGCTGAGCTGGTCGCCGGCAATCTGGAAGCGAACAGGATTTTCAGTGATTTCGAAGACCTGAACGTGCCGACTGTCGTGGCAATCAACGGTATCGCGCTGGGCGGCGGTCTGGAAATGTGCCTGGCCGCAGACTATCGAGTCATCGCCAGCAGCGCTCGCGTCGGTCTGCCCGAGGTCAAGCTGGGCCTGTACCCGGGTTTCGGCGGCACCGTGCGTCTGCCACGCATCATCGGTGCCGACAACGCGATCGAGTGGATTGCCTCGGGCAAGGAAAACGCCGCGGAAGACGCTCTCAAGGTGGGTGCCGTGGACGCAGTGGTAGCGCCCGACAAGCTGCAGGCCGCCGCCCTTGATTTGATCCAGCGCGCCATTTCCGGCGAGTTCGATTACAAGGCCAAGCGTCAGCCGAAGCTGGACAAGCTCAAGCTCAATGCCATCGAACAGATGATGGCATTCGAAACCGCCAAGGGCTTCGTTGCAGGTCAGGCCGGCCCGAACTATCCGGCCCCGGTCGAAGCCATCAAGACCATCCAGAAAGCCGCCAACTTCGGTCGTGACAAGGCGCTGGAGATCGAAGCCGCCGGTTTCGTGAAAATGGCCAAGACCCCTGCTGCGCAGAGTCTGATCGGCCTGTTCCTGAACGATCAGGAGCTGAAAAAGAAAGCCAGGGGCTACGACAAGATTGCCAAGGACGTGAAGCAGGCGGCCGTACTGGGCGCCGGGATCATGGGCGGCGGCATTGCCTATCAGTCGGCAGTCAAAGGTACGCCGATCCTGATGAAGGATATTCGCGAAGAAGCCATTCAACTGGGTCTGAACGAAGCGTCCAAACTGCTGGGTGGTCGCCTGGAGAAAGGTCGTCTGACCGCGGCGAAGATGGCCGAAGCGCTTAACGCCATTCGTCCTACGCTGTCCTACGGCGATTTCGGCAATGTCGATCTGGTCGTCGAAGCTGTCGTCGAGAACCCCAAGGTCAAGCAGGCGGTACTGGCCGAAGTCGAAGCCAACGTGGGTGAAAACACCATTCTGGCGTCCAACACCTCGACCATCTCGATCAGCCTGCTGGCCCAGGCCCTCAAGCGCCCGGAAAACTTCGTCGGCATGCACTTCTTCAACCCGGTACACATGATGCCGCTGGTGGAAGTGATCCGTGGCGAGAAATCCAGTGAAGAAGCGGTCGCGACGACCGTTGCCTACGCCAAGAAAATGGGCAAGAACCCGATCGTGGTCAACGACTGCCCGGGCTTTCTGGTCAACCGTGTGCTGTTCCCGTATTTCGGTGGTTTCGCCAGACTGGTCAGTGCGGGCGTGGATTTCGTGCGCATCGACAAGGTCATGGAAAAATTCGGCTGGCCGATGGGCCCTGCCTACCTGATGGACGTGGTCGGTATCGACACCGGCCACCATGGTCGTGATGTCATGGCCGAAGGTTTCCCTGATCGCATGAAAGATGATCGCCGCTCTGCGATCGATGCCCTGTACGACGCCAAGCGCCTCGGGCAGAAGAACGGCAAGGGTTTCTACGCCTACGAAACGGACAAGAAGGGCAAGCCCAAAAAGGTCAATGACCCGGCCGTGCTGGACGTGCTCAAGCCGATTGTCTACGAGCAGCGCGAAGTCAGCGATGAAGACATCGTCAACTGGATGATGATCCCGCTGTGCCTGGAAACGGTCCGCTGCCTGGAAGACGGCATTGTCGAAACCGCTGCCGAGGCTGACATGGGCCTGATCTACGGTATCGGTTTCCCTCCGTTCCGTGGCGGCGCGCTGCGCTACATCGATTCCATCGGTGTTGCCGAATTCGTTGCCCTGGCTGACCAATACGCCGAGCTGGGTGCCCTGTATCAACCGACCGCGAAGCTGCGTGACATGGCCGCCAATGGCCAGAGCTTCTTCGGTCAAGCGTCTTCCGAGGAATGAACCAATGAGCCTTAATCCAAGAGACGTCGTGATTGTCGACTTCGGTCGCACCCCGATGGGCCGCTCCAAGGGCGGCATGCACCGCAACACCCGCGCCGAAGATATGTCCGCGCACCTGATCAGCAAATTGCTCGAGCGCAACAACAAGGTCGACCCGGCTGAAGTCGAGGACGTGATCTGGGGCTGCGTCAACCAGACCCTGGAACAGGGCTGGAACATCGCGCGCATGGCGTCATTGCTGACCCAGATCCCGCACACCTCGGCTGCCCAGACGGTCAGTCGTCTTTGTGGATCGTCCATGAGCGCACTGCACACGGCTGCTCAGGCAATCATGACCAATAACGGTGATGTGTTCGTCATCGGCGGTGTCGAGCACATGGGCCATGTCAGCATGATGCATGGCGTTGACCCGAACCCGCACATGTCCCTGCACGCCGCCAAGGCCTCCGGCATGATGGGCCTGACCGCCGAAATGCTCGGCAAAATGCACGGCATCACCCGCGAGCAGCAGGACGCTTTCGGTCTGCGCTCCCACCAGTTGGCGCACAAGGCAACGCTGGAAGGCAAGTTCAAGGACGAGATCATCCCGATGCAGGGCTATGACGAGAACGGTTTCCTCAAGGTCTTCGACTACGATGAAACCATCCGTCCGGACACCACCCTGGAAAGTCTGGCGGCACTCAAGCCTGCCTTCAATCCCAAAGGTGGTACCGTGACTGCCGGTACGTCCTCGCAGATCACTGACGGTGCGTCGTGCATGATCGTCATGTCGGCCCAGCGTGCCCAGGACCTCGGCATCCAGCCGATGGCGGTGATCCGTTCGATGGCGGTGGCCGGTGTCGACCCCGCAATCATGGGCTATGGTCCGGTTCCGGCGACCCAGAAAGCGCTCAAGCGCGCCGGCCTGAGTATTGCCGATATCGACTTCTTCGAGCTCAACGAAGCGTTCGCTGCACAGGCCTTGCCGGTGTTGAAAGATTTGAAAGTGCTCGACAAGATGAACGAGAAGGTTAACCTGCACGGCGGCGCCATCGCTCTGGGGCATCCTTTCGGGTGTTCCGGTGCACGCATCTCCGGCACTTTGCTCAACGTCATGAAGCAAAATGGCGGCACCTTCGGCGTGTCGACCATGTGTATTGGTCTGGGTCAGGGCATCGCGACCGTTTTCGAACGCGTCTGATTCCCGAGTGTGATGCGAGCCGGGGCTTGGTGCCCCGGCTTTTGTTTTTTGAAAAAATGGTTTCAGGCAAATTTTTTGGACGTGTTACAAGGGGACCGCAACATGCAACTGCAACCAGGGCTCTATCGCCATTACAAGGGCCCGCACTACCGGGTTTTCAGCGTTGCAAAACATTCCGAAACCGAAGAGGAAGTCGTGTTTTATCAGGCTTTGTACGGCGATTTCGGCATGTGGGTACGTCCCTTGGGCATGTTTCTGGAGTCGGTCGAGGTTGACGGCGAGCACGTCCCGCGCTTTGCTCTGATAGAGGCTGAACCCAGTCTGTTTTCCCGAACGTGAGAGGCGATTGCACAACAGGCTGTGCTTGACCTCACCTTGTAGCCACTATATATAGCGTGGCCTTTACAAGCTCCTCACTGTCTTTCATCTAGTATTCAGGAATTTTCTGATCCATGGGCAAATCGCTGGTCATCGTGGAATCCCCGGCTAAGGCCAAGACCATCAACAAGTATTTGGGCAACCAGTACGTGGTGAAGTCGAGTATCGGCCATATCCGAGACCTGCCCACCAGCGGTTCGGCGAGTGCCGCCAAAGATCCTGCCGCCAAGCGTGGCAAGGCTGCTGCGGGCGAAGGCCCGGTGCTGACGCCGAAAGAAAAGGCGCAACGCCAGCTGGTCTCGCGCATGGGAGTCGATCCGGAACACGGCTGGAAAGCCAAGTACGAGATCCTCCCCGGCAAGGAAAAGGTCATCGAAGAGCTGCGCAAGCTCGCCAAGGATGCCGACATCATCTATCTCGCGACGGACTTGGACCGCGAAGGGGAAGCCATTGCCTGGCACCTGCGCGAAGCCATCGGGGGGGATGACAGCCGCTACAAGCGCGTGGTGTTCAACGAGATCACCAAGAAAGCCATTCAGGAAGCGTTTTCCAAGCCAGGCGAACTGGATATTGCCCGGGTCAACGCCCAGCAGGCGCGTCGCTTCCTCGACCGCGTCGTCGGCTACATGGTCTCGCCGCTGCTCTGGCAGAAAGTCGCCCGTGGCTTGTCCGCCGGGCGTGTGCAGTCGGTCGCAGTAAAACTGGTGGTCGAGCGCGAACGTGAAATCCGTGCGTTCAACCCAGAAGAGTATTGGGAGATCCACGCCGATCTGGGCACCGCCAAGGGCGCCAATGTGCGTTTCGAAGTGGCGCGTGAAAACGGCGAAGCATTCAAGCCGCTGAATGAAACCCAGGCCATGGCCGCCCTTGAAAAGCTCAAGGCGTCCAGCTACAGCATCGTCAAGCGTGAAGACAAGCCGACCAGCAGCAAGCCATCGGCGCCGTTCATTACCTCGACCCTGCAGCAGGCAGCGAGCAACCGCCTGGGCTTCGGCGTGAAGAAGACCATGATGATGGCTCAGCGCTTGTACGAAGCGGGCTACATCACCTACATGCGTACCGACTCGACCAACCTGTCGGCTGACGCAGTGAGCATGGCGCGTGACTACATCGGAACCGAATTCGGCAAAAAGTACCTGCCGGAGTCGCCCAACGTCTACAGCAGCAAGGAAGGCGCGCAAGAGGCGCACGAAGCGATTCGTCCTTCCGACGTCAACACTCACCCGAGCAAACTGACCGGGATGGAGCGTGACGCCGAGCGTCTTTACGAGTTGATCTGGCGCCAGTTCGTGGCCTGCCAGATGCTGCCTGCGCAATACCTGTCGACCACCGTCACGGTCGCCGCGAGCGATTTCGAGCTGCGCGCCAAGGGCCGCATCCTCAAGTTCGACGGTTACACCCGTGCACTGCCGCAGATGGCCAAGCCGGGCGATGACGATGTTCTGCCGGACATGGCGCAGGGCGAAACGCTGAAACTGAACAAGCTCGACCCAAGCCAGCACTTCACCAAGCCGCCTGCGCGTTACTCGGAAGCGAGCCTGGTCAAGGAGATGGAAAAGCGTGGCATCGGCCGCCCGTCGACCTACGCTGCGATCATCTCGACCATTCAGGACCGTGGCTACGTGGCGTTGCATAACCGCCGCTTCTACTCGGAAAAGATGGGCGACATCGTCACTGGACGTCTGTCCGAAAGCTTTTCCAACCTGATGGACTATGGCTTTACCGCCGGGATGGAAGAGAACCTCGACGACGTGGCGCAGGGTGAGCGCGACTGGAAAAACGTGCTGGACGAGTTCTACGGCGATTTCCGTAAAAAACTCGAGGTGGCCGAGGCCGCTGATGGTGGCATGCGCGCCAACCAGCCGGTGATGACCGATATCCCGTGCAAGGTGTGCGGCCGTCCAATGCAGATCCGTACTGCCTCGACGGGCGTTTTCCTGGGTTGCTCCGGCTACAGCCTGCCACCCAAGGAACGCTGCAAGGCGACCGTCAATCTGACCCCCGGCGACGAAATTGCCGACGATGATGAGGGTGAGTCCGAGTCGCGGGTTCTGCGCGGCAAGCATCGCTGCCCGATCTGCAGCACGGCGATGGACGCCTACCTGCTGGACGAGAAGCACAAGCTGCATATCTGCGGCAACAACCCCGATTGCACCGGTTACGAGATCGAGGAAGGCACTTATCGCATCAAAGGTTATGAAGGTCCGAGCCTGGAATGTGACAAGTGCGGCAGCGAGATGCAGCTCAAGACCGGCCGTTTCGGCAAGTTTTTCGGCTGCACCAATCCGGACTGCAAGAACACCCGTAAACTGCTGAAAAGCGGCGACGCGGCGCCGCCGAAGATGGACCCGGTGAAAATGCCGGAGCTCAAGTGCGACAAGGTTGACGATACTTACATCCTGCGTGACGGGGCTTCGGGTCTGTTCCTGGCCGCCAGCCAGTTCCCGAAGAATCGCGAAACCCGCGCGCCGCTGGTCATCGAAATCGCCCCGCACAAGGACGAAATCGATCCTAAGTATCACTTCCTTTGCGAAGCGCCGAAGAAGGATCCGGACGGTCGTCCAGCCGTGATCCGCTACAGTCGCAAGACCAAAGAGCAATACGTCCAGACCGAAGTAGAAGGCAAGCCTACCGGCTGGCGTGCGTTCTACGACGGCAGCGCCTGGAAGGTTGAAGACAAGCGTTGATCGCAAATGCCCGGCTCAAGGGAGTCGGACGCTGTTTTCGACAGGCATCCGCCTGTTTCGCCGGACTGTCCAGGCGTCACAGGCTATGCTGTTTTCTATCCCATCGTTGTGGAGAGTGTCGCCATGGCTCATGAGCTCTATACCCGTACCAACCAGAAAATCTATTTCGCAGGGCTCTCGCTCGAAGCGTTGGGCAGGGCGGAGAAGGGGCAGGCGGTGAACTCTCCTGCGTTGTTGCAGGCAGAGCGTGAGTCCGCGCTGTTTCATCTGTATGGTGCGCTGCTGGGCCTGTGCCACGAGATCGCTGGCTACTACCGTTTGCCGCAGGCCGGCGCGCGTCGTGCGGAAGAATTGTTGACGCAGGAAGTGCTGAACGCCATCGCCATTCCCGAAATGGCCGAGCTGTTAGAACTCGCCCAGAATCGCCAGACATGGCTTGCGCAACTAATGGCGGCCTACAACGCATTGTATGAGCCACCGCGTGCGCCGAAAAAGCTCAAGGGTGATGTCACGCAGCCGATGATACAGGCAGTGAACCTGGACGCCGAGCCGGAGTCTGAACTCTCACGTGAAGAGCTCGAAAATTGGCGTCAACAACTCAAAGGGTTGGCCATCCGTTTTCGTGAAGGCCTGAGCGAGTGCTGAAAACCAATGAAGTAAGGGCTGGCAGGCTGTTACAATGCCGGCTTATCGCGGAGTAACTGTACCAATGCCTACCTCTTTCCTGGAAATTGTCGAACTGCCTGACGGACGTATCGAGCTGCGTCGTGCCGATGACGAGGGTTCTCTGGTAACGCTTGATTTCTCTGCGGATGCCAAAGCGTTCATGCAAGGTCAGCATGTCGAAGTCGCCAAAGCCATGTTGAGTGTGGGTGTGCAGATGGCAGGCCGCCTGGCTGAAGGCGAAATCGAAAAGGACGATGTACCCCACGTTCTGCACTGATCGACGACCGGGCCTCAGCCCAGCCGGATGTTCAGGCTCTGTGCTTCCCCGATTTTTGCTGCACTGATCAATTGCTGACGCGCTATGGCGCCCAGCGGGTTGATCCAGCTCACCACCGTATGACTACGGCCCAGTCGAAGTGCTTCGCGCGTCAGCTCCAGTACGCTTTGTATGCCGCGTGGCTGCAGCAGCAGAATCCGCTCCCTGTTGAGTCCCGCGTCGCGCAGCCATGTCTGCGTCAGGCTGGATGGCGGTGCGATCAGTGTCAGCCAGCGCGCATCCAGTTCCTCGCTCAGCTCCCGAAGGATGGGTGCCAGCAGGTTGAGGCAGTTCCCGGCGGCGCCGCGCAATGACAGCTCACTGAAGGGCTCTGGCTCATCGCCCCAAGGCGTTTCGACTGCATTTGTGAGCAGCGGGGCGATGGGCTGGGCCAGAAACGCCTCGAACAGCGGCAATTGCGAATGCGGTGCTTGATGGAACTGCATAACGTCTCCTTAGCGGCGAATGACGCCGACGCTCAAACCTTCGATCACCAGTTCCTGATCCTTGAGATCGACCTCGATGGGTGCGAAATCAGGATTTTCCGCCAGCAGCCAGACCTTGCTGCCTTCACGCTTGAAACGCTTGACGGTCACTTCATCGCCTATCCGGGCAACCACGATCTGGCCGTTGCGAGCCTCACGCGTGGTGTGCACGGCGAGCAGATCACCGTCCAGAATGCCGACGTCCTTCATGCTCATGCCATGAACGCGCAACAGGTAGTTGGCGCTGGGGTGGAAGAAGGAAGGATTGATGTTGCAGGACTCCTCGATGTGTTGCTGCGCCAGGATCGGTGCACCTGCTGCAACGCGGCCGATGACGGGCAGGCTGCTGTCGTCCTGCCGCGCTTCGAAGCCGGGGATGCGAATGCCGCGTGAAGCACCCGGAGTCATTTCGATAGCGCCTTTGCGGGCCAGGGCCTTGAGGTGCTCTTCCGCCGCGTTGGGCGATTTGAAGCCCAGCTCCTGAGCGATCTCCGCACGTGTCGGCGGGAACCCGTTGTCTTCCAGGCAGCGTTTGATGAAACCCAGGATTTCAGCCTGGCGTGGCGTCAGTTTGATCATGAGGGGCGCTCTGGCTTTTTATACAGTGACTGGGATTATATACAGTGAAGGCGCGTTGGCAATCATCCATTTCATTTTCGCCGCCAGGCGGTGTTTAACCCGGGCGGAGCCTCTGGTCAAAAACCTCGGCAATGCCTGTCTTTTGTCATTTAACATCCTTTACCGTGACTGTTCGGCCACAAAATGAACGGTCCGGCTTGACAATCGAGGCGTTTGATACGTATGTTTCAAACGTTCGTTTGTTAGGCAGAGAGCCATGGCCCAGTCGGAAACCGTTGAACGCATTCTTGATGCTGCAGAGCAGTTGTTCGCAGAGAAAGGCTTTGCCGAAACGTCCTTGCGTCTTATCACCAGCAAGGCGTCGGTCAATCTGGCTGCGGTGAATTATCACTTCGGCTCGAAGAAGGCGTTGATTCAGGCCGTGTTCTCGCGTTTTCTGGGACCGTTCTGCATCAGTCTCGATCGCGAACTGGAACGCCGCCAGGCGAAACCCGAACACAAGCCAAGCCTTGAGGAACTGCTGGAGATTCTCGTCGAGCAGGCGCTTGTGGTGCAGCCGCGCAGCGGTAACGACCTGTCGATCTTCATGCGCCTGCTGGGGCTTGCCTTCAGTCAGAGCCAGGGCCACCTGCGGCGCTACCTCGAAGACATGTATGGCAAGGTGTTCCGTCGCTACATGACGCTGGTCAACGAAGCCGCGCCGCGCATTCCGCCCATCGAGCTGTTCTGGCGCGTGCACTTCATGCTCGGCGCTGCGGCGTTCAGCATGTCCGGGATCAAGGCCCTGCGCGCCATTGCCGAGACCGATTTCGGCGTCAATACCTCCATCGAGCAGGTCATGCGCCTGATGGTGCCTTTTCTGGCCGCAGGCATGCGCGCCGACACCGGCGTCAGCGATCCTGCGATGATCGCCACCCAGCTCAGGCCGCGGACCAAGAGCAGCACCAGCACACCTGCGGTCGCCAAGGCCTGAAGCCTCTGCCTTGAATCAACCTCTGCCCTGAATCAGGCTGCACCGGCGTGTCGCATTGCGTCGGGCTTCAGGATCAAGCACCATGCCCGGATTGTGAACGAGCACTGGTGTGTAAGGGTTTTTCTATGAGTTCTGGCCTGCAAGGCTCCCTGATGGTCGATGTCGCCGGCACCTGGCTGACCAGCGAAGACCGTCAGTTTTTGCGTCAGCCCGAAGTGGGCGGTTTGATCATCTTTGCCCGAAACATCGAGCATCCCCGTCAGGTTCGTGAATTGAGCGCCGCGATTCGTGCCGTGCGCCCGGACCTGCTGCTCGCTGTCGATCAGGAGGGCGGCAGGGTACAGCGCCTGCGTGAGGGCTTCGTACGCCTGCCGCCGATGCGCGCCATCGCCGACAAGCCTGACGCCGAGCATCTGGCTGAGCATTGTGGCTGGCTGATGGCGACCGAAGTGCTGGCGGTCGGACTGGACCTGAGCTTCGCCCCGGTGCTGGACCTCGACTACCAGCGCAGCGCTGTGGTCGGCACGCGTTCGTTCGAAGGCGATCCGCAGCGCGCGGCGTTGCTGGCAGGGGCGTTCATTCGTGGGATGAACGCCGCCGGCATGGCTGCCACCGGCAAGCATTTTCCCGGTCACGGCTGGGCTGAAGCCGATTCTCATGTGGCTATCCCGAATGACGAGCGCAGCCTGGAAGAGATCCGCGCCAATGATCTGGTGCCGTTTGCACGCCTGAGTCAGCAGCTGGCTGCAGTGATGCCGGCGCATGTCATCTACCCGAAAGTCGATTCGCAGCCCGCTGGCTTTTCAAGGCACTGGCTGCAGGACATTCTGCGCGACGAACTGCAATTTGACGGTGTTATTTTCAGTGACGACCTGTCGATGGCCGGCGCTCATGTCGTCGGGGATGCGGCCAGCCGTATCGAGGCAGCGCTGACAGCCGGATGCGACATGGGTCTGGTGTGCAACGACCGCGCGGCCGCAGAGCTTGCGCTGGGCGCTGCGCAGCGCCTGAAGGTCAAGCCTTCGCCACGTATCGCCCGTATGCGCGGTCTGGCGTCGGCCAGTACCGACTATCGGCAACACCCGCGCTGGCAGGCCGCGCTCCAGGCTCTGCGCGCTGCTCAACTGATCGATTAAGGATTTGCGATGACTGTTTACGCGATTATTGGTGGTACTGGCCTGACCCAGCTCGAAGGCCTGAACATTCGGCAATCCCTGCCGATGAACACGCCTTATGGCGCACCTTCCGGCGAAATCCAGATCGGCGACTATGCCGGTCGCGAAGTGATGTTTCTGGCGCGCCACGGCCACCCGCACCGCTTGCCGCCGCATCAGGTCAACTACCGGGCCAATATCTGGGCGCTCAAGCAGGCAGGTGCCGAAGCGATTCTTGCGGTCAACGCAGTTGGTGGCATTCATCCGGCCATGGGCACCGGGCATTTCTGCGTGCCGCATGATCTGGTCGACTACACCAGCGGTCGCCAGCACACATTTTTTGCCGATGACCTGGAAGAGGTCACGCACATCGACTTCAGCTATCCGTACAGCGAGCCACTGCGTGCCCGGCTGATTGCGGCGTTGGCGGCTGAGGGATGCGCGTTCTCCGATCGGGGCGTCTATGCCTGTACCCAGGGACCGCGTCTGGAGACCGTTGCCGAAATCATCCGCCTGGAGCGTGATGGTTGCGACATCGTCGGCATGACTGGCATGCCCGAAGCCGCGCTGGCGCGTGAGCTGGAGCTTGAATACGCCTGCCTGGCGCTGGTGGTCAATCCGGCAGCGGGCAAGTCGACCACCGTCATTACCATGGCGGAAATCGAACAGGCCCTGCGCGACGGAATGGGCAAGGTGAAAGCCACGCTTGCCCGGGTTCTGTCAGCGTCCTGAATTACAGCATGCGCTTGAGGGTATTGTCCTTGCGCACCAGATGGTGCCAGAGCGCAGCGATCACATGCAGACCGATGACATAGTAGAAGATCGAGCCCAGCAACTTGTGCAGGTCTTCGAACGTCTCGGCCAGGTGGTCCGAGGTGGCCAGCGGCCAGGGAATCTGCAGGTCGGTGAGGGGGATGGGCAGCGCGCCTTTTTCCACCATCACCGTCAGCAGTCCCAGTAAAGGCTGGGCAAGCAGAAACCCATACAGCGCGTAATGGGTCAGGGTCGCGACAATGCGCAACGCCCCCTCAAGTGGCGGTGTGATGCCGGGCGGACGATGGCGTCGACGCTCGGCGACACGGAAAAACGCCATGATCAGAATCAGAATGCCGACCCAGTAGTGACTCTGCACAACCAGCAAGCGGTATTCAGAGCCCTTGCCGAACTGAGTGCGGCTCAGAATCAGGGTGTAGGCCAGCACGATCAGAATGGCCATGACCCAGTGCAGCCATCTGGCCCGGGCGGTGTAGCGTTGAGAAGTCGATACATCCACGGTTTGATTCCTTGTCTCTTTTTTTTGCAGGTCTGGTAGACAGCTTAGGCTGTCGATCGGGCGCCTGCGTTTCATGTTGGCCTGAGTTTTTCGCGTGCATCTCCGGCCATTGAATATGGCAAATACACAGCACGTGAGAGACGCGACGGAACCTGTGCCCACGGGTGGCTTCATATGCCGTGAATATTCACCCGGGAGCAAGTCTTGACCAGTGCCAATCCGCCTGTCGGCCCAGCAACACCTGTGTCCGCCAGTGTTTCATTGAATGTACTGACCATGAACATGCACATGGGCTTTGGCATTTTCAATCGCCGCTTCATTCTGCCGGAGTTGCGTGAAGCTGTGCGCACTGTATCGGCCGATATTGTGTTTCTTCAGGAAGTGCACGGCGAACAGCAGAGCCACGCGCGCAGGGTCAAGGACTGGCCGACGATTTCGCAGTACGAGTTTCTGGCCGACAGCATGTGGAATGATTTTGCCTACGGCCGCAATGCGGTGTATCCGGATGGCGATCATGGCAACGCGTTGCTGTCCAAATACCCGATCATCCAGCATGAAAACCTCGACATTTCCATTCATGGCACCGAGCAGCGCGGGTTGTTGCACTGCATTCTCGACGTGCCACATGCGGGCCGGGTACATGCGATCTGTGTGCATCTGGGGTTGCGTGAAAGCCATCGGCGTCAACAGCTCAAACTGCTTAACGAGCTGATGGCACGTATTCCCGAGGGCGAGCCGGTCATCGTTGCCGGTGACTTCAATGACTGGCGCCAGCGCGCCGATGCATCACTGCAGGGCAGCGGGCTGCATGAGGTTTTCGTCGAGCGCTTCGGGGCGCCAGCCAAAAGCTTTCCGGCCCGTTGGCCCTTGCTCTGCCTGGACCGGATCTATGTCCGCAATGCGACGTCGCACCGGCCGAAAGTGTTGTCCAGCCGACCGTGGTCGCACCTTTCCGATCATGCACCGCTGGCGGTGGAGTTGACCTTATGAGCAATACGACAGGGCAGTGGCGCGACGGCAACTCGGTAGAGTTGCTGATCAATGGCGAGGATTTCTACGCCCGCGTATTCGAATGCATACGTGCCGCGCGCAAAGAAGTGCTGATCGAGACCTTCATTATTTTTGAAGACCGGATCGGCGAGAGCCTGCAACAGGCGTTGCTCGAAGCCGCCGCGAATGGCGCGAAGGTGGTCGTCACGGTGGATGACTATGGCACCTCGGACCTGAGTTCGACGTTTGTCAAAACCATGATCGACGCCGGTATCCAGATTCAGCTGTTCGATCCGCGCCCGCGGTTCATGGGCATGCGCACCAATCTGTTTCGCCGTCTGCACCGCAAGGTGGTGGTGATCGATGGCGAACTGGGCTTTATCGGCGGCATCAACTACAGCGTTGATCATATGACCGACACCGGTCTGACGGCCAAACAGGACTACGCCGTTCTGGTGCGCGGGCCGATTGTTGGCGACATTCACCACAGCGCGTTGAATATGCTCAGCAAGGTCGTTCGTGACAAATTGCCGCCCATTGCACTCAAGCTGGACCGCGCCGGTGACGCCAGCATGCTGCTCGCCGAGCGCGACAATGACGAGCACAGCACCGACATCGAAGAGCAGTACCTGGAGGCGATTCGCGCTGCTAAGCAACGCATCACCCTGGCCAATGCGTATTTTTACCCCAGCTACCGCTTTCTGCGTGAGCTGCGCAACGCCTCACGGCGGGGCGTCAAGGTCACCCTGATCCTGCAAGGCCAGCCCGACATGCCGTTCGTGCGGGTCTGCTCGCGACTGACCTACACCTACCTGCTGCGCGATGGCGTGGCCATTCACGAATACAAGCAACGTGCATTGCACGGCAAGGTCGCGCTGATCGACCAGGACTGGTCCACCGTGGGTTCCAGCAATCTCGACCCGCTGAGCCTGGCGCTGAACCTGGAAGCCAACCTGTTCATTCGTGATCGCACCCTCAATGAGCATCTGCAAAATCATCTGATGGAGCTTGCCGCGGCGCACAGCAAACAGATGAGCCTCAAGGGGGCGGCGCGTGGTCAGTGGTGGCGTGCGCCGATGATCGTATTGAGTTTCTTTTTCCTGCGCCGTTTCCCGGCCATTGCCGGTTTGTTTCCGGTTCACGGTGTGCGCCTCAAGCCTTTGCGTGCCGGTGATGTAGTGCCTGAAGCGAAGGTGATCGAACAGCAACAGAACAACCATCCGATGGATCAGGAGAAAACCCTATGACCCAAGCCACGCAGGCAGCGCCGCACAGTGCGCAGGGAACCAGGTGGAAGTGGGCAAAGCGGGCGTTCAATCTGTTTTTCTTCATCGCCGTCCCGGTTCTGCTGTTTATGCTGGTCAAGAAGCTTGACTGGCAAGAGGTGAAACAGGCGTTGGCCTCCTACAAGGCCAGCACCCTGGCTATCGCGGCGGTGGTGGCCTTTGCCAGCTACGCCACCTACTGCGGCTTTGACGTGTTGGCGCGTTATTACACCCGGCACACATTGGCGATCAAGCAGATCGTGCCGGTAACGTTTGTCTGCTACGCGTTCAACCTCAATCTCAGTTCCTGGGTGGGCGGCATTGCCTTGCGTTACCGCTTGTATTCGCGACTGGGGCTGGACGTTTCGACCATCACGCGCATTCTCAGCCTGAGCCTGATCACCAACTGGCTGGGCTATATGCTGCTGGCCGGTTTTGTGTTTTCGATGCGCTTTCTGGAGTTGCCTGAGGAGTGGTCGATCGGCACCACAACCCTGCAACTGATCGGCTTCGGACTGTTGGCGGTGTGTTTTGCCTATCTGTTGGCCTGCCGGTTTTCGAAGAAACGCTCATGGACCATCCGTGATCAGGAATTCAATCTGCCGTCGATGAAGCAGGCCCTGATGCAGGCCAGTCTGGGCGCACTGAACTGGTCGTTGATGGCGGCGGTGATTTACACCCTGCTGCCGGACAAGGCGTTTTATCCGGCGATTCTCGGCGTGTTGCTGATCAGCAGCATCGCCGGAGTGATCACTCATATTCCAGCGGGCCTCGGCGTGCTCGAGACAGTGTTCATCACCTTGCTGGCGCACCAGTTCTCCAAGGGCAGCCTGCTCGCGGCGCTGATCGGCTACCGCGCAATCTACTTCCTGTTGCCGCTGCTGCTGGCACTGGTGGTGTATCTGGTGCTGGAAAAACGCGCGAAGAAGATGGGCGAGAAGAACCAGCAGCGCATGGGCGAGGAAGCCAAGTCCTGAGGGCTCAGCCCTCAATCATCAAAGCCGACCTGCTCGTGTATTTCGTCGACCTTGAGTTCCAGGCGATAGGCCACGGCGATGAACAGTGCCTGGCACAGGCATAGCGTGGCGCTCAGCGAGCGGAAGGCGAACGAGCTGCCCTCGTTGACCAGCAACACCGAGTTGGCGCGCTTGGCCAGCGGCGACAGGTTGCTGTCAGTGATGATCAGCGTCTTGGCCTGATGGTGCTGGGCGATGCGCAGGCAGTGCTGGGTCTCCTTGCCATAGGGCGTGAAGCTGATGGCAATCACCAGATCATTGGCGCGCACACTGCGCATTTGCTCGCGATAGCTGCCGCCCAGGCCGGAGATCAGGTGAATGCGCTTGTTGGTGTGTTGCAGGTTGTAGACCAGATAATCAGCCACCGCGAATGAACGGCGCACACCCACCACATAGATGTTGTCGGCGTTGACCACCAGGTCCACGGCCTTTTCGAATTCATCGTCATCCAGCTCGACACTCAGGCGTTCCAGGCCGGAGAGGGTGGCGCTGACGCATTCGCGTGCCAGATCGCCTGCGTTGGCTTTCTGTGACTTATTGGCGATCAGGCTGCGGATACGCTGCTGGTAATTCTGCACCGGCGTGGTCTTGTGCGTATAAGCCTCGCGAAACAGCGCCTGCATCTCGCTGAAGCCACTGAACCCGAAGCGCTGGGAAAATCGCACGATGGCCGAGGGGTGGACTTCGCACTCGCGGGCGATGTCGCTGATCCGGTCAACCATGATCCGGTCGCTCTGCTGGCTCATATAGCTGGCAATCCGTTTGAGCTGGCGTGGCAGGCCTTCGTATTCATCAGTGATCAGCCGCAACAAGCCTTCGGCACTGTTCGGCGGCATATCGACGCTCGTCCCGGGCAGAGTGGGCTGATCGGCGCTGGTCATATTCACATCCTTTCTGCTTGTTCTTTTTCAGGGCAACGGCGTGCAGGGCAATGCCGTTGCGGGCCTGACGGTGGAGGCTGCCTTGCGGCAGGAACGACGACTATATCCTACCCGCGTGCGCAGTGTGCCAGCACTTGAGTGGTGGTATGGAAAAAATATTCCACTAAAAATAATTATAGAAAAAATATTGATTGATGTGCCTTGACGTTTTACGCTGCATTCACAAAGCAGCGTGTACACATGATGCAAGCGCTGCAGGCTGATAAAAATAACAGGAGCCACCATGGGCCAGACACGCTTTGCCACTGGGCGTCAGTTGGATCTGATTTGCCTCGGACGCCTGGGCGTCGACCTTTATGCGCAGCAAGTGGGGGCGCGGCTGGAAGACGTTTCCAGTTTCGCCAAGTACCTGGGCGGCTCGTCGGCCAATATTGCCTTCGGCACCGCCAGGCTCGGGCTCAGGTCGGCCATGCTGAGCAGGGTCGGCGATGATCATATGGGCCGCTTTCTGGTCGAATCCCTGGCCCGCGAAGGCTGTGATGTCAGTGCGATCAAGCGCGACCCCGAGCGCCTGACGGCGATGGTGCTGCTGGGGCTGAAGGATCGTGAAACCTTCCCCTTGGTGTTCTACCGTGAAAACTGCGCTGACATGGCCCTGCGCGCCGAGGATATCGACGAACAGCAGATTGCATCCAGCAAGGCGCTGCTGATCACCGGCACGCATTTCTCCACTGATCAGGTGTTCAAGGCCAGCAGCCAGGCGCTCGACTATGCCGAGAAGCATGACGTCAAACGCGTGCTGGACATCGACTACCGCCCGGTGCTCTGGGGGCTGGCAGGCAAGGCCGATGGCGAGACCCGGTTCGTGGCCGATCAGAAGGTCAGCCAGCATGTACAGCGCATCCTGCCGCGTTTCGACCTGATCGTCGGCACCGAAGAAGAATTCCAGATTGCCGGCGGTGCCACCGATTTGCTCGCGGCCCTGCGCAGGGTGCGTGAACTGACGGCCGCAACGCTGGTGGTCAAACTCGGCCCGCAAGGCTGCACGGTGATTCACGGGGCCATTCCTGCGCGGCTGGAAGAGGGCGCTATCTACCCCGGCGTGCAGGTCGAAGTGCTCAACGTGCTCGGTGCGGGCGATGCGTTCATGTCCGGTTTTCTCAGCGGCTGGCTCAAGGAGGCCAGTGACGAACGCTGCTGCCAGCTGGCCAATGCCTGTGGCGGGCTGGTGGTGTCGCGTCACGCCTGCGCGCCTGCGATGCCGACCCCGGCCGAACTCGATTACCTGTTCAACAGCCCGCAACCCATCACCCGCCCTGATCAGGATGTCGCCCTGCAACGGCTGCATCAGGTCAGCGTGCCGCGCAAGCAGTGGCGGCAGTTGTTCATCTTCGCCTTCGATCATCGCGGCCAGTTGGTCGAACTGGCGCAACAGGCCGGGCGTGATCTGGGCAGCATCAGCCAGCTCAAGCAGTTGTTCGTGCAAGCGGTCGAGCGGGTCGAAGCCGACCTGCGCAAGCGCGGTATCGAGGCCGATGTCGGTCTGCTTGCCGACCAGCGCTTCGGTCAGGATTCTCTCAACGCCGCAACCGGTCGCGGCTGGTGGGTAGCGCGTCCGGTGGAAGTACAGGGCTCAAGGCCGCTGGCCTTCGAGCACGGTCGCTCCATCGGTAGCAATCTGCTCGCCTGGCCGCAAGAGCAGATCATCAAGTGCCTGGTGCAATATCACCCCGATGACGAGCCGATGCTGCGCCTGGAGCAGGAAGCGCAGATCAAGGCGCTCTACGACGCTTCGAAAGTCAGCGGCCATGAGTTGCTGCTGGAAATCATTCCGCCCAAGGATCACCCGTCGCCTCATCCGGACGTGATGCTTCGCTCGCTGAAGCGTTTGTACAACCTGGGCATCTACCCGGCGTGGTGGAAGATCGAGGCGCAGAGCGCGCAGGTCTGGCAGCAACTGGACGAACTGATCCAGCAACGCGATCCGTATTGCCGCGGTGTGGTACTGCTCGGGCTCAATGCGCCTGTCGAAGACCTCGCCGCCGGCTTTGCCGAAGCACGCCACAGCCGCGTCTGCCAGGGCTTTGCCGTCGGCCGGACAATATTCCGTGAGCCAAGCCGGGCCTGGATGGCCGGAGAAATAGACGATGCGACGCTGATCAGTCGGGTGCAGAGCACCTTCAACTGGTTGATCGAGTCCTGGCGCGAAAGCCGCGCCTGATTCGTTTCGGATTTCGACGCCACAAGAACGTCGCGATAACAACAAAAAAGGTGCAGCCATGCCCGTTTCGACTTCCACACCCAGAATCCGCATCGGCATCAATCCGATCTCCTGGAGCAACGATGATTTGCCGGCCCTTGGCGGAGAAACCCCGTTGAGCACGGCGCTCAGCGAAGGCAAAGCCATTGGTTACGAGGGCTTCGAGCTCAACGGCAAGTTTCCGAAAGATGCCAAGGGCGTCGGCGATGTATTGCGGCCCCATGATCTGGCGTTGGTGTCCGGCTGGTACTCCAGCCGCCTGGCGCGGCGTTCGGTGGCCGAGGAAATCGAAGCCATCACCCCACATGTGCAGCTGCTCGCCGAAAATGGCGCTTCGGTGCTGGTGTATGGCGAAGTGGCCGACTCGATTCAGGGGCAGCGTATCCCGCTGGTCGAACGACCGCGTTTTCACACCGATGCCGCCTGGCATGAGTACGCCGAAAAACTCACCGAGCTGGCACGTTTTACCCTGTCCCGCGGCGTGCGTCTCGCGTATCACCACCACATGGGCGCTTATGTCGAGTCGCCGCAGGATATCGACCGGCTGATGGCGCTGACCGGTGAGGAAGTCGGCCTGCTGTTCGATTCCGGGCATTGCTACATGGGCGGTGGCGAACCTCTGCAGGTGTTGAGCAAGCACATCCAGCGTATCTGTCATGTGCATTTCAAGGACGTGCGCAAGCCGGTGGTGCAACTGGCGCGCAACAATCTGTGGAGCTTTCCCGACTGCATCATCAACGGCACCTTCACGGTGCCGGGCGATGGCGACATCGACTTCTCGGCGCTGCTCAAGGTGCTGCTGCAGGCCGATTACCGCGGCTGGCTGGTGGTCGAGGCCGAACAGGACCCAGCGGTAGCGCCGAGCTATGTGTACGCCAAAAAGGGCTATGACACGTTGCGCCAACTGCTGGCCGATGCACGCTAAGGAGGACTGAAACATGAATCTGCTGACCAAGAGCAAATCCACTGGCCGCGACGTCGTAGCGCTGGCCCCCGGTTCGCTGGAATACGTGAACTTCGCCGCCTACCGCCTGGAGTCCGGAGAAAGCCTGCCGTTGAGCGCAGAAGAAAACGAGCTGTGCGTGGTCCTGCTGACCGGGCACGCCAGCGTCAGTGGTGAAGCGCCGGGGCAGGGCGTTTTCAACTGGGAAAACATCGGCGACCGGCAATCGGTGTTCGAAGAGAAATCGCCATTCGCGGTCTACCTGCCGCCGCATAGCCAGGCGCAGTTTGTCGCGCGCGGCGCGGTGCAGCTTGCCGTATGCACGGCGCCGGGCGATGCCGGCAAACGTTTTCCGGCACGCCTGATCATGCCGGGCAGCATGAAGCGCAGCGTACGCGGCAAGGGCGCCAATACCCGCTATGTGTGCGACATATTGCCGGACAGCGAAGCGGCGCATTCGCTGCTGGTGGTCGAGGTGCGTACACCTTCGGGGCATTCCTCCAGTTACCCGCCGCACAAGCACGACCGGGACAACCTGCCGCACGAGAGCTTCCTCGAAGAAACCTACTACCACCAGGTCAACCCGCCGCAGGGTTTCGTTTTCCAGCGGGTGTACACCGACGACCGCAGCATCGATCAGGCCATGGCCGTGGAAAACAACGACCTGGTGACCGTGCCCAAGGGCTACCACCCGGTCTCCGTCCCCTATGGCTACGAATCCTGGTACCTGAACGTAATGGCTGGCCCGACGCGCGCCTGGCAGTTCCACAACGATCCGCAGCACAGCTGGCTGCTGGATCTCTGATTTCCCATTTTTGTTCTGGAGGCATGAGATGAACGAGTCACCGGTGATCGGCCACTACATCAACGGACACCTGAACAATGGCGAGGGCGAGCGTTACAGTGATGTCTTCAATCCGGCAGTCGGCACGGTCCAGGCGCGTGTTGCGCTGGCCAGCGTGAAGACCGTGGATGAAGCGGTTGCGGCGGCCAAAGCTGCGTTTCCGGCCTGGGCCGAGCAGTCCTCGTTGCGCCGGGCGCGGGTGATGTTCAAGTTCAAGGAGCTGCTGGACCAGCACCACGATGAACTGGCGCAGATCATTTGCCGCGAGCACGGCAAGGTGTTGTCCGACGCACGCGGCGAGGTGGTGCGCGGTATCGAGATCGTCGAATTTGCCTGCGGTGCGCCCAGCCTGTTGAAGAGCGATTTCAGCGACAACATCGGCGGCGGTATCGATAACTGGAACCTGCGTCAGCCACTGGGCGTCTGCGCCGGGGTCACGCCGTTCAACTTTCCGGTCATGGTGCCCTTGTGGATGATTCCCATGGCGCTGGTGACCGGCAACTGCTTCATCCTCAAACCCTCGGAACGCGATCCGTCGGCCAGCCTGCTGATGGCGCGCCTGCTCAAGGAAGCCGGCCTGCCCGATGGCGTCTTCAATGTGGTGCAGGGCGACAAGGTGGCGGTCGATGCGTTGCTGCAGCACCCTGACATCGAGGCCATTTCCTTCGTCGGCTCGACCCCGATCGCTGAATACATCCATCAGCAAGGCACGGCCCACGGCAAGCGCGTGCAGGCGCTGGGTGGGGCCAAGAACCATATGATCGTGATGCCCGACGCTGATCTGGATCAGGCCGCCGACGCCTTGATCGGGGCGGCCTATGGCTCGGCAGGGGAGCGCTGCATGGCGATTTCGATTGCCGTGGTGGTCGGCGATGTCGGCCAGCGCCTCGTCGACAAGCTGCTACCGCGCATCGACCAGCTCAAGGTCGGCAACGGCATGCAGGCCGATTCGGACATGGGACCGCTGGTCACCGCCGTGCACAAGGCCAAGGTCGAGGGTTTCATCGATCAGGGCGTCAAAGAGGGCGCCAGGCTGCTCGTTGATGGTCGCAACTTCAAGGTGCCGGGTGCCGAGCAGGGCTTTTTCGTTGGCGCGACGCTGTTCGACCACGTCACGCCGCAGATGCAGATCTACAAGGAGGAAATCTTCGGCCCGGTGCTGGGCATTGTGCACGTTGCGGATTTTGCCAGTGCCGTGGCGCTGATCAATGCCCACGAGTTCGGCAATGGCGTGTCGTGCTTCACCAGCGATGGCGGCGTGGCGCGTGCATTCGCTCGCAGCATCAAGGTCGGCATGGTCGGCATCAACGTGCCGATCCCGGTGCCCATGGCCTGGCATTCGTTTGGTGGCTGGAAGCGTTCGCTGTTCGGTGATCATCACGCCTACGGCGAAGAAGGCCTGCGTTTTTACAGCCGCTACAAAAGCGTCATGCAGCGCTGGCCGGACAGCATCGCCAAAGGGCCCGAGTTCAGTATGCCGACCGCCAAATAGTCTTCATCAATGGAATGTTGCGGAGAACAAAAACAATGAACCAACCTCTGCGTTTTGCCCTTAATCGAATGGTTGCGCCGCGCCTGTCTCTGGAAAGTTTCGTCGACCTGGCGGTGAAGCTGGGGGCCGATGCCATCGAGATTCGTAACGACCTCAAGGGCGTCGAGATCGAAAACGGCACTGCCCCCGGGGTCGTTCGTGATCTTTGTGCTGCCAGGGGGGTACAGGTGCTGTCCATCAACGCGCTGTACCCGTTCGATGTCTGGAATGAAGAGCGCGCTGCCCAGGCGACGAAGCTGGCGCAGTACGCCCGCGACTGCGGTGCCCGCGGTCTGGTGCTGTGCCCGCTCAATGACCGCGCCGACCCGCGCAACGGCGCGCAGCGCGCCTCGGGGCTGCGTACCGCATTGACCGCATTGGCCCCCATCCTTCGCGAGCACGGAATTCTCGGCTTGGTCGAACCGCTCGGCTTTGAGGAGTGCTCGCTGCGACTCAAGCGTCAAGCGGTGGATGCGATCAAAGCTGTGGGCGGGCTGGATGTCTACCGGCTGGTTCACGACACCTTTCATCACCATCTGGCCGGCGAGGTCGAGCTGTTCCCGGAACTGACCGGGCTGGTGCATATCTCCGGCGTCGAGGATGCACAGGCGCCGCTGAACAGCATTCGCGATGGTCATCGCGTGCTGGTCGGCGAAGGCGACATTCTGGGCAATGCGTCGCAGATCGAGCGCTTGCTGGACAGTGGCTATCAGGGGCATCTGTCGTTCGAGCCGTTTGCCGAAAGCGTTCATGCGCTGGACGATATCCCTCAGGCAATAGCGGCAAGCATGACGCATTTGTCACGAGCCGTTTCGCCGCGCCACTGACTTCAGCCTTCAGGCCACCTCAAACCCTGGCCACTTCAAACAAGAACAAGGTGCGAACATGAGTACAACCCGACTGACCATGGCCCAGGCCCTGGTGAAGTTTCTCGATAACCAGTACGTCGAAGTCGATGGCGTACAGAGCAAATTCGTCGCTGGCATCTTCACCATTTTCGGGCATGGCAACGTGCTTGGGATTGGGCAGGCGCTGGAGCAGGACTGCGGCGACCTGGTGGTCCATCAAGGACGTAACGAGCAGGGCATGTGCCATGCCGCTGTCGGTTTTGCCAAACAGCACCTGCGTCGCAAAATCTACGCGTGCAGCTCGTCGGTCGGTCCAGGCGCGGCGAACATGATCACCGCCGCTGCAACGGCCTCGGCCAACCGCATTCCGCTGCTGCTGTTGCCGGGTGATGTCTATGCCAGTCGCCAGCCCGATCCGGTGTTGCAGCAGATCGAGCAGTTTCACGACCTGAGCATCAGCACCAACGATGCGTTCAAGGCGGTGAGCAAATACTGGGACCGTATCAACCGTCCCGAGCAGTTGATGAGCGCTGCGCTCAATGCCATGCGCGTACTGACCGATCCGGCCGATACGGGCGCCGTTACCCTGGCGCTGCCTCAGGATGTGCAGGCTGAAGCCTACGACTACCCGGACAGCTTTCTGCAAAAACGCGTGCACCGTATCGACCGTCGCCCGCCGAGCCAGGCCATGCTCGAAGACGCGTTGCAGCTGCTGACGGGCAAGCGCAAGCCGCTGCTGATCTGTGGCGGCGGGGTGCGTTACTCAGGTGCAGCCGATGCCTTGCAAGCCTTTGCCGAGCGCTTCGATATCCCGTTCGCCGAAACCCAGGCCGGCAAGAGTGCCATCGTTTCGGCGCACCCGTTGAACATGGGCGGCATCGGCGAAACCGGCACGCTGGCAGCCAATCGGCTGGCCAAAGAGGCTGACCTGATCATCGGCGTCGGCACCCGTTACAGCGATTTCACCACCGCGTCGAAATGGCTGTTCCAGAACCCGGATGTGCAGTTTCTCAACCTCAATGTCGGTGCCTTCGATGTGCAGAAACTGGACGGTGTGCAGGTGCTGGCTGATGCGCAGACGGCATTGCAGGCGCTGACCGAAAGCCTCCAGGCCTGCGGTTATCGTGCGGCCTGGGGCGATGCACCGCAATCGGCACGTGCCGAGCTGCATGCCGAGGTGGATCGCCTGTACGCGGTCGAGTACCAGAACGAGGATTTTGTCCCGGAAATCAACGATCACCTGGACCCTGCGGTGCTGCGCGAGTTTATCGAGCTGACCGATTCGTGCCTGACTCAGAGTGGTGTGTTGGGCATCCTCAACCAGAGCCTGCCTGCCGATGCGGTGATCGTTGCAGCAGCGGGCAGCTTGCCGGGTGATCTGCAGCGCGCCTGGCGCAGTACCGGAGTAGATACCTATCACGTCGAATACGGTTATTCGTGCATGGGTTATGAGGTCAACGCCGCACTGGGCGTGAAGCTTGCGGCGCCGCATCGGGAAGTGTTTGCACTGGTGGGTGACGGCTCTTACATGATGCTTCATTCCGAGCTGGCGACCTCCATCCAGGAGCGGCGCAAGATCAACGTTGTGTTGCTGGACAATATGACCTTCGGCTGCATCAACAACCTGCAGATGGAGCACGGCATGAACAGCTTCGGCACTGAGTTCCGTTTCCGCAATCCGGAAACCGGCAGGCTCGACGGTGACTTCGTGCCGGTGGATTTCGCCATGAGTGCTGCTGCCTATGGCTGCAAGACCTACAAGGTGAGTACGGCCGACCAACTGCGCAACGCACTGGCCGATGCGCAACGTCAGACGGTGTCGACGCTGATCGACATCAAGGTCCTGCCCAAGACCATGATCCACAAATACCTGTCGTGGTGGCGTGTAGGGGTTGCCGAAGTGTCGACCACCGGCACCACCGCTCAGGTGTACGAGAAGCTCAACCGCGAGCTGGCCAAGGCTCGCCAGTACTGATCACTTTTATCGTTCAGCGCTCGTGAACCGTTCACGGGTATATCCAATAACAAAAAAGGAACATGAAAATGGCATTGAAACTCGGCGTGATCGGTACAGGCGCAATTGGTCAGGATCATATCCGGCGCTGCAGCAAGACGCTGGTCGGCAGTCAGGTGGTGGCCGTCACCGACATCAATCTCGAACAAGCAGCGAAGGTGGTGCGCGATCTGGACCTGAGCGCCGAAGTGTATGCCGACGGGCACGCATTGATCGCCGCGCCGGACGTCGAGGCGGTACTGGTCTGTTCCTGGGGCCCCAGTCATGAAGCGTTCGTGCTGGCGGCAATTGCCGCAGGTAAGCCGGTGTTCTGCGAAAAGCCGCTGGCAGTCACTGCCGAAGGCTGCCGGCACATTGTCGAAGCCGAGATCGCCAGTGGCAGGCGTCTGGTTCAGGTGGGGTTCATGCGCCCTTATGATCAGGGCTATCGCGCGCTCAAGGCAGTGATCGACAGTGGCCAGATCGGCGAGCCGCTGATGCTCCACTGCGCGCACCGCAACCCGCGTGTTGGCGAGAATTACAAGACCGACATGGCCATCACCGATACGCTCATTCACGAACTCAACGTGCTGCGCTGGCTGCTCAACGATGACTATGTGTCGGTGCAAGTGGTATTCCCGCGCAAGACCAGCAAGGCCCTGGCGCACATGAAGGACCCGCAGATCGTGATGCTGGAAACGGCCAGAGGCACACGCATCGACGTCGAAGTATTCGTCAACTGCCAGTATGGCTACGACATCCAGTGTGAAGTGGTCGGCGAGAGCGGTATTGCCAAACTGCCGGAGCCCTCTCAGGTCCAGTTGCGCAGCGAAGCGAAGTTGTCCAACGCGATTCTGATGGACTGGAAGGACCGCTTCATTGCTGCCTACGACGTCGAGTTGCAGGACTTCATCGACGGCGTCAAAGCGGGGACCCTCTACGGCCCTTCGGCCTGGGACGGCTATGCCGCTGCCGTGGCCGCCGATGCCTGTGTGCTGGCGCAGAACACGGGAGCAGTCGTGCCGATCACCCTCGCCATGCGTCCGGTGTTCTATAGCTGAGCATCTTGCGGTTAACCAGGACATCTCTTGAACGGAACAAAAGGGAGGCATCATGCGTATTGCACTGGACCCTTACATGTATCGCCATCTGTCACTGGGGGCGATGGTCGATAAAACCGCGGAGCTGGGTTACGACTACATCGAGTTGTCGCCGCGTGAAGATTTCATGCCGTTTTACAAATACCCACGGGTGGATCGGGCGCGGATCAGGGAGTTTCGCAAGGCCTTGAGCGATGCCGGGGTGAAACTCTCCTCGCTGCTGCCGCTGTACCACTGGGCTGCGCCGGATGAAGACCTGCGTATTGCAGCGGTTCGCAACTGGAAACGCGCCATTCAGGTCGCCGTTGAAATGGACTGCGACCTGATGAATACCGAGTTCAGCGGGCAATCCGACCATGCGCTGGTCTGTGAAAACCAGTTCATGAAATCCATGGATGAATTGATGCCGCATTTCGAGCGCGAAGGTATAAAGCTCGATATTCAGGCGCATCCCTATGATTTCTGCGAGCGCAACAATGAGTCGGTGGATATCATTCGCGGGCTCGATCGCGACTGGATCAACTACCTGTACGCCGCGCCGCACACTTTTTTCTACGATGATGGCGTTGGCGATGTTGCCTCGATGCTCCGCTACGCTGGCGAAAAACTCACGCATCTGATCATTGCCGACACCTATAATCATCGGGCTTCTTCCAACCTGCGCTACATCGTCAACCCGCCCGGCGTGACGGCGACGGTGCATCAGCACCTGGACATCGGCCAGGGCGAGGTGAACTGGGAAGCATTTTTCTCAACGTTGCGGGATATCAATTTCGACGGTATTGCCACAGTGGCTGTCTTTGCCTGGGAGGAGCGCGCAGATGAATCGAGCCGATTCATGCTGGAGCGGGTCAAAAGCGAGCTGCTTCGTTGATACGGCGGCATCAAATACACGACCGATGGCTGCGGCCATGAGGTTCATGGACTACAGGAGATATCCATGCGTGCAGGGCTGGTGGGCTATGGCAAAGGAGGGCGTTACTTTCATGCGACGCTGATTTCAAGTTTGCCGGGCGCTACGTTTGTGGGGGTGGTGACCCGTTCACCCGAGCGCAAGCAGGAAGTGGCCACAGACCATCCCGGCGTGGCGACCTTCGACACACTGGCCGAGCTGGTTGCGGCCGGGGTTGATGTGGTGGTGATTTCCACACCGCTGGCCTCGCGGCGAGCGTTGATCCTCGAAGCGATAGAACTGGGTGTCGGGGTGGTCAGCGACAAGCCTTTCGCCAGTGATGCAGCGCAGGCGCGCGAGCTGGTGGACGCGGCCGAGCGACGTGGCGTATTGCTTAGCGTTTATCAGAACCGCCGCTGGGATTCGGACTTCCTCACCGTGCGCAAGTTGCTGGACAGTGAGGCGCTGGGCGCGGTCAGCCGGTTCGAGTCCAGCATCGAGCGTTATTCGCCACGTTCTGTCGGCAAGGCCAGCGGTGGTGGCATGCTGCGTGACCTGGGCAGTCATCTGGTGGATCAGGCGCTGGTGCTGTTCGGCCCGGTCGAACGGGTGTATGCCGAGCTGCAATACGCTGCGCCGCAAGACGAACTGGATCACACGTTCTTCGTTTCCCTGAGGCATGCCAGCGGCGTGACTTCACACCTGTCCGGCGGTTGCCTGCAAAACAGTGCAAGGCCGCGTTTCAGGGTCAGTGGAGCGAAGGGCTGTTACAGCGTCGACGGGCTGGACGGCCAGGAAGAGGCCGCCTTTGCCGGGCTGACGCCAAGGTCCGAGGGCGAGCGCTGGGGCGTCGAGGAGCATCGGCGCTGGGGCTGGTTCGAGCAGGGCGAACATCGCGAGCGTGTGCCGTCGGAGCGCGGTTGCTGGCTTGAGTTCTACCGCCAGTTGCAAAGCGCCGTTGACGAACAGGGCGGCAATCCGGTTAATCCACACGATGCGATAGCCGCGGCGCAGGTCATGGATGCCGCGCGCCTGAGCGCTAGAGAAGGGCGCGTTGTGGTGCTGTAGCCATTACGCGCTGCTGCGCACCCAGCCCCCGTTAGCGAAGAGAGCCTGACGCCTGCCGTGCGTCGGGCTTTTTCGCATCTGCGCCTGAACAAAATGAAATGGAATAAAATTCTAAAATCAGTTGAATTGGAAAATATTTTCCAATAGAGTCGTTTTCAGGTTACCGACTATCGAATCACTCGCGTTTTGAAGGTTTTTCAGATCACGAGAAGCAAGCCAACAAAAACAAAACAAAAGATAGGTACTGTCGATGAAAACCCCTACCTCTGGCGTCACCGCCAAGCGTTCTGCCACCTCGTCATTCTGGATCCGGACCCTGGAGCGATTTCTCACCGTCGTCGCCCGGGGCCTGTGCGTGCGCCACAAGGACGCGCAACTGTTCTGCATCCCCGGCGCCACCGGGATCCGCCTGTCACGCTGATTCGCTGCATCCACACAACAACAAGAATTTGGAGACAGATCCTCATGAAGACCAAGATTGCTTTGACCTCGTTGGCGATGGCGCTGATGCTGGGCAGCGGTGCAGCGTTGGCCGATATCAAGATCGGTGTGGCCATGTCGCAGTTCGATGACACCTGGCTGACCTACCTGCGTGACGACATGAATGCCAAGGCCAAAGTCATGTCCACGACCGAGAAAGTGGACCTGCAGTTCGTCGATGCCCGCGCGGACGTCAACAAACAGCTCGATCAGGTCAAGGACCTGATCAACAAGAAAGTCGACGCGCTGATCGTCAATCCGGTCGATACCGCTGCTACCGCGCGGATCACCAAGGAAGCGGTCGCCGCCGGTATCCCGCTGGTCTACGTCAATCGCCGCCCGGACGATCCGAAACTGCCTGCAGGCGTCGCCACCGTGACGTCGGATGACATGGAGGCCGGTCGACTTCAGGCGCAATACATCGCTGACAAGATGGACCACAAGGGCAGCGTCATGATTCTGCTGGGTGATCTGGCCAACAACTCCACGCAAAACCGCACCAAGGGCATCAAGGAGGTGTTGGCCAAGTACCCGGACATCAAGATAGACCAGGAGCAGACTGGTACCTGGCTGCGTCAGAAGGGCATGGACCTGACCAACGACTGGCTCACTCAAGGGCGAAAATTCAATGCGGTGCTGGCCAATAACGATGAAATGGCCATTGGCGCGGCGATGGCGCTGAAGCAGGCAGGCGTCGGCAAAGGCAGTGTTTTCGTCGCTGGTGTCGACGGTACGCCGGACGGGCTCAACGCCGTGACCAAGGGCGATCTGGCCGTATCGGTCTATCAGGATGCGAAAGGACAGGCCGACGGGGCGATCGATGCCGCAGTGAAACTGGCCAGGAAGGAAAAGGTCGAGCCCCAGGCGATCATCATTCCTTATCGCCTGATCACGCCTGAAAACGTCGCCACCTTCAAATAACAACGATCGCCAGGCGCGGGAGGGCCTGCAAATGCTCTCCCGCAGCCTGCCGCTTGAGGAGTTGTGATCATGTTCGGTTCTGCTACTGCCAATCCACCCGCGCAACGCGATCTGCCGTCCGGCGACGGGGGTAGTGAGGCGCCTGATGACCAGGCCCCGTATCTGCTGGAAATCAGCCATGTCAGCAAGGGCTTTCCTGGCGTCATTGCGCTCAATGATGTGCAACTGCGCGTTCGCCCTGGCAGCGTGCTGGCGCTGATGGGTGAGAACGGAGCCGGAAAATCGACCCTGATGAAAATCATCGCGGGCATCTATCAGCCGGACGCAGGCGAAATCCGCCTGCGTGGCAAGCCGGTCCGCTTCGATACGCCTCTTTCAGCGTTGCAGGCAGGTATCGCCATGATTCATCAGGAACTTAACCTGATGCCGTTCATGAGTATTGCCGAAAACATCTGGATCGGTCGCGAGCAGCTCAACGGCCTGCACATGGTCGACCACCGCGAGATGCACCGCTGCACTGCCGAACTGCTGGAGCGCCTGCGCATTAAACTCGACCCAGAGGAACTGGTCGGCACGCTGAGCATTGCCGAGCGGCAGATGGTGGAGATCGCCAAGGCCGTGTCATACAACTCGGACGTGCTGATCATGGACGAACCGACCTCGGCGATCACCGAAACCGAAGTCGCTCACCTGTTTTCGATCATCAGCGACCTGCGTGCCCAGGGCAAAGGCATCATTTACATCACCCACAAGATGAACGAAGTCTTCGAAATCGCCGACGAAGTGGCGGTGTTCCGCGACGGCGCCTACATCGGTCTGCAGCGCGCTGAAAGCATGGACGGCGACAGCCTGATCACCATGATGGTCGGCCGTGAACTGACCCAGCTGTTTCCCGAGCGGGAAAAACCGGCAGGCGACGTACTGCTGTCCGTCAACCAGCTGAGCCTGAACGGCATTTTCAAGGATGTGAGCTTCGACCTGCGTGCCGGGGAGGTGCTTGGCATTGCCGGGCTGATGGGGTCCGGGCGCACCAATGTGGCCGAGACCCTGTTCGGCATAACTCCCAGCGACAGCGGCGAGGTACGCTTCGATGGCAAGACGGTGCACATCGGCGATCCACATCAGGCCATCGAACTGGGGTTTGCGCTGCTCACGGAGGACCGCAAACTGACCGGCCTTTTTCCATGCCTGTCGGTGATGGAAAACATGGAGATGGCCGTGTTGGCCAACTATGCCGGCAACGGTTTCGTGCAACAGAAGGCCTTGCGCGCACTGTGCGAAGACATGTGCAAAAAGCTTCGGGTCAAGACGCCGTCGCTGGAGCAGTGCATCGACACATTATCCGGCGGCAACCAGCAGAAGGCGCTGTTGGCGCGCTGGCTGATGACCAACCCCAGGGTGCTGATTCTGGATGAGCCCACACGCGGTATCGACGTGGGCGCCAAGGTAGAAATCTACCGCCTGATCTCCCTGCTGGCCAGTGAAGGCATGGCGGTCATCATGATTTCCTCGGAGCTGCCGGAGGTTCTCGGCATGAGTGACCGGGTCATGGTCATGCACGAAGGCGAAATGATGGGCATCCTCGATCGTGGCGAAGCGACCCAGGAAAAAGTCATGCATCTGGCCTCCGGCCACAAGGTTCATTGAGTTCGCACTACAGGGCTCGGTAGAAGAAGAACAAGAGGGTAACGAACATGAGCGACGCGATTCTGCAAAATAAACCAGCCATGACGCCGACCAGAAGCAAACGGCGGCTGCCCACCGAACTGAGCATCTTTCTGGTACTGATCGGCATCGGCCTGATCTTTGAGCTGTTCGGCTGGATCGTCCGCGATCAGAGCTTCCTGCTCAACTCCCAGCGTCTGGTACTGATGATCCTGCAGGTGTCGATCATCGGCTTGCTGGCCATCGGCGTGACTCAGGTGATCATCACCACCGGCATTGATCTCTCGTCCGGCTCGGTGCTTGCGCTTTCAGCGATGATTGCCGCGAGCCTGGCACAAACTTCCGACTTCTCCCGGGCGGTGTTCCCGTCGCTGACCGACCTGCCGGTATGGATTCCGGTCGTCGTCGGTCTCGGGGTCGGGCTGCTGGCCGGTGCCATCAACGGCAGCATCATTGCCATAACCGGCATTCCTCCCTTCATTGCCACGCTGGGCATGATGGTCTCTGCGCGCGGTCTGGCACGTTTCTATACCGAAGGCCAGCCGGTCAGCATGCTCTCCGACTCGTACACGGCCATCGGCCAGGGCGCGATGCCCGTGATCATCTTCCTGGTGGTGGCGGTCATTTTTCACATCGCCCTGCGTTACACCAAGTACGGCAAGTACACCTACGCCATTGGCGGTAACATGCAGGCTGCACGTACTTCGGGCATCAACGTCAAGCGCCATCTGGTGATTGTCTACAGCATCGCCGGGCTGCTGGCCGGGCTGGCGGGGGTGGTCGCCTCGGCGCGGGCGGCAACCGGACAGGCCGGGATGGGCATGTCCTACGAGCTGGACGCCATCGCCGCTGCGGTCATCGGTGGCACCAGCCTTTCCGGTGGGGTGGGGCGGATCACCGGTACAGTGATCGGTGCGCTGATCCTCGGCGTGATGGCCAGCGGCTTCACCTTTGTCGGCGTGGACGCTTATGTGCAGGACATTATCAAAGGCCTGATCATTGTCGTGGCCGTGGTAATCGATCAATATCGCAACAAGCGCAAGACCAAGCGCTGATTCAATCATCTGCATCAGAGGGCCTTTTCAGGCCCTTTTGTGCGTTGGATGTTGCAGGAACCGATTCGTTGTCAATGGGTCAGAGCCTCATCAAGCAACCTGCTGGCCAGGTCTTTCGCCCGCATTTCAAGGGTTTTACGGCAATTGTTGTACAAAAACCCTTCAATTGTGTTGCCGAGCCCGCTAGCCGGCCTTAGACTGCCGCCCCTCGTAAATTGAGTGCCAGGTGGCGCTTGGAGATTATTGGTTTGTACGGCAACGTCAGGCCGCTCCTCAATGCACGTTTTTTTATAGAGAAATAAATGACAAAGGAAAAGTTGCTGGCCATGCCGGCCGATGACTACATGAACGCCGAGCAGCACGCTTTCTTCGTCGAGCTGTTGCAGGGCATGAAGGTCGAGATCCACGAGCGTATCGAGCAGAGCCGCATTGCGATCGAGAGCCTGGACACGCCTGCCGACCCGGCTGACGCTGCTTCGGTCGAAGAAGAGCGTCACTGGCTGGTCAACGTGATCGATCGCGACCAGCGCATGCTGCCACAGTTGGAAATGGCCCTTTCGCGCATTGCCGATGACACCTTCGGCTGGTGCGACGACAGCGGCGAGCCAATCGGCCTCAAGCGCCTGCTGATCAGCCCGACCACCAAGTATTGCATCGAGGCGCAAGAGCGCCACGAGCAGATCGACAAGCACCAGCGCCAGGCCTGATACGCAGGCAGCCGCGACTGAGTGACCAGACCGGGAGGCAAGCAATTGCCTCCCGGTTTTGTTGTGCCCGGAATTTGTCGAAAACACTTTGATCGCCACCGCTCGGTCGCTACGACCAACAGCGCATGGCACAAGGCCGTTATCTGGCGTTTAATAGCGTCATAACGACAATGACAGACGGGGTGACGCAACATGGCCGAGAACCTATCCATGGCAGCCGGATTGCCGCTGGCCGATACGCCCGACGCTGCATCCAGGTGGTGGGTGCCGGCGGTGCAAAGCGTTGTCCTGTGCCTGCTGTTCGGCGCCATGAGTGTTGCGGGCCTGTCGCTGTATGTTGTCGTTCCTCTGGCCTTGCTGGTGGTCTGGTTGCCGCGCCTGGTGCGCAGCCGGCCAACGCTGCCGCAACGCGCGTTGGCTGACAGCGATATCGCCTTGCTGACCCGCGACCTGTCGCGCACTACCAGTCATAACGCGCTGTCCGCGGCCCAGGTGGCATTTTCGGTCGGGCACCTGGCTGGCAAGGTGCAGTCGCAACTGGGTGCTGCCGAACAGATCGTCAGCAGTGCCGAGCAGATGATCGCCACCGAACAACAGACGGCCCAGTTGAGTCAACAGGCGTTGGTTGCCGCCAGCGAGGCGCGGCAGCGCAGCGAATCGGGCAGCGGCGTGCTGAATGAGTCCATCGAACGCATGCACCGCCTGAGCAAGCGTGCCGTCGGCAGCCGCGAGTTGATCGAGGCGCTGAGCCAGCGCAGCGAAGAGATCCAGCGTGTGACGCTGGTCATTCAGTCGATTGCCAGCCAGACCAACCTGCTGGCGCTCAATGCCGCCATCGAAGCGGCGCGGGCTGGCGAGCACGGACGCGGTTTCGCCGTGGTTGCCGACGAAGTCCGTGGTCTCGCTGGCCGCACTGCCAGCGCCACAGGCGAGGTAGGGCAGATGGTCGCGGATATTCAGCAGCGCACCGCCCAGGTCGTGGAGCAGATTCGCGAGCTGTCGTCCGATCTGGATATGGGGGTCGAGCAGATCGAGCTGACCGGCGAGCACCTGGGCAATATCGCCCGGCTTGCGGTCGAGCTGGAAAGCCAGGTTGGCGAAATCGCTCAGGGCGCGCGGAGTAATCAGGATCAGTTGGCGAGCCTGTTCGACGCTGTCGAGCATATGCGCAGTGATCTTGCCGTCAGCGATGAGCAGACCCGGCAACTGGCCAGGTCCGCAGTACAAATGGAGGGGCAGGCCGAGACCATCAGCCAGCGTCTGGCGCAGGTTGGTCTGGATGAATACCACCAGCGCATTTATGACCTGGCCCGTGAAGGCGCGCGAATGATCAGCGAAAAGTTCGAGGCCGATATCGAACAGGGGCGGGTCAGCCTTGATGACCTGTTTGATCGTAACTACAAACCCGTCGCCAATACGTCGCCCACTCGGTTTACGACGCGTTTCGACCGTTACACCGATCAGGTATTGCCAGCACTGCAGGAACCGCTACTGTCTCGCCATGAAGGTCTGGTATTTGCCATCGCCTGTACCCAGCAGGGCTATGTGCCGACGCACAACAATGCCTTCAGTCAGCCCTTGACGGGCGACGCGACGTTGGATAACGCGCGCAATCGAAGCAAGCGCAAGTTCGATGATCGCACCGGCATTCGCTGTGGCAGCCACCAACAGCCGGTCCTGCTGCAAACCTACACGCGAGACACCGGCGAACTGATGCACGACCTGTCCGTGCCGATCATGGTCAACGGGCGACACTGGGGTGGTCTGCGCCTTGGGTACAGGCCGCAAGGCCGCTGATGTGTAAGCGATCATTCAGGTCGGTAAGCCCGGCAAGGGAGCTGGCCTTTTAGTTGGTCTTTTTAACGCAAGAACGCATCAAAAAAGTTATCGCTGCGTGTGTGTAGGTTTCTATTCATAAATAATAAATTCATGGCTACAGATGTTGTAGGAGTTGTCTGAAAAGACGCAACATGACTTGACTGCTCACTGTCTTTAAGCAAGCTGTTTAAATCAACGTTATTTACGTTTTGATTTAAGTGCGGCCTTTTCTTGGCTTGCCTCTAAGGACGGAAAAGTTATGAGCGATAAACGGAGTTTTCAACAGTCAGCAGTCCTTTCAGATGTGGTCACGCGGCGCGTGACGGCGCGAGTAGGCATTTTCTTCGACGGTACGGGAAATAATCGCTTCAATAGTCAGATCGGGGCCGACTGCCAGGCATTGATCGAGATCAATGAGGGGCAGCACATTAAAGCGTGTGCGGGTCGTCATGTTCAGCCTGGCAGTAGTTACAATAATGATCCGAGCAATATAGCCAGACTGGTCGATATCTACCGCCTGCAACCTGTTGCCGAAAATGACGGTGACGGCCTGAAGGTGTATTACCCGATCTATGTAAGCGGGGCCGGCACTACTTCCGGTGGACGTGATTCGGTATGGCCGGGGCAGAGTTTCGGTCGCGGGGCAACCGGTGTGATCTCCAAAGTGGAAAACGCATTCAAAAAGCTGGCGTCGGTATTGAAGGCGTTCCCCCGCGACAACCCCGATTGTGTGCTGGACGCGCTGGAACTGGACGTGTTCGGCTTCAGTCGAGGTGCAGCGTCGGCCAGGCATCTGGTCAATGAAATTCTCAAGCAGCGTTCGGGCATGCTCGAGCCGATACTCGAAAGCCGCAAGGTCAGGTTGAGCGACCGTTTCAGCTGGAGCAACGGCAGCGTACGGCTCAAGGTTATCGGTCTGTTCGACACCGTTGCAGCCATAGGCAGCTTCAAGGACATGGGCAATACCCGCGATGCGAGCAACAGGAGGGTCAATCTGTACCTGCCTCCAGGGTGCGCGCAGCAGGTGTTGCATCTGGTGGCCCGCGATGAATCCCGGCGCAACTTTGCGTTGAACAGCGTCCTGCCAGTGTGGCCCCGGGAAATCGTTCTGCCCGGTGCACATTCCGATATCGGTGGTGGTTATCCTCCACAGATGGAAGAAAACGTACTGCTCACGCGCCCTCGCGGCAGTGTGGTCAGCCGTGGCAGCCCGTACGAGGCGGCACCGAGCTGGAAGGAGGCACAGGCTGAATTAAGCCGAATGAATCGCGATCACTGGATCGACCCGCTCGATAGCCAGGCCTGGCTGAGGGTTCAGGCATGCGAGAGCAAGTGTTATCCGTGCAGGAAAAGTTTGAATGGCATGAGTACGGTCGTTGCCGCAGTGGGCATGAGCCGTCAGGTGTTTGGCCACCTGTCGAGGGTGTCGTTACTGATCATGCACACACTGGCGTGTGACGAGGGCGTGCCTTTCGACCCGGTGCCACAAGCACCTGAATTCCAGCTTCCTCCCGAGCTTGAGAACATTTCTACCCGGTTGATTGATTATGCGCGAGGCGGGTCTTACCTGCTGGACAGCCATGAAGAGGCATTACTGCGCTGGCGCTACATCCATCAGTCTGCGCACTGGAATGCAGTCGTCGGCAGAGTGGGTACTTTTGGCGACGCTGTTTTCGTCCACGCACCACAGCCAGGCGGCCGGATATTGCATCCCAATATCGGCCAGCCCGGTTATCCGCAATAGGTATCAACGCCCGAGTGGCTCACTCGGGCTTTTTGTGAAGGCGCACGTTGAGTTCGTCGACCACCATCGCCCATTCGGCATCTTCGTGCAGCTGTTCCTTGAGAAAGTCAGACTGACGCGGCGTCCAGAACTCTGCGTCGATCAGTTTGACGTCGTCGGGCAGAGGATGGCTGGCGATAAACTTTTCGATGCTCTCATCATCGGAGTCAAGCCCCAACTGTTCGAACAGGTCTTTGATGGTAGTTGTAGTCTGTTCCATGTCATCTCCTCGCCGGGGGGTATCCCCGTATTCATCAGTTCTTATGGGAGTGGTGGGTACGTGCAAGAGTTCGATGCATTTGGCTGTGCAGGAAAAGATGGCTTTTTCTACAGTGGATATAAATGCTATGTTTCCGCTATCGCAGGATGCACCCAACGCAGGCTGGAACCCGTCCAGCCTTTGCGCCGTGCCCGGGCTGGCCGCTATTTTCAGGGCCCCAGCGCTTGCGCGACACTGCTGTGTACAAAAGGTATATATCCCGTAGCAGCCATGAGCCGGTAGAATCCGCCACCCGCCTGCACAAGGTGTGCGGCGGCGCTGTCTGCGTTTCTGCGTGCAGCATGCCGGACAATCTCCGGCCACATGAAGCGGTCTATGGATGAATCACTTTCTCGACTGCCCTGACATCAGGCAGCCTCATTTCATGTTTGAGGGTTTGTACTTTGGCTGTAAGTAATCTGGATACCCACGCCTTGTTCGTGCTCGGCGACCTCCGCGCACAATTGGTCAAGCAGTTCCAATCCCGTTTTGTCTACATCACCGAGCAATCAGCCGAAGGCATTTATATCGCTGAAATCGACACCGAAAGCGCCTTGGTCGTCGACGACAAACCTCGCCTTGAGCTAAAGGTGGGCGACCATTTTCGCGCGTCTGTCCTGCCCAGCCGCGAGGGCGGCAAGCTTGAATTGAAATTTCGTGAAATCAAGACCACCGTGTACGGGCTGGGTGAATATGCCTTCATCGATATTCCCGAGGGCCACGGTATCGTGTTCAAGGAAGGTCAGACCGTCTTCATGGTCTTCGCTGCGAAAGAGCAACTGCAGATCGGCATGAGCAAGCTTCTCAAAGGCGCCGTCGGCAAGGCCGCCAAATGGCGCAAGGGCGAGCTGACATTCAAGGCCAGCGAGTAACACTGGCCGGGCATCGACTCAGCCGCCTGCTGATTCTCCATTGCCGTTACCACTGCTGACCTCCGCGGGCACGTCGTCACCGGCCATACGCTTGCGGAACAGCGCGGTGCGCGCCAGCAGCAGAGTGGTCACCGGTACCGTGATCGCCAGCAATACCGGGATCAGCCAGGCGTGGATCACCGGTTCCGACTTCAGCGCCGAGAAGTAGATGATCGACGCCAGCGCAACGCACCAGGCACCCAGCGTCGACGCCAGGGCGGGCGGGTGCATGCGCTGGAAAAAGTCCTTGAGGCGCAGCAGCCCGAGCGCGCCGGTCAAGGCGAACAGGCTGCTGGCGATCAGCAGCCCGGCGGTCAGTATTTCCACCCAGAAGGGCACTGTATTCGGCAGTCCGATCATTCGATCACTTCTCCGCGCAGCAGGAACTTGGCCAGAGCGAACGAGCCGACGAAGCCGAACAGGGCAATCAGCATGGCCGCTTCGAAGTACGTGTCACTGGCGTAGCGAATGCCAAGCACCAGCATCATCAGCATGGCAATGATGTACAGATAATCCAGCGCCAGTACCCGGTCCTGGGCCGAAGGTCCCTTGAGCAGGCGCAGCAGGGTGATCACCATCGCCAGGGCGAAGATCAGCAGGCTGATCAGGATGGCGTTGTCGAGCAGTGCACTCATTGAAAGATCTCCATCAACGGTCGCTCATAGGTGGTTTTGAAGTGCTCGATGAATTGCGCTTCGTCCTCCAGATCGAAGACATGCATCAGCAGCACGCTGCGATCCAGTGCCAGCTCCGACCACACCGTTCCCGGCACTACCGTGGTGACCATCGCCAGCGCGGCGAGGCCGTGGGCGTCGTGCAGGTCCAGTGGAATGCGCACGAAAGCCGAGCGTGGCGGACGGCTTTCGAGCCGCCAGACGCTCAGGCCGACCTGCACGTTGGAGACCACCACGTCGCGTCCCACCCGCCATAGAAACTTCAGGATCGTGCCGGGTTTGCGAATACGTACCGGCAGCGGGCGCAAGGGGGCCATCAATATTGGGGCGAGAAACCCCAGCACCGCGCCCAGCAGCAGGTGACCGGGGCTGATCGACAGATTCAATACCAACCACAACAGCCAGAGTGCCAACGAGAGCAGCGGGGCGGGAAACAGGCGCTTCATGGCTGCTCCTCCGGATCTGCTTGCTGGCTGGTGGGGCCGGGTATCGGGCGTGTGGCGAGCACTGACTGCACATACTGTTTGGGCTCATGCAGCGCTGCGGCGGTGTCCTGGGTGTAGCGCAACAAGGGTTCGGCCTTGAAGGTCAGCGCGATGCACAGACCCAGAAGAATGATGATCGGCAGGCATTCGTTGCGACGCAGCATCGGCGAAGGGCGCTCGTGTGGCGTCCAGAAACGTTGCGTGCCGAGCCTTGAAAAAGCGATCAGCGACGCCAGCCCGGAAAAGATCAGCAGGCCGATCAGCATCCATGCCTGAGTGGAAAGCGCCTCATCCTTCGCGACGTCCAGCCCCAGCGGGTTCATCAGCGCGCTGATCAAGGTGAGCTTGCCGATGAACCCAGAGAGCGGCGGCATGCCGATGATCAGCAAGGCGCAGGCGATAAAACTCAGGCCCAGAAAAGCCATGGTCATGGGAATGACCTGACCGACCACGACCTTCTGTTCGTCGTCCAGGTTGGCACCGGGCGGCGGATGCAGGGACTCCAGGGTACGAGGCAATTGATCCACGTCGTATTCCAGAGGGATCTCGTTGGCCGAGCGGGAGCGTTCGATCAGTTCGCCCAGCAGGAACATGGCGCTCAATGCCAGCGTCGAGCTGACCATATAGAACAGCGCGCCCGAGGTCAGGCTCGGTTGGGCGAAGCCGACGGCGGACAGCAGAATGCCCGCTGACACCAGTATGCTCAGGCTGGCGAGGCGTTCCAGGCGCTGGGCGGCGATGATGGCGATGGCCGCGGTGAAAATCGTCGCCATGCCGCCGTAGATCAGCCAGTCGCCGCCGAAGAATGCCGACGCACCGGCCTGACCGGAAAACAGCAGGGTCCACAGGCGCAGCAGGGTATAGACACCCACTTTGGTCATGATCGCAAACATTGCCGCCACCGGCGCGCTGGCTGCCGAGTAGGCGGGAACCAGCCAGAAGTTCAGCGGCCACATACCGGCCTTGGCCAGGAACGCCGTGGCCAGAATCGCAGCTCCGGCATGCAGCAGGCCCAGATCGGACTCCGCCACCTGCGGGATCTTGATGGCCAGATCGGCAAAGTTCAGCGTGCCGGTCACCCCGTAAATCAACGCAGCACCAATCAGAAACAACGACGAAGCCAGCAGGTTGATCGAAATGTAATGCAGCCCCGTCGACACCCTTGCCCGGCCAGAGCCATGCAACATCAAGCCGTAGGACGCTGCGAGCAGTACTTCGAAGAACACGAACAGGTTGAACAGGTCAGCGGTCAGGAACGCACCGTACAGCCCCATGAGCTGGATCTGGAACAGCGCGTGGAAGCTGGCACCGGCCCTGTCCCAGCGAGCCAGCGCGAACAGCAGGGCGCAGACCCCGACGATCCCGGTCAGCACCAGCATCATCGCTGAGAGGTGGTCCACCACCAGCACGATGCCGAACGGCACGCCCCAGTTGCCCGGCAGGTAGACACCGATCGAGCCGCTGCTGCCGCTGTGTTGTACCCAGAGAAACAGCACCACGGAAATGCCCAGCCCGAGGATGCTGGAAAACAGATTGATACGGCCCTTGAGCGGCCGGTGCTTTTCACCCAGCCAGAGCATCAGCCCGGCGGTCAGCAGCGGCAGCAGGATGGGCGCGATGATCAGTTGGTTCATCCAGCTCATGCCTTGGGCTCCCGGCCATCTACGTGGTCGGTGCCGGTCAGGCCTCTGGAGGCGAGCAAGACCACCAGAAACAGCGCGGTCATGGCGAAGCTGATGACGATTGCGGTGAGCACCAGCGCCTGTGGCAACGGGTCAGTGTAATTGAGCAGGTCCTGAGGAATACCATCCTTGATGATTGGCTCTCTGCCGATGAACAGGCTGCCCATGCTGAAGATGAAAAGGTTGACCCCGTACGACAGCAGGCACAGACCCATGATCACCTGAAAGGTACGTGGCCTGAGGAGCAGCCAGACGCCCGAGGCGGCCAGTACACCGATGGCGATTGCAATGACTTCTTCCATCAGAGGATTCCTTGCGGGTTGGCGACAGGCTTGGGCAACTGCGTCGGCCGATGGCTGCGCACCGACTGGTGCGCCAGTGCGGTAAGAATCAACAGCGTCGAGCCGACCACCACGGCGTACACGCCGACATCGAAGAACAGCGCGCTGGCGATGTGAATGTCACCCAGGATCGGCAAATCGACATGGGCGGTGTGGGTGGTCATGAACGGATAACCCAGCAGCATCGAGCCCGCGCCGGTCAGCACCGCGCATAACAGGCCTGTGCCCATCCAGCGTAGCGGGCGCAGGCTCATTTGCGCCTCGACCCACTGGGTGCCTGCCACCATGTATTGCAGGATGAACGCCACCGACATCACCAGCCCGGCGACAAACCCGCCGCCGGGCTGGTTGTGGCCGCGGACGAACAGGTACATCGAGATGATGAAGGCAATCGGCAGCAGCAATCGAACCAGCGCTGCCGGAACCATCATGAAGCCGAGCGCGGTATCGCTGGCGCTGCGCGGGTTGACCAGATCCGTCACCACGTCACGGGCCAGCAGGCGCTGCTGGGCGGGCAGCAGAATGCTTTCCTTCGGTGGACGGAAGCGTCGCAACAGGGCGAACACTGTCATGGCGACTGCCGCCAGCACGGTGATTTCGCCAAACGTATCGAAGCCGCGGAAATCCACCAGCATCACGTTGACCACGTTGGTGCCGCCGCCCTGGGGCAGCGCGCGACTCAGGTAGAAGGACGAGATGGCGTTGGGCGTCTGGCGGGTCAGCATGGCGTAGGAGAGTATCGCCATGCCCAGCCCCACGAGCACTGCCAGGCCGAAGTCGCGTATGCGCCGGGTACGGGCACGCAGGCGTGCGCTGAGCGGGGCGACGTCTTCATTGCGTCGTGGCAGCCAGCGCAGACCGAGCAGGATCAGCACGGTGGTCACCACCTCCACGACCAGTTGCGTCAGCGCCAGATCAGGGGCCGAGAACCAGACGAAGGTGATGCAGGTCATCAGCCCGCAGACGCTGACCATGACCAGTGCCGCCAAACGGTGATATTTACCTTGCCAGGCCGCACCTATGGCGCAGGCAATCGCGATCAGCCACAGCGTGACAAACACCCCGGAACCCGGAATCTTCGGTCGGTCGCCCCAGGTCAGGCCGCTGAAATACATCGGAATGAAACCGCCCAGTACCGCCGCGAGCACCAGCAGAAACAGTTGTGGCTGCAGGCGGCGAGTGCTGACCTTGCGTTCGAAACGGCGTGCCCAGTGCATCATCACTACCTGACTGCGCTCGAAAAAGCGCTTGCCATTGAGGCGTCCCACCAGCGGCGGGGCGGTGATGCGCTCGTGCTTGAGCGGCTTGCGCAGCAACAGGTACAGAATGATACCGCCCGCCATCGCCACCAGGCTCATGACCATCGGCAGGTTCCAGCCGTGCCAGATCGCCAGGCTGTACTCGGGCAGTGTTCCACCGACAACGGGGCGCGCAGCGGCGGCGAGCAGGGGAGCGACCGATTGCGCCGGGAAAATCCCCACCACCAGACACGTCAGCACCAGCAGTTCGACCGGCGCACGCATCCAGCGCGGCGGTTCGTGGGGCAAGTGGGGCAGATCCTTGGCCGCCGGACCGAAAAACACATCGACAGTGAAGCGCAGCGAATAGGCAACGCTGAAGATCCCGGCGATGGTCGCAATCACCGGCAAGGCAATCTCGACCCAGGCAGTGGCGGAAATGAACACGGTTTCGGCAAAGAACATTTCCTTGGACAGAAAGCCGTTGAGCAGCGGCACGCCGGCCATCGAGGCGCTGGCGACCATCGCCAGCGTCGCGGTGTAGGGCAGCAGCCTTATCAGGCCACTGAGACGGCGGATATCGCGGGTCCCGCTCTCGTGGTCGATGATGCCGGCGGCCATGAACAGCGACGCCTTGAAGGTCGCGTGGTTGAGAATATGGAACACCGCGGCCACCGCAGCCAGCGGGCTGTTGAGGCCGAGCAGCAGGGTGATCAGGCCCAGGTGGCTGATGGTCGAGTAGGCGAGCAGCCCCTTGAGATCGTTCTGGAAGATCGCCGCGTAGGCGCCGAGAATCAGCGTGTAGGCACCCGCGCCACTGACGATCCAGAACCATTGCTCGGTGCCGGATAGCGCCGGCCACATGCGCGCCATGAGAAAGACCCCGGCCTTGACCATGGTTGCCGAGTGCAGATACGCCGACACCGGCGTGGGCGCGGCCATCGCGTGCGGCAGCCAGAAATGGAACGGGAACTGGGCGCTTTTGGTCAGTGCGCCGATCAGAATCAGGGTCAGTAACACCGGGTACAGGGCGTGCGCACGAATCGCGTCGCCGGAGGCCAGAACACGGTCAAGATCATAACTGCCGGCCACATGGCCGAGGATCATCATGCCTGCCAGCAGCGCCAGACCGCCCGCGCCGGTAACCATCAGCGCCATGTAAGCGCCGCGTCGGGCATCGGCCCGATGGTGCCAATAGCCGATCAGCAGGAACGAGAAAAGACTGGTCAGCTCCCAGAAAAATACGATCTGAATCAGATTGCCGGACATCACCAGACCGAGCATGGCACCCATGAAGGCCAGGAAAAACGCAAAGAAGCGCGGCACCGGGTCGTCCGGCGACATGTAATAGCGGGCATACAGCGAAACCAGCGCACCGATGCCCAGTACCAGCATCGAGAACAGCCAGGCGAAGCCATCGATACGCAGAACGAAGTTCATGCCCAGGCTTGGCAGCCAGAAATACTCTTCACGAATCACGCCGCCGTCGGCGATCTGCGGGAACCACAAGGCCATCTGCACAGCGCCGATGAGGGCGATCAGACCGGCCAGAAATGATTCCGCGTTACGCGCGTTGTGCGGCAAAAAGGCCGCCAGACAGCTGCCGATGAAAGGCAGAAGCAGTAGAACTATCAGGGACATAGGCTTCTAATCTGCAGGGGAATGTCAAGCATCATACGTGCCAGACACTCCGATACCAAAGGGACGGTTTCCGAAATTTCCTACAAAAAGTGTCTGCTTTTTTAATTCAGTAAATAATTGCTTCTAATACAACGAAAGGTCGTTGACGCAGTTTCGAGGAAACAAGGTGCTTCATGGCTGGCAATACCCGCTGTTCATTCAGCTTTGCGCGCGCCTTGTTGTCCTTCCTCTTCGTCGACAGTGTTGTGTTCATCAGGCGCAGAACGCCGTTTCATTTCGCTGACGATCACCCCGGCCACGATCAATGCCGCACCCAGCAGGGCGATGCCCGGCAAACGCTCGCCGGCGAGTCTTCCGACAATTCCGGCCCAGACCGGTTCACCGGCATAAATCACCGTGGCGCGGGTCGGCGAAACACTTTTCTGTGCCCAGTTCATGGCGATCTGGATCGCCGCACTCATGGTCCCAAGCCCCACAGCGCTGAGCACCAGCAACCAGGAAAACTCCGGCAAGTGTTCCTGGTTGGGCACGATCATCAGAAATGCCAGCGCCGATGCGGTGGCCAGTTGCACCACGGTGACTCGACGCACATCGACCTCACCGGCATAGGCACTGATCATGATGATCTCGGCGGCGATGGCCACCGTGCTGATCAGTGTCACGATCTCGCCGGAACTGAGTTGCAGGGACGCTCCCTGCGGCCCTGCCACCAGCATCAGCCCGGTGAAGGCGAGGATGATGCCCAATGTTGGCATCAATCCTGGTCGCCGGCCCAATACCAGCCATTGCAACAACGGCACGCAGGGCACGTAAAGTGCCGTGATGAACGCCGACTGACTACTGGGGATGGTCTGCAGTCCGATCGTCTGCAGGCCGTAGCCGAGCATGATCGCGGTGCCGATGAAGACACCGGCCTTGAGTTCGAGAAAGGTAAGACCGCGCAGCACCTGCATTGAAAACAGCGCTACGATAAGCGCTGCGGCGGCAAAGCGCAGACCGACGAAGAACATCGGCCCGCTGACAGTCATCGCATGCTGGACCAGCAGAAAGGTGCCTCCCCAGAGCATGGTGATCAGAATCAGTACGGCTTCTGCCTTGCTGATGCGGGGTATGCGGCTGATAGACTTCATGTCAGCTCCGGATTCCTGTTAATTGCCATGTGCGCGATGAGAGGCTGAACACCCTGACAGTGTCCCTGGGCTGGGCAGTATAATGCGCAACGGTTTGATGTGAGCACCAGCATGCACAAAGAAAATTCCCAGCGCCCTCCGGTGCTGCAGCACGTCAGCCAGAACGTGCGGCGTCTGCGTAACAGTGCGGACCTCAGCCAGACGGCGCTGGCGGAAAAGTCCGGAGTCAGCCGACGCATGCTGGTCGCTATCGAGGCCGGCGAGAAAAACGTCAGCCTGGCGACCCTGGACCGCGTGGCCGAAGCCCTGGAAGTGGCGTTCAGCGACCTGATCCAGGCGCCCGAAAATCGCGATTACAGCCGCATCAACGAGCTGGCATGGGCCGGTACGATTGCCGGCAGCAAAGCGGTGTTGCTGGCCAGGGCCGTTGCCCGGCGCGAGGTGGAGTTGTGGGAATTCTGTCTGCAGCCTGGGGACGCCTATGTCTCGGAGGCCGATCCCGATGGCTGGAGTGAACAGGTCTACGTCGTCGAAGGGCATCTGACGTTGCGCTTTGCCGACCCTGCGGCCATGCAGCAGGTAGGGGCGGGCGAGTTCTTCATGTTCCCCAGCAATCAGCCGCACCGCTACTGCAACGACGCCGATGTGCCCCTGCGCTTCGTGCGTAACGTCGTGCTCTGACCTTCCCATTCTTTTACAGCCACCCCAGCGAGGCACTGTTCGATGATCGAAGATTCCCACCAGACGGCTGACATTCTGATCATCGGCGGCGGTCTGAGCGGGACCATGCTGGCGGCGCAACTGCTGCGCAGACCGGGCCGGCGCCGAATCCTGATCATCGAAACCCGCAGCGAACTCGGCAGGGGCGAGGCCTACAGTGCGACGGAGCCGGGCCATACACTCAATGGCAACGCTGCACGGATGAGCGTCGATCCGGACAACCCGGATGACCTCACCCAGTGGCTGACTGACTATCTGGCTGCCGGGGGCTGGCCTGAAGCCGCCGAGCAGAGGGTCCCGGTCGCCGAGCTGTTTCCGCCGCGCGGTGTGTTCGGGCTTTATGTCCAGCAGCGACTGCGTGAAGCCCGAAGCGCTGCTGAAGCCTTTGGCTCGACCGCCGTGCATGTGCCCGGCGAGGCAGTGGACCTGCAGGTCGATGCAGATGGCGTGAGTGTCTCGCTGGCTGACGGTCGTAAGGTGCATGGCAGCCGGGCTGTGCTGGCGACCGGCATGTACGCGGCTTCACGCACCCCGCGACGTGATTCGAACGAGCTGAACACGGCAGCACTGGACCCCTGGGATGTGGCGGTGATGAGAAAGCTCGATCCGCAGTCGAGGGTGCTGATCATCGGCTCGGGGCTGACCATGGTCGATGCGCTGGTTTCGCTGGAAACGGCCGGACATCGTGGGCCCATCCAGATATTTTCCCGGCACGGCCTGTTGCCGCATGTCCGGCGTCAGCCGCCGGAATGGTCTGATTTTCTCGCTCAGGACCCGAGTATCCGCAGCACTCGGCAACTGGTGCGCAAAGTGCGCGAACAGTGCGAGCTGGCCATCGAGAGCGGCATTGACTGGCAGGCCCCGCTGGACACCGTGCGCGCCAACGTCGGCAGGCTGTGGAATCAGGCCAGCGATCAACAGCGCCGCCAGTTCGTCCGTCATGTAAGGCCTTGGTGGGAGAGCCACCACCATCGCTCCCCGCCACCGAGCGCTGCGCTGCTGGCGCGGCTGATCAGGCAAGGGCGGTTGAGCATTGACGCGGCCTCGTTGCAGGGCGTGGCCAGCCTGCCCTCAGGTCAGGTACAGATCAGCGTGCGTCGGCGCGGTGAGAGTCAGCCGACGCAGATCAGCGGCGATGCGCTGATCAACTCCACCGGCATCGAGTACGACTGGCGACGCGTGGATCGCCCGTTGCCCCGGCAGTTGCTGGCACGCGGGCTGATCCAGCCCGGCCCGCTGGCACTCGGCATCGCTGCCGACGCTGCGGGCGCAGTACTTGACGCACACGGTCAGTACTCGGCACGCCTGTTCGCCATGGGCCCGCCATTGCGCGGCATGTGGTGGGAAAGCACCGCAGTAACCGACGTGGCGATCCAGGCCAAGGCGCTGGCGATACATTTGTCGTAAGGCGCCGCCTGCTCAGAAGAGGACGCAGAGCGTCCGGAAAGGCATACCCACGCGGAGCATGGGTACGATAGTGTTCTCGCGAGCACCTCTCGTTCCTCACGCTCCGGCGTGGGAATGCCGTTCATGGCGCTCTGCGTCAGCTCTTGGCGCAGCGCCGCGGAGCATGGGCACGATGGTGTTCTTCCGGACAGCTATCGTTCCTCACGCTCCAGCGTGGGAATGCCGTTCGTGACGCTCCGCGTCATCGGTCTGCGCCTTCACACCGACAGGTGCAGCATGCGGTCGCCCTGGACATTTTCACCCGGCCTGCGTTTGTTGACCGCCAGCTCGCCAATCTTGATCAGACGTGTGCGCGTCACGTTGCGGGTCAGGCCCAGCAGGCTGGCCGTGTGCACCTGGTTGTGGTGGCAGAAGCGATAGGCGGTTCTGAGCAACGTATCTTCGACCTTCTCGTGCAAGGCACCGGCCTGTTCTTCAAACAGTTTCTGAAACGCCCGGTTGAGCAGTTGCTCGGCGGATTCGTCAGGCGGGTTGTGTTCATCCTGACGCTCGATTCTAAGGTTCGACATGCGCAGGTCATCACGCTGAATGACACCTTCACGGCACACCAGCAGGGTGTGATGGATGACGTTTTCCAGCTCGCGAATATTGCCTGGCCAGCTGTAGGTCTTGAGCTTGTGCTCGGCTTCGGGGCTGATCCGCACCGGACCATGCCGCAGCCGCTGGCTGTAGACCTCTATGAAGTGCCGGGCCAGGGGCAGGATATCGCCCGGCCGCTCGCGCAGCGGGCTCAATTCCAGATTAACCACGTCGAGCCGGTAGTAAAGGTCCTCGCGGAAATGCCCGGCGTTGATGGCCTTTTCCAGTTGCACGTTGGTGGCTGCGAGCACCCTTACATCAATGGGCACACTCTTTCGCGAGCCCAGACGCACCACTTCACGCTCCTGAAGCACGCGCAGCAATTTGACCTGCAAGGTCATGGGCAGGTCGCCGATCTCATCGAGAAACAGCGTGCCGCCGTTGGCCTCTTCAAACCAGCCGGCCTTGGCGCTGATCGCTCCGGTGAACGCGCCTTTTTCGTGGCCGAACAACTCCGCCTCGATCAGGTTCTCGGAGAACGCGCCGCAGTTGACCGCCACGAACGGTTTGTCGCGGCGGGCGCTCAGTTCGTGGACGTGGCGAGCAACCAGTTCCTTGCCGGTGCCGGTCTCGCCGATGATCAGCACACTGGCATCGCTGGGCGCAACCTGGCGTACGTGAGCGAGCAGGGCTCGCGACTTGGGGTCTTCGAACACCTGCGCAGTGGCCCTGATCGAGGTGGCCAGCGCAGGCGAGTGGGGTAAGGTCAGCAGTTGCCCGGACATCACTTGGCCTGCGGGGGCAGATCGTTGGCGATCATTTCGCCGAACGGGCCCGTCAGGTTGGTGATGCCGCGCCCGGCGAGGCTGGCGTAAGGCTCAGGCAGCAGCGGGAAGACCAGTTCGGCGAAGCGGTAGGCTTCTTCAAGATGCGGATAACCCGAGAAAATGAAGCTCTCGATGCCCAGGTCGGCGTATTCCTTGATGCGTGCCGCGACCTCTTCGGGATTGCCGACCAGCGCCGTTCCTGCACCGCCGCGCACCAGGCCGACACCGGCCCACAGGTTGGGCGCGATCTCCAGGTTGTCGCGGCGCCCGTCGTGCAGCGCGGCCATGCGCCGCTGACCTTCGGAATCAAAACGCGAAAAGGACTTCTGCGCTGCAGCAATGGTGTCATCGCTGATGTGTTCGATCAGCGTGCTGGCAGCTTTCCAGGCTTCTTCGCTGGTTTCGCGCACGATCACGTGCAGGCGAATGCCGAACTTCACGGTGCGTCCCTTGCGCGCTGCCCGTTCACGTACATCGGCGAGCTTCTGCGCTACGGCTGCCGGAGGCTCGCCCCAGGTCAGGTACACGTCCACCTGATCGGCCGCAAGGTCATGCGCCGCGTCGGAGGAACCACCGAAGTACAGCGGCGGGTAGGGTTGTTGAATCGGCGGGTAAAGCGCCTTGGCGTTCTGCACGCGCAAGTGCTTGCCTTCGAAGTCGACCGCTTCGCCCTGCAGGACGCGGCGCCAGATTTTCAGAAATTCGTCGGTAACTTCATAGCGCTCACTGTGGTCGAGAAAGCTGCCATCGCCACGGTTTTCGTCCGGGTCGCCACCGGTCACCACGTTGATCAGCAGCCGGCCGCCGGAAAGACGATCCAGCGTGGCGGCCATGCGTGCCGAGACGGTCGGCGAGATGATCCCGGGGCGGATCGCCACCAGATACCTCAGGCGCTCGGTCAGCGGCACCAGCGCCGAGGCGATGACCCACGAATCCTCGCAGGAGCGACCGGTGGGGATCAATACACCGTAATAACCCAGATCATCGGCGGCCTGCGCCACCTGTTTCAAATAGTTGAGGGTGACGGGACGTGCGCCCTTTGTCGTGCCCAGATAATGGCCGTCGCCGTGAGTCGGAAGAAACCAGAAAACGTTCATGACAAATCCTTGGAAGTAATCAGCCAGGTGAAAGCTGACGGGACCCGCTGTCGGTTGGCAGACACCTCACCAACAGCGTTCGGGGTGGGGCCATTTATAGAACGTCTTTTTTATTCCGCAAAAGAACGTTAAACCATATTTTTAGACCCTAAATGCATATAAGGGCCGGGCAAATTTGCATAACCTCGCGCAGCCCTTGCACTACGAGGCTTTGACGGAGGTACGACCCGGATCCCTATCCCGGCTATCAGGAGCCAAAACGTTGACAGTTGATTCTTCAGGATAAAAAACTCGTTCAGCACAGCGGGTTTCCCGGCGCTCGTCAGGCGGCCGAAACTTTTCTCCGACCGGCCCTGTCACCTTTCCAGGACCAACAGGAGTCAGACCATGGCAAGGGCAATCTGGAAGGGCGCAATCAGCTTCGGGCTGGTGCATATACCGGTCGCGTTGGTTTCGGCGACAACGTCGACCAGCGTCGACTTCGACTGGCTCGACAAACGCAGCATGGACCCGGTCGGCTACAAGCGAATCAACAAGGTCACCGGCAAGGAAGTCACCAGCGAAAACATCGTCAAGGGCGTGGCATACGAGAAGGATCGCTATGTGGTACTCAGTGAGGAGGAAATTCGTTCCGCGCACCCCAAATCGACGCAGACCATCGACATATTCGCCTTCGTCGACAGCCAGCAGATCCCTTTGCAGAACATCGACACGCCTTATTTCCTGACGCCCGACAAGCGCGGCGAGAAAGTCTATGCGTTATTGCGCGAAACCCTGGTCGATACTAAAAAGGTCGCGCTGGCTAACGTCGTGCTGCATACCCGCGAACACCTGGCGGCGGTCATGCCGCTGGAGTCGGCGCTGGTGATGGTGATCCTGCGCTGGCCTGCCGACGTGCGTGAACTGGACACACTGGAACTGAGCGACGCGGTGACCGACGCCAAGTTGAACAAGAGCGAACGTGACATGGCCAAGCGTCTGGTCAAGGACATGAGCGCTGACTGGCAGCCTGAGCAGTATCGCGACACCTTTCAGGACAAGATCATGCACCTGGTCAAGACCAAGGCAGACGAAGGCGAGATCGAGGATGTCGAGACCGATCCGGCCGAGGAAGAACGCAAGAGTGCCGATGTCATCGACCTCACCGACCTGCTGCGACGCAGTCTGGCGGGCAAGGGCGGGGCCGGTAAAGCCAAGACGAGCAAGCCTGCGGCGAAGGAAAAACCGGCCGACAAGGACGGTGCCAGGCCCAAGCGGCCGGCCGCACGCAAGAAAACCAGCAAAGCCTCTTGAGCCCTACGGAGTGACCGGTGATGGCCAAGCCCGCCAGTGAATACACCCGCAAGCGCAATTTCGCCATCACCTCCGAGCCTGCGGAGAGCAAGCGTAAGGGCAAAGGCAAGTCGCAGCCTGGCGCGCTCGGTTTCGTGATCCAGAAGCATGACGCACGGAACCTGCACTACGACTTTCGACTGGAGCTGGAGGGCACGCTCAAGAGCTGGGCCGTGCCCAAAGGTCCGAGCCTGGACCCCACGCAAAAGCGTCTGGCAGTGCATGTCGAAGACCATCCGCTGGACTACGCCGGCTTCGAGGGCAGTATCCCGCAGGGGCAGTACGGTGGCGGCGATGTGATTGTCTGGGACCGGGGTGTCTGGCAGCCGCACGGTGATCCGCAAAAGACCTACGAGGAAGGCAAACTCAAGTTCACCCTGGTCGGCGAGAAACTCAGCGGTGACTGGGCGCTGGTGCGTACCCGGCTCAAGGGCAGCGGCAGCAAGGAACAGTGGCTGCTGATCAAGGAAAAGGATGACGTCGCGCGACCTGCTGCCGAGTACGACATCACCCATGAGCAGCCGCAAAGCGTGATCAGTGGAGCTCATGTCGGCAAGCAACGCGGCACCTCGAAAAAGTCCGGGGCCAGCGCCGCCAAAGCCAAGGCCGCGGCACCCGCCGCAGCAAAAGCGTCAATGCCCGCTGCAAAGCCGGCGCGCAGGAAGGCGAAATCGGCTTTCCTGAACACGCTTGTGCCGCAACTGGCGACGCTGGTGGAGGCGCCGCCAGCCGGTGACTGGCTGTACGAAATCAAATTCGATGGCTACCGCATGCTGACTCGTATTCAGGGCGACGATGTGCGGCTGTTCACCCGCAACGGGCATGACTGGACCGAGCGGCTGCCGGAGCTGGTCAAGGCGCTCAAGGGCATGAAACTGCGTGACAGTTGGTTCGACGGCGAAGTGGTGGTTCTCGATGAGCAAGGGCTGCCCGACTTCCAGGGCTTGCAGAATGCCTTCGACGCGGGGAACAGCAAGGACATTCTGTATTACCTGTTCGACATGCCGTTTCTGAGCGCGGAGGACCTGCGTGAAGTGCCGCTTGAGCAGCGTCGGGATGCCTTGAAACAAGTTCTCGACGCACAGAAAAGTCGCCTGTTGCGTTACTCGGATGCCTTTCAGGCAGGCCATCAGGACATTGTCGCGAGTGCTGCGGCAATGGGCCTGGAAGGGGTGATCGGCAAGCGTGCCGGCAGTGCCTACGTCAGCAAGCGCAATGCCGACTGGATCAAACTCAAATGTCGCTTGCGACAGGAATTCGTGGTCGTCGGCTACACGGCGCCGCAGGGCAGCCGATCGGCGTTCGGGGCCTTGTTGCTTGCGGTCAATGCCGGTGAGGACGGGTTGATCTACGCCGGGCGGGTCGGCACCGGATTCACTGAAGTGAGCCTTGAGCAACTGCATAAACAGCTGAAGAAGTTGCAGCGCAAGGATTCACCGTTGGCCAATAAGCTCTCCGCGTCCCAGGCGCGTGGCGTGCAGTGGGTGGCGCCGCAACTGGTCTGCGAAGCCGAGTTCGCCCAGTGGACCCGCGAAGGCATCGTGCGCCAGGCTGCCTTTGTCGGGCTGCGCAGCGACAAGCCCGCCAAGGACGTGGTGCGTGAAGACGCTCAGCCTGCCAAAGTGGCCAGCCAGCCCCCAACCACAACGGCAGCGCCCAAGGCACGCAAAAAGGCCGCGCAGGGAAAGGTTGATGTAGCGGGCACCGGCATCAGTCATCCGGACCGCGTCATCGACAGCAAGTCCGGCACCAGCAAGATCGAACTGGCGCAGTTTTACCAGTCCATCGCCGACTGGATTCTGCCCTACCTGAACAAGCGTCCCGTGGCTCTGCTGCGCTGTCCGGAGGGCATAGACGGTGAGCAGTTTTTCCAGAAGCATGCCGAACATCTGGCGATCCCGCACATCAGGCAACTGGATCGTGCCCTGGACCCCGGGCATGCCGCGCTGATGGAAATAGATTCGGTGCCGGCACTGGTCGGTGCTGCGCAAATGGGCGCCATCGAGCTGCATACCTGGGGCGCGACGCGTGACAGAATCGAAACGCCGGACCATTTCGTGCTGGACCTTGATCCCGATCCGGCACTGCCCTGGCGCAGCATGATCGAGGCCACGCAAATGGTGCTCGCCGTGCTGGAAGAACTGGGGCTGGAGGCTTTCCTCAAGACCAGCGGTGGCAAGGGCATGCACATCATTGTGCCGTTGGCGCGCCAGGCAGACTGGGACACGGTAAAGGCGTTCGCCAAGGCCATCGCCGAGTTTGCCAGCCGTCAGCTGCCGGAACGCTTCACCGCCACCATGGGGCCGAAAAACCGCGTCGGAAAAATCTTCATCGATTACCTGCGCAACAGCCGCGGCGGCAGCACCGTAACCGCCTACTCAGTACGCGCCCGGCCCGGGTTGCCGGTCTCGGTGCCGATCGCGCTGGATGAGCTGGCGGGTCTGAAGTCTTCGGCACAGTGGGACATCACCAACCTTGAGCAGCGTTTGAAGCGGCTCAAGGACGACCCGTGGGCCGGTTACAGCAACCGGCGCAAAATCACGCAGAAGATGTGGAAGCAACTGGGTGCGAAACGGCCTTGAGGCAAGGCCACTGTCCGGGTTTTGCAAGGGGATACGTGGGCCGGCACGCCTGATCATAGCTCGCATGCCGGCCGCACGTTGAGTGCTCAGAGAATCCGGTACAGCAGTCGCTCGACCCGCACGCGGCTGACACGCTTGAGAAACTTGCGCACGCCTTCGGGGTAGTTGGCCAGTGTGTCGAGCTCGTCATACTGGTTGACGCGCTGCGTGTTGCGCATCAAATGCGCGATTTCCGCTTCCCGTGGCTCGCTCCACTGGCCCTTCGGATCGTCGATCAGCAAGGCGTTTTCCAGGTCCAGATTGAAGGCGCGAGGGTTCAGGTTGTTGCCGGTCAGCAGGGTGTAGCGCTGGTCGACCCAGATGCCCTTGAGGTGGAAGGTGTTATCGCCGTGTTTCCACAGGTGCACATTGAGGCGATGCTGGGCGATTGCCTTCTGATGCTTGTGGGCAAAGCGCCGCAGGCTGATCTCATAGAGATAGGGCAGGGCCGAGATCACCTTGAACGGCTCATCCGGATCGATGAAGAAGTCGTTGGCGGTCTTGTCGCCAATGATGATGTCGACCTGCACGCCGCGCTTGAGCGCCCGATTGATTTCGCGAGTGACGGCCACCGGCAGGTTGAAGTATGGCGTGCAGATGGTCAGCTGAATCTTGCTCGACGCGATCAGATCGCAGATGGCGCGGTTGAGATTGTTGCGCGGGCCGACGCCAAGCAGCGGAACCACGCGCATGTCGCCGTTTTCCTTTTCGCCCGCCGAGGTGTCGTAGGCGGCGCGTTTCAGGTCGCCACGAAACGCGCGGATCTCGCTGCGCAAACTGCGTGAGCTGGGCGGCGATTGCAGATCGAGGCGGTGCACGGCCGGCGAGGAGAGTATTTCCCGCTGCACCAGATTCTGGAAAGCGTCGGCCAGTGCTGCGTTTTCGATCAGGTGATAACGGTCCAGACGGTATTTATCGAGTTTGTGCAGGTAGACGTTGTTGATGCTGGCGCCGCTGTAGATCACGCAGTCGTCGACCACACTGCCCTTGAGGTGCAACACCCCGAACAGTTCGCGGGTCTGCACCGGCACGCCGTAGATCGGCACTTCTTGATCGTATTCGAGGTTCTGCGCCTGGTACCAGGTCGAGTTGCCGGGCTGGCGTCCGGCACCGATCAGGCCGCGTTGCGCGCGGAACCAGTCGACCAGCACCACCACATCCAGCTCCGGCCTCGCGGATTTGGCAGCGTACAGCGCGTCGAGAATCTCCTGGCCGGCTTCATCCTGTTGCAGGTACAGCGCGATGATGTAGATGCGCCGGGTGGCCGAAGCGATCTTTTCCAGCAGGCAGCGTCGATAGTCGGCGGCAGAAGGAACAATGGAGATTGCATCGCTCTGCAGGGCAAAACCGCGAAGTGCTGCCAGGGTCGAGCGTCGGAAAGTGGACTGCATAGGCCTCTCGATGGGAAAACCAATAGCCTGTGAGCTTACACGACAGTCGCCCTCCTGTGGCTGTCGCCAACCTGTTTCAAGGCATTGCGGAACGCCACGGGTCGCCATTCGCGCTGATTTTTAACGCCGGGCGCGGGAACGACCCGCGTGGCGTTGCTCGCCTCTCACTTTTCATGCGTAAACAAATGATAATCATTACCAGTAACATCTGATATCATTTCGCATCCACCCGATCGGTGATGTCCAGGACGGTTACTTCCGATCTCGTTCAACTTGTCTGCAGGACCTATTGATGAACTCCCCATCGTTCCCGATGCGCCTCACGTTGCTCGCGTTTTGCTGTTCCATTGGATCTCCGGCCTGGGCCGCTGCAGAGGCTGCCGGTCGGCAGGACGGCCCTGTGGTGTTGGGCGAGACCGACATCAGTGCCGACAAGGCCGATCCTCACGCGCTACCGCCGGTTTATGCTGGCGGGCAGGTGGCGCGCGGCGGGCAACTGGGTGTTCTGGGTAATGCCGACATCATGGACGTGCCGTTCACCATGAGCAGTTACACCGAACAGTTGATCGAGGACCAACAGGCCGAAACCGTCGGCGACGTATTGCTCAATGATGCATCGGTGCGTCAGTCGAGTGGCTATGCCAACGCCTCGAGCATCTTCGTCATTCGCGGCCTCAAGCTGACCACCGACGATATTTCCTACAACGGTCTCTACGGCGTACTGCCGCGCCAGATCATATCGACCGATGCGCTGGAACGCGTTGAAGTGTTCAAGGGTCCCAACGCCTTCATCAACGGCGTGACCCCGACCGGCTCCGGGATTGGCGGCGGCGTGAACCTGCAGCCCAAGCGCGCGCAGGATACGCCGACGCGTCGTTTCACCACCGACATCAGCAGCGACGGTCGGGTCGGCGAGCATCTCGACCTGGGGCAGCGCTTTGGCGAAGGCAATCGCTTTGGCGCGCGTCTCAACCTGTCGCAGCGCGAAGGCGAGACCGGCGTCGAGGATGAAGAGCATCGCAGCAAGCTGTTCGCGCTGGGGCTTGATTACCGAGGTGACAACTTCCGTCTGTCCGGCGATTTTGCCTACCAGAAGCAGCGCATCAACCAGAGCCGCAATACGGTGTTTGTCGACAGCGCCCTGACCAGCGTGCCGCATGCTCCGGACTCGGATACCAATTACGCGCCGAACTGGACCTGGACCGAAACCGAAGACACCTTCGGCATGAGCCGCGCCGAGTACGACCTCAACGAAGACTGGACGCTGTATGCCGCAGTGGGCGCGAAGCACACTCGCGAGGTCGGCGTATATGGCTCGCCAACCGTCCACGATGCCGCAGGCAATACCACGGCCGCACCGTCCTTTATCCCGCATGATGAAGACAACAAGACGGCCATGGCCGGCATCAACGGCAAGCTGCAGACCGGCGCGGTCAGTCACAAGCTCAACTTCGGGCTGTCGGGCATCTGGACCGAACAGCGCAGTGCGTATCTGTTCGGCGGCACCTCCAGCAACAACCTTTACGAGCCTGTCTCCCAAGAGCGCCCGGCACTCGACAGTTTCACCGCAGGCGATCTGAACGATCCCGGCATTGTCGGCAAGAGCCGTATGCGCAGTGCGGCGTTCTCCGACACGCTGGGCTTTTTCGATGATCGCCTGTTGCTGACCGCAGGCCTGCGTCGCCAGCAACTGCGTGTTCAGGGGTATGAATACGGCAGCGGCCCGCGCAATGCGCTGTACGACGAAGCGATCACCACGCCGGTCTACGGGGTGGTATTCAAGCCCTGGCACTATGTGTCGTTCTACGCCAACCGCATCGAGGGCCTTGCCCAGGGGCCGACGGCTCCCGACACGGTGACCATCAACCCCGGTGAGGTCTTTGCGCCGGCGCGCTCCAAGCAGGTCGAGGCAGGCGTCAAGCTGGACATGGGCACGTTCGGCGCGAGCCTGGGCGTGTACCGCATCGAGCAACCGTCTGACGGCTACCAGGTTCTGGAAGGCACCGGGTCGCGTTATGTCCGTGATGGTCAGCAGCGCAACCGCGGCGTGGAGATGAACGTCTTTGGCCAGCCAGTCAGCGGCCTGCGTCTACTGGCCGGCCTGACCCTGATGGACACCGAGGTGAGCGGTACGGCCGGCGGCAGCAACGACGGCAATCGGGCCATTGGTGTGCCGACCTTCCAGTTCAACGCCGGTGCCGATTGGGATATTCCCGGCATCGAAGGCGCGGCCATCAATGCGCGCATGCTGCGCACCGGTGGGCAATATGTCGATGCTGCCAACAACCTGAGCATCCCGACCTGGAACCGCTTCGACCTGGGCGCACGCTATACCTTCAACGTCGCACAGAAGGACGTGACCCTGCGTGCCAACGTCGAGAACCTGATGAACAAGGATTATTGGGCATCAGCCAATGGCGGTTACCTGACTCAGGGCGAGCCGCGTACCCTCAAGCTGTCGGGCACTGTCGACTTCTGATTGACTGGCCGCATCGCAGGATGCGGCCAGCCGCTGAATCAGTAACCGTTGCGCTTCAGAATCGTTTCAATGCTTTCTTTCGCTGGCCGCCCGTAGAACTTCAACAGTTCGGCGGTGCGGTTGGTGAAGAAGCCGTCCGCGCCATCATGGCTGATGCGCTTGAAGTCCTCTGCGTCGTCCACCGTGTACGGATGGATCACCATGCCTTTCTCGTGGGTCAGGTTGTTCATCCAGGGTTTGACCAGGTCCATGTAGCTCTGGTCGCCACCCTTGGCCAGTTGCGACGAAGGGCCGGTGCCGATGGCGCCGTGGGCCTTGGCCCAGTCAATCCACTGCTCGAACTCCTGCGGTGATTTGACTTCCTGGGTCGCGTAATAGCTGGCCTTGTCCTTGGCCCCCGAGTCCTTGAACGCGACGCTGGATTTGGGCTCTATCGAGCCTTCGCCAATCCACAGCAGCATGACCTTGGGCACTTTCGGCATTTCTTTCTGCAGCAGTTCCAGGCTTTGCTTCTCGAACGTCTGCAGGACCACGCGTCCTGGCATGTGCGCGACGTTGACATGGCCGGCCGCTGCCGCAGGCCGCTGTTCGAGCCAGCCGCGTTTGGCCAGCAGTTTTTTCAGGTCGGCTTCGACACCTGGAAACTTGTTCGGCACCTTGGTCTCGATGTACAGCCCCGGCTTGTTGGCGCCGCCCTCGGCGATGTCGATGACCTCATCCAGCGTCAGGATCTGCAAGCCGTTGTAACTGTCGCGAGCCCTGTCCGGGTAAGCCTTGTTGAACCACGAACCGGCGTCCAGTTGCTTGAGCTCCGCCAGAGTGAACGTGCTGACCGGGTCTTTCACCCGTGTCGGGAACACTTGAGCAATGTTGGTGGTGCGTTCCAGCACGTCATCGTGCAGCGCTATCAGCACGCCGTCCTTGGTTCGCTGGATGTCCATTTCCAGGTAGTCCGCGCCCAGGTCCCGCGCCAGGGTGTAGGCCGGGGTGGTTTCTTCCGGTGCGTCGAACGAAGCACCGCGATGGGCGATCACGGCCGGCCAGGGCAGGCCGTATTTCTCGCTCAGCACCTTGCCTGGGGCGTCCGCCGCCGCTGCCATGCCTGACGACAGCATCAGGCCCGACATCACAGCCGCAGCCAATAGGGTCTTTTTCAACAGGGTGGTGGGAAATCCTTGCATGGGCGGGTGTTTCCTTGTTTTTTGAGAAAGCCTGTTTTATGAACAGCGTGCGCGCCAGCCCGAGCCGCTGGTTGCGTCACTGCACGCAACGATAGCGCACCTGGGTGATTGCCGGGTCAGCTTGCTCATGAGTCTGTCCGGCAAATGCGTCCACTTTATGAACGCCCGGCGTATTCGGGAAGGCTTTTTTCAGTTCCGGCGTCAGCGACGCTGCACAAGCGCGTCGAGTCGCGTTAAGGTCAGCGTTTTGCTGATCGAACGGGAGCGCGCATGACAACGGTATTGGTGCTGGTGGAAAACCTGGACACGTATTTGCCGATTCTTGAAAGCAGCAGTTTTCAGTTGATTCGCGCCCCGACGGCCGAACTGCGCGCCGCGGCGATTGCCACGCACGGGCAGCGCATCAGCGCGGTGGTGACACGCGGGCCGCTGGGATTTTTCGCTGAGGAAATGGATGCACTGCCGCAGCTGCGCATCATTTGCGTAAGCGGCGCCGGTTACGAGAAGGTCGATCTGCCTGCCGCGCAGGCGCGGGGCATCGTCGTCACCAATGGTGCAGGGGTCAACGCCGCCACGGTGGCCGATCATACGCTGGCGTTGCTGCTGTCTTTGGTGCGCGACATTCCGCAGGCCGATGCCTCGGTGCGCCGCAGCGAATGGCGCAAGGTGGTACGCCCGTCACTGGCAGGCAAGCGTCTGGGGATCGTCGGTCTGGGAGCGGTAGGGCTGGCGATTGCCAGGCGTGCAGCCGCTTTCGATATCGTCATCGGTTACCACAACCGCAAGCCGCGCAGCGACTGCGATTACACCTGGCATGCGACGGCGCAGGCACTGGCGGCCGCGTCGGATTTTCTGGTCATCGCCACGCCCGGTGGCAGCGGCACGCAGCACCTGATCGACGCCCGGGTGCTTGAAGCACTGGGCCCTGAGGGGTTTCTGGTCAACATTGCCCGCGCCAGCGTGGTGGATACCCAGGCGTTGGTCAGTGCACTGCAGCATGAGCAGATTGCCGGTGCTGCGCTGGACGTGTTCGACGATGAACCGACTGTGCCGGATGTGCTCAAGACGCTGGACAATGTGGTGCTGACACCGCACGTGGCAGGTCTGTCTCCCGAGGCTTCGAGAGACAGTGTGCAGAGGGTCAACGATAACCTGCTGGCGTTTTTCGCCGGGCAACCGGTGCTGACGCCTGTGACTGAATGAGCAACCGTGCACAGTTGCACGCGAGGCGTTGCTGTAACGCCCATTCTGCTGGTTTTGCTGCCTGTTTATAGTCCGCCCGGGCTGTACGACATCAAACAGGGAGCAGGGCATGGGCAAAGCAGATAACACACGCAACGGGATACGGATTGGTCTGGTCGGGGACTTCAGTGCGGATGTCCCCGCGCATCAGGCCATTCCATTGGCCTTGCACAGGGCGGCGGCGGAGGTGCAGGTAGCGGTTGATATCGAATGGCTGCCGACCCCGCAGATCGGCAGCGGTGCGCACCTCGCGGAGTTCGACGGCCTGTGGTGCGTCCCGGCCAGCCCTTATCGGGACATGCAGGGCGCGCTGACCGCCATCCGTTTCGCTCGCGAGCATCGGGTGCCGTTTTTGGGGACGTGCGGCGGCTTTCAGCACGCGTTGCTCGAGTACGCCCGCAACCAGCTGGAATGGGCAGACGCCGAGCATGGCGAAACTGCGCCGGACGCGGCAAACGTGATTATCGAGCCACTCAGTTGCTCGCTGGTTGAATCGGTGGCAGCGATCCAGTTGCACCCCGACACGCTGATTGCCCACGCCTATGGCAGGCTCGACATCGACGAGCGCTACCACTGCCGCTACGGCCTGCGCCGCGAGCTGGAGTCGGCGCTGTTCGGCGAGCACCTGAAGGTCAGTGGGCGCGGTCCCGAGGGCGAAGTGCGCTGTATGGAGTTGCAGGGGCACCCGTTCTACGTCGCCACACTGTTCCAGCCGGAGCGTGCTGCTTTGCAGGGCCAGACGCCGCCTGTGGTGGCCGCGTTCGTCCGCGCCTGCATGAGCAACCCGGCATGATGGCCGCCCGGTTTGCCACGCCTTACTTCGCCGTGGTGTTTACCTCGCTGCGTACGCCTGACGATGATCAGGCGTATGCAGAGGCGGCGCAGCGCATGGTCAGCCTGGCCCGACAACAGCCCGACTTTCTGGGTGTGGAGTCGGCGCGCGGTGACGACGGCCTGGGCATCACCGTGTCCTACTGGAGCGATGAGGCCGCGATTCTCGCCTGGAAACAGCAGGCCGATCATGCCCAGGTCCGCGAGCAGGGACGTTCACGCTGGTATCAGGCGTTTACCACGCGAATCTGCCGGGTCGAGCGTGACTACGCGTTCGACGCATAGGCATTCAGGGCATTACCGGTGGCACATAGGCCAGCGTGGTGCCCAGTGCCCAGAGCAGAAACAGCACCAGCGGCGTGTGGACCAGCAGCTGCACGAACGAGAAGCCGATCAGGTCACGCGCCTTCAGGCCCAGCACACCCAGCAGCGGCAGCATGTAGAACGGGTTTATCAGGTTGGGCAAGGCTTCGGCTGCATTGTAGATCTGTACTGCCCAGCCGAGGTGGTACTGCAGGTCGTTGGCGACCTGCATCACGTAGGGCGCTTCGATAATCCACTTGCCGCCGCCTGACGGAATGAAAAAGCCCAATATGGCTGAATAGACCCCCATCAGAATCGCGTAAGTATCGTGGGAAGCAATGCTGGTGAAGAACGTCGAGATGTAATGCGCCAGGGTTTGCGCATCGCCGCCCTTGACCGTGGTCAGTAGCGCGGCGATCGAACCGTACAGAGGGAATTGAATCAGCACGCCGGTGGTGGTGGGCACCGCCCGCGCGACGGCGTCGAGAAAACTGCGCGGCCGCCAGTGCAGCAGGGCACCGAGCATGATGAACAGGAAGTTGTAGGTATTGAGCCCGGAAATCGCTGTGATCACCGGTTTGCTCGAAAACTCGTTGAACAGCCAGCCAACCCCCAGCAGCACCATGAGGATGATCAGCAGCGGGCTGTATTCCAGCCATTCCCCGGGCCGTGTGCGGGGCGGCAGCGGCGGCAGGTTGAAGGCCGGGTCGACACCGCAGGCCTTGGCGTCGCGGGCGCTGTTCGGGCCGGGCGCGGTGGCGTAGGCAACGATCAGTGAGATGACCACCAGCGCGGCGAGCATGACCCCGGATTGCCAGAGAAAGATGGTTTCGGTGAACGGGATCACCCCGGTAATCGCCAGGATCGACGGCGGCAGACTGGCCGGGTTGGCCTGCAATTGCGCGGCCGAAGACGACAGCCCCAGCGCCCAGACCGCGCCCAGGCCCAGATAGGCCGCGGCGCCAGCTGCACGGTAATCCATGCGCAGGTCAGTGCGGCGGGCGAGGGCGCGCACCAGTAGGCCGCCGAACACCAGCGACAGGCCCCAGTTGAGCAGCGAAGCGAGCATGGAAATCAGCGCCACCCAGGCCACCGCCGAACGGCCGTTGCGCGGTACCCGGGCCAGGCGGTCGATCAGGCGTACCGCAGGCGGTGAGCTGGCGACTACGTAACCGCCGATGACCACGAAGGCCATTTGCATGGTGAACGGAATCAGGCTCCAGAACCCGTCACCGAACGCCTTGGCGGCCTCGACCGGACGTGCGCCGATGGCCAGCGTCGCCAGCGTGACGATGACCACCGCCAGTGCGGCAAATACCCATGAATCGGGAAACCAGCGTTCAGCCCACGCAGCACAGCGCAAGGCAAATCGGGCGGAGCGGCTTTCTTCTATGTTGGCGGCCATCAGGGGCACCTCTTTTTGTAATTATTATCGGGGAGTGACTTCAACAGCCGACTATTGCAGACGCAGAGCATTCAGAACGGCGTTCCCACTCTGGTGAACTGACCCCAAAAGTTGGGCGGTTGACTCTCGTTCCCATGCTCCGCGTGGGAATGCAGTTCGTGACGCTCCGCGTCACACCGTTACGCAGGCCACACGGGCGTGTGGCAACGAGAGACGCATCAAGGATGTCCGCACTCAGAAACTCATCTCGATCACGTCATCCGGCACGATCAGCTTGCCTGCGGTTTTGGCCACGATTTCTTCCACGCTGACCCCCGGCGCGCGTTCGCGGAGGATGAACGCGCCGTTTTCGATTTCCAGGTAGGCCAGATCAGTCAGCACCTTGCGGATGCAGCCTGCGCCGGTCAGTGGCAGGCTACAACGGGTGAGCAGCTTGGATTCGCCGTCCTTCGACGCATGGGTCATGGTGACGATGATGTTGTCAGCGCCCGCCACCAGGTCCATCGCGCCACCCATGCCCTTGATCAGCTTGCCGGGGATCATCCACGAAGCGATGTTGCCCTCGATATCCACCTCGAAGGCGCCGAGCACTGTCAGGTCGACATGGCCGCCGCGGATCATGGCAAAGGATTCGGCCGACGAGAAAATGGAGGCGCCAATGCGCGCGGTGACCGTCTGCTTGCCGGCATTGATCATGTCCGCGTCGATGGTGTCTTCGGTCGGGAAGGCGCCCATGCCCAGCAGGCCGTTTTCCGACTGGAGCATGACGTCGATGTCATCGGGTACATAGTTGGCCACCAGGGTCGGAATGCCGATGCCAAGGTTCACGTAATAACCGTCCTTGAGTTCACGGGCGACGCGTTGAGCCATTTGTTCGCGGGAAAGTGCCATCGTCTGAAGCCTCTTTATGGTTGTAGGGCCAAGGCTGCGCTGTCAGGATTTTCTGACGGTGCGCTGTTCGATGCGCTTTTCGAAAGTGCCCTGAATGACCCGGTCGACGTAGATGCCAGGGGTGTGGATCTGGGTCGGCAGCAGCACGCCGGGCTCGACGATTTCTTCGACCTCGACCACAGTGATCCGTCCGGCGGTGGCCACCACCGGGTTGAAGTTCTGTGCGGTATGACGATAGATGACATTGCCGAAGTGGTCGGCTTTCCAGCCCTTGATCAAGGCGAAGTCACCGGTGATGGCCTCTTCCAGAATCACGTTGCGGCCGTTGAACTGGCGGGTTTCCTTGCCTTCGGCGACCGGCGTTCCGTAACCGGTGGCGGTATAGAACGCCGGAATGCCCGCGCCGCCGGCGCGCAGTTTCTCCGCCAGAGTGCCTTGTGGCGTGAGTTCGACTTCCAGCTCGCCGCTGAGCAACTGCTTTTCGAACAAGGCATTCTCGCCGACGTAGGACGAAATCATTTTCCGGATCTGCCGGTCTTCAAGCAGGATACCGAGTCCGAAGCCGTCAACGCCGCAGTTGTTGGAGACCACGGTCAGGCCCTTGATGCCCATGCGCCTGATCTGCGCGATGAGGTTTTCCGGGATGCCGCACAGGCCGAAGCCGCCGCAGAGTACCGTCATGTCGTCGGTCAGCCCGGCGAGGGCTTCTTCGTAGGTCGCTACTCGTTTATCGAGTCCAGCCATGATGATCCGCCTTTTATAGTTGTTGACCGACAGTCGCGCTGCCGGAGGATCGGGTGACCTGCATCTTCTCTCGGTGCGACTGATTTGTTAATTTTGTTTTTCTGATCAATTCATAAGAAAAGCAAATATATGAACGTCAAGCAGCTTCGTGCTTTTCTGGCCGTCGCGCAGTACCTGAGCTTCGCTCAGGCCGGCGAGCGACTCAACGTGTCGCAACCGGCCTTGAGCCTGACGATCAAGAGCCTTGAGGAGGACCTCGGCGGACAGTTGTTGACGCGCACCACGCGCAACGTCGGTCTGACGCCCGAGGGCGAAACCCTGTTGCCGCTGGCGCGCCAGTTGCTGGCCGACTGGGACAACACCGAAGAACTGCTGCGCCAGCGTTTTACGTTGCAAATGGGCAGGGTGTCGGTGGCCGCCATGCCGTCGTTTGCCGGCAATCTGCTGCCCGCGGCCTTGAAGGTGTTTCGCGGGCGCTACCCGCGCGTCAATGTGGCGGTGCATGACGTGATCAATGAGCAAGTGCTGGAAATGGTTCGCCATCGCCGTGTCGAACTGGGTATCGGCTTTGAGCCCGAGTCGAACAGTGCCCTGTCGTTCACCCCGTTCTATATGGACCGCTTCGTCGCCGTGGTGCCCCGGGAGTCGCCGCTGGCCGAGCGGCGTGAGGTTACCTGGGCAGAACTGCTGCGTGAAGATTTCATCGCCCTGCAACGCCCGTCGGCAGTGCGTTTGCTGCTGGAACAGGCCATCGAGCCGCGCCACGGCAAGCTGGCGGTCGCGTTCGAGAGCCATCAGTTGTCGACCATCGGGCGCATGGTTGCCAATGGCCTGGGCGTCAGCGCGGTGCCGTCACTGTGCATCGGGCAGATGCAGGAACTGGGGGCCTGCTGCGTGGCGCTGGTGGAGCCGCTTATCGAGCGGCGTATCGGCCTGATGATGCTCGCCGATCACAAGCTTTCAACTGCGGCTCAGGCGTTGCGCGAGGTGTTGATCGAGAATGCTCGCAACAGTCGATAGCGACTATCACGGCGGATGATTTTTGCTGTGTCAGGGGCAGGCGTAACCTTGCTTCATTCCTGAAATGAAGCCCCCACCGGAGGCCCCCGATGAACCGTATGCTTGCCCTTGCGCTTGTCCTGACATTCACTGTTGCGCTGGTTTCCGGCTGCTCCACTCACCATGCTGTCGAGCAGCGGCCGTTCAGCGCTGAAGAAAGCCATCAGTTGGCCCTTGAAGACCTCAACCGTCGCGGCCTGTCATTTGATGAGTACCAGGCGCGCAAGGCGCAATTGATGGCAGATCCGCAGATCCAGCAGGCGCGGGACTTCGATGAAAAAGGCGAAACGAGCGTCGATCTGGGTGTCACCGGTCAGCAGCCACAAGGTTAACAGTCTGATTGAAAAGTGCTTTGCGTAAAAACTGTACTGCAGTAATTGGCTGTCAACTGTCCGTGTGTTTCCTGCACCGCCTTCGATAGGGTGAGTACCTGACTCACTAACCCGGACAGGCAGCATGGTTCTCTCTTTCGATTTGCTTCTGGCATTCACACTCTTCGCGTTCGTCACCTCCATTACTCCCGGCCCCAACAACATGATGCTGCTGGCCTCGGGCGTGAATTTCGGTTTCAGTCGCACCCTGCCGCACATGCTGGGTATCAGTGTCGGTTTTTTCGTTCTGGTGCTGGCTGTCGGCTTCGGTCTGGGCAGTGTGTTCAAGGCCTGGCCGGTTCTCTATACGATCCTGCGCTACGTGGGCGCTGCCTATCTGCTGTACCTGGCCTGGAAAATCGCCACCTCGGGGCCGGCCTCCGATAGCCTCGACAGCGAGGGCAAGCCGCTGAGTTTCATGAGCGCCGCGCTCTTTCAATGGGTCAATCCCAAGGCCTGGATCATGGCGATCGGCGCGATCAGCACGTACACCCCCATGCAGGGCTACTTCTACAACGTGGTGGTGATTTCGGCAGTGTTTGCGCTGATCAACCTGCCCAGCGTGGGCGTCTGGGCAGGCTTTGGCAGTTTGCTGCGCAATGTGCTGCGCGATCCGCTCGGGTTACGTATTTTCAACGGCGTCATGGCAGCGCTGTTGGTGGCCTCGCTGTATCCGTTGTTTATCGAACATTGATTCCGGGGATATTCCGGGGCTACAACGCCAGCTGCAAATGTCCGCCAGCCTGCTTGTGACGCGCCAGCAAGCGGCGTTGCAGGCCGTGATGGAAATGCTCCAGCCCTTCATGCAGGCGCTCGGTGAGAATTTCGTCCAGCGTACCGCCTAGTTCGTTGTCGTCGTAGCTGACCTGGGTATCGATAGCGAAGATGCCGTGCAGCACTTCCTGCGACTTGAGCGCCGACAGCACCGGTTTGAGCGCGTAATCCACGGCCAGCATGTGCGCGATACTGCCGCCGGTGGCCAGCGGCAAGACCACTTTGCCATGCAGCGCGCGCTCGGGTAGCAAGTCGAGCAGGGTTTTCAGTGCGCCGGAAAATGACGCCTTGTACACCGGCGTACCAATCAGCAGGCCATCGGCCTGGCTGACCGCTTCGATCAATTCCAGCACCTGCGGGCTGTCGAAACGGGCAAAAAGCAGGTCCTCTGCATTAAAGTCGCGTATGCGCAATGTGGTGACTTCAACGCCGTGACTCTGCAGCCAGCGGCCGGCGTGGGCCAGCACAACGCCGGAACGGGATTTGGGGGAGGGACTGCCTGAAAGTGAAACGACGCGCATGTGGGATGTCCTTGCGATAAGCGTAAATGTGCAAAGCAGCTTATGTGCCAGCCTTCTTGTGTGTCTGGCTATGGCCCGCAGCCGTTGGGCGTGCGTGTGTTTCCTGCTGCGGGTGCGGGTTCGCCGCGCTGATGCAAAAGTCGTCAACTGTTGAACAGCTGTTGCTCCGGCAACAGTCTGACGCGGTGCGACGGGCAAAAAAAATCCCTGCACAACGGCGTGCAGGGAGATCGGCGAATGGCCGCCCGGGTCAGTTGCGAAAGGCCGCACCGGTCTGTATCACGCTGGCCGAGCCGAGCAACTGGCTGATGAAGCGGCTCCAGCGGGTGATATCGGCGGGGCCGACGAATACCACGTCCTGCGCCTTGAGTTCGAACTGTCCCGCCAGCAGGTAGGCGGTGGGCTTTTTGGCATTGAGGTGGTAGACGGTGGAGGGCGCCTGGGCAAAGTTTTCCGCACCGCGTATGACGTACACCGCATCGCCGTCTGCGCTGTCCGGGCTGAGGCCGCCGGAGTTTCCCAACGCTTCGAGCAGGGTCAGGCGCGTGGTGCCGAACGAGATCACCTGAGGGTTACGGACCTCGCCCAGCACGTAGATCTTGTTTCGCGAATTGCTGTTGAGGTGCAGGTAATCGCCGTCCTTCAGGAAGATCCGGCTCAGTTGCGAATCGCGGCGATTCAGCGAGTCGATGTCGATCAGATAGTCCTTGCCCTCGCGGCGCAGGGTCAGCCCGGCCAGGTTGGCATCGGTCAGGTCGACACCGGCGACACTCACCGCCTGCACCAGGCTCAACGGAATATTGGTAATCGGTTGCGGGCCGGGAACCTTGAAAGAGCCGGACAGCAGTATTCGCTGGCTGTTGTAGCGCAGCACTTTGACGTCGACCTTGACCTCGGTGTATTGCGGCGCCAGGCCCATGCGTAACTGCTCACGAACCTCGCTGACCGTTCTGCCACTCGCGCGGATTCTGCCTACATAGGGGAAGTAGAGCGTGCCGTCATTGAGCACTTCCCGGGTGTTGGCATCCAGCTGGTCCTGTGAGCCCGGCGCGGTCAGTTCGGGGTGTTCGAACACGGTGACCAGCAAGGTATCGCCAGCACCGATCACGTATTCCGGAGTCCTGTAGTCGAGCAGCACCTGCGGCAGGGCCTTGGCCTCTGCGGTGGCGCGCAATTGCTGTTGCTGCAGGGTTTTCGGGGTGACCTCGATCAACTGTGCCCGGGGTTCGTCCGGCGTGTCGAGGGTGACGTCATCCGGCGTCATATGTTGCCCCGGCGCGAATGCACAGCCTTGCAGCGCCAGGCTGACCAGCAGTAACGCAGTAAAGCTTCGATTCATGACGTTTTTCCTTTCATGGCATTGCTCCTTTCGTGTTGCGTACCGAGGGTGTTCGGTGGGTGCTCAGGTCAGCGCTGGCATCAGAAGGCGTTCTTGTTGACGAACCCCTTGAGCAGCGTCAGCAGAATGATTTTCAGGTCCAGCCAGATCGACCAGTGCTCGATGTATTCCAGGTCGAATTCGACACGCATGCGCATCTTGTCCAGTGTGTCGGTTTCGCCGCGCCAGCCGTTGATCTGCGCCCAGCCGGTGATGCCCGGCTTGACCTTGTGGCGCAACATGTAGCCGCTGACCTGCCTGCGGTACTGTTCGTTGTGGGCAATGGCATGGGGGCGTGGGCCGACGATGGACATGTCGCCGAGCAGCACGTTGAAGAACTGCGGCAGCTCATCCAGCGAAGTCCGGCGTAAAAAGCGGCCCAGCGGTGTCACCCGTGCATCGTTGCGCGTCGCCTGCAGCACCACATCGGTGTTTGCCTGGACGCTCATGCTGCGGAATTTCCAGACCATGATCGAGCGACCGTCCAGCCCGTAGCGGCGCTGGCGGAACAGCACCGGCCCGGCGGAGGTGAGCTTGATGGCTGCCGCGATGATCAGCAGCGGCACAGCGATCAGCAACAGAATCAGGCTCGACAGCACGATGTCTTCGGCGCGTTTGGCCAGGCTCCAGGCGCCGTCCATGGGCGAGTCGAAAATGCTGATGCTGGCCAGGCCGTTGATGCTTTCGCTGCGCGCATGCAGCAGGTCGAACATGAACACATCCGGAATCAGGTACACCGAGGCGGTGGTGTCGCTCAGGCCGGTAATCAACTCGCGCAGTTGCGGTTCGGCGCTGAAGGCGAGGGTGATGTACACCTTGTCGATGCGGCCTGCGCGGGCATCGTCGATCAACTGCTGCAGGTCACCCAGTACTCGCGGGCGGCGCTTGTGTGCCTGCAGATTCATCTGCTGCGGGTGCGCGTCGTAGAAGCCGAGCAGGATCAGGCCCATCCAGGGCGCCAGGGCGATGGACCGGGCCAGCCGCTCACCGACCTGCCCGGTGCCGACGATGGCCACCCGGCGCGTGTTGAAGCCACGCCGACGCAGGGTGTGCAGGGCCAGACGGATCAGCAGCCGGTAGCCGCACAGCACGGCGAGTGCCAGCGCGAACCAGCTCATCTGGCCGTTATCGGGCAATTGCGTCTGGTTGAGCAGCAGGCTGTTCAGCGACAGCAGAGTGATGAAGGTCATCGCCCAGTAACTGAAGACCTTGGTCAGCTCGCGCAGAATGCGCTCGCCACGCCATGAGCCATACAACTGGTGATACTCGCTGACCCAGTGAAACACCAGAACCGCGAGGAAAATGTGCGACCAGGCCTCTGTGCTGTCGGTGACCGTCAGCCCGGTTTGCCAGTAACCGATCAGCACGATGACAGCCAGGTCCAGCAAGCGGTGGGCGAGCGAAAGCGCTGACTGGTGGGCGCGCAGAATGCCGCGGACTGAAGTACGCATGGGAAGGGCTCGCTCAGACGATTTTCAGGGGGACGACACGGTTCGGCAGCTCGCTGCCGAGGCCGGGTGATGCCTGGGCGACCCGTTGCGACTGAGGCGGGCGCGCCAGATGAACCCCGTGTGAGAGGGCCAGACGGTCTTCGACGAAGGCTTTGATTTCCTGCTCGAAACGCGCGACCGAAAACCGCTCGGCATTGGCCCGGCAGGCCTCGGGAGAAATGCGCGATTGCGCCGCTTCGAATTCGCCGATGGCGGCGATCAGTGACGCTACCGTTTGCTCTCGGTAGAACACGCCGGTCGGCTGCGGGTGATCCAGGCCGCGCACGGTCTCCATGACGCCGCCCTTGGCGAAGGCGATGACCGGCGTACCGCAAGCCTGGGCCTCGACCGGGCTGATGCCGAAATCCTCCTCGGCGGCGAAGACAAACGCCCTGGCGCTGCGCATATGCTCGAGCAGCACGCTGCCTGGCTGAAAACCCAGCAACGTCACGTTGCTCACTTGGCTGGCAATGGCCTGCGCCTTGGGCAGGTCCGGTCCGTCGCCGATCATGATCAGGCGTTTGTCAGGCATGGCGGCAAAGGCTTCGACGATCATCGGCATGCGTTTGTAAGGCACCATTCGCGAGGCACAGAGATAGAAGTCCCCGCGCGCGCCCTGGGCGGTGAAGCCGAGCGTGTCCACCGGCGGGTAGATGACGGTGGAGTCGCGACGATAGGCCTTGATGATGCGCGCGCCGATAAACCCGGAGTTGGCAATGAAGGCGTCCACGCCGGTCGATGTGCGCTGATCCCACAGGCGCATGTAATGCAGGATCAGGCGTGCCAGACCGCCCTTGGCTCCCTTGTTCAGCCCTGATTCCTGGAGGTACTGGTGCTGCAAGTCCCAGGCATAGCGGATCGGCGAGTGCACATAGCTGATGTGCAGTTGGTCCGGGCCGCACAGCACGCCCTTGGCCACCGCATGGCTGCTGCTGATGATCAGGTCATAGCCGGACAGATCCAGTTGCTCGATGGCCAGCGGCATCAGCGGCAGGTAGCGCGAATAGTGTTTGCGCGCGCCGGGCAGCTTCTGGATGAACGTCGTTCTGGCGACCTTGCCATGCAGGTGCGCGCGGTCCTGATCGCTGAGGAAGTCGATGACCGCAAACAGGTCCGCAGCGGGCCAGACGTTGATCAGTGACGCGAGCACGCGCTCGGCGCCGGCGTAACTCACCAGCCAGTCGTGGACGATAGCGATTCTCATGGGCGTTCCTTGCTGTAATGGCCCGCGCTACTGCGGACGCGACGGCGCGCATCCTGGCGTTGCTGTTGTGGGTTCAGGGTTTGCCGCTGGGCGAGTCGGCAGCGACGTGCAGCTTGCTTTGCTGCACGGGGTCAGACGCCAGCAACGTATCGATGCGCTGGGAAAGGCGTTGCGCGGAAAGCTCCCAGGAAAAGCGCTGCACGTTTTGCAGGCCCTGGACGCGCAACGCCTTGCGCAAAGGCGCATCCAGCAGAATGCGCTGCATGGCTGCGGCCATGTGGCTGACGTCCAGCGGGTCGAAATACAGCGCACTGCCCTGCAGAACTTCGGGGATCGATGCGGCATTGGCCGCCAGCACCGGGCAGCCGCAGGCCTGGGCTTCGAGCGGCGGGATGCCGAAGCCCTCGTAAAGCGACGGGAACACGAACGCGGTCGCGCCCTGGTATTGCGCGATCAGCTCGGCGTCACTGAGGCGTCCCAGAAAACGGATACGCGGGTCACGGCAGGCGAGGTGTTGCAGGTTCGGGTCGGCGAACAGCGCGCTGGCTGCGCCGACAATGTGCAGCTGCAGATCCGTGTGGCCACGCAGGCTGAGAAAGGCCTGAATCATGCGTCTGAAATTCTTGTGCACGGCCGGCGAAGACACGGCCAACAGGTATTTCGGACGATTCACAGCGGTCGGCCCCGGTATGAAATCGTCGCTGACCGCAGCGGGGACGACGAGCACCTTGTCCTCGGCGTAGCCATAGAACGAGGATATTTCTCTGCGCGAGAAGCTGCTGCCGGTGATCAGCGTTCTGGCGCGCGCCAGCAGGATCGGGGTGATGGTCCGATAGGCCAGCCGGAACAGCCGGGTGTAACTTTGCGGGTAGCGCACATAGTTGATGTCGTGGTGAGTCGCAATCTGGTTGCCATACAGCATGGGCCCGGTGTTGCTGATCGAGATCAGCAGCGGACTGCCCCGACGTTTCAGGTACAGCGGCAGGTCGATCTGCTCCCACGCATGCCCGGTGGAGCGCCCGATGCAGTGCGCCTCCAGTGCGCTGGCGCAGTCATGCAGTCTGATGTTGTGCGGGGCAACGAATACCAGATCGTCGCGCAGTCGCTTCAGCGCTCGGCACATCTGCTCTGCGTAGCGCTGTACACCACTGATGTCCTGGGTAAGAAACCGTGCATTGATGAAAATCATCTTGAGCGTCCTGCTGATGAAAGTGGGCTGGCGGGTGCCACACCGTGTCCTTGATGTCGTCAAAGGGGGCAATTGCGCCCGTTCGCCGTGTTTTGTGCCAGGTGCTACGTGCTGCGGTCCTGCAAGGTCTGGGCGAAGATGCTTTCGTACTGGTCCAGCATCAGGTCCAGGTTCATCAACGACGCGACGCTGCTGCGTGCCTGGCTGCCGAGGCGTGCCAGCAGTTCGGGCTGCTGATGCAGCCTGAGCATCGCCAGCCCCAGTGAATCGGGGTCATCGGGGCTGCACAGCAAGCCATTGAGCGGTTCCTGAATGATTTCCGTGAGCCCGCCCATGCGGCTGGCGATGACCGGCAGCGAGTGCGCGCACGCTTCGACCGCGACCATGCCGAATGGCTCATTCCACAGGGAAGGCACAATCGCCACGTCGATCTGGCGATAGAAATGCTCGGGCCTCTGAAAACCGACGAAGCTGATGTCGGGGGACGTGACCATGGCCCTGAAGCGCTTTTCGTCGGATGGCTGTCCGCGCCCGGCAATCTGCAGGGTGGCTTTGAACGGCAGGTGCTGGAACTGCTTGATCAACCACTCCAGCCCCTTGTTGGTCGACAGTGTGCCCAGGTAACCGAAGCGCAACGGCGCGGTATCGACAGGCGCTCCGGGTTGCTCGCGAGGCGCTGGCGTAAACGGGCTGGCGTTATGCACCACATACCCTCTCGCGCCCTTGAAATAACCCTGCGCCTGCAGCGTGTCGAGCATGAAGCGGCTGACACCGACCACCGCGCTGACCTGTTCCGACTGTTGTGCATGATGGCTGCGCAACCGTGTGCACGTCGTGCACTGGCGCTGACAGCTTTTGCCTTTTCTGAACATCGTGCTTGCCGGGCAGAGCAGGTAGAAGTCATGCAGCACCTGCACGATCGGGCAATCGGCCTGGGTGATCTGGTCCCATGCCGAGACCGACCAGCCTGTCAGGTTATGGCACACCACCAGTTCCGGCTGCTCCAGTTCCATCACGCGCTCCACGTACTCGCGCATGTCCGCGTTGTAGCGATCACGCCAGTGCCAGGCAAACCGCGCCAGTCGTCCTGGGCGCTGGGCCATGAAGTGCCAGTAGCGGTTGAGCAGGCCGGCCCGATAGACCTTCACCCGATTGACCTCCGCCAGCTGCAAGCCAGGCTGGTCGGTGGTGGCCAGTACCGCGACGCTGTGCCCACGCTGCTGCAAGCCCTCGACGGTACGTTGCAGAATGATTTCTGCGCCGCCGCCGATATCGGGTGCGTAGAGGCTGTTGATGAAAAGGATTTTCATAGCGGGTAGGCCCTGTTCAGGCCCAGCCTGCCGTCTTCGCCCTCGCGAATGGCGTCGTTGAGCAGGTCCAGACGCTGGGCCGCGCCATAGCGCCAGGCATACAGGTTCAGCAGGCAGAGAAAGACCCGGCGATTGAGCCGATAGCTGAGTGTGGAAGCTGCCCAGACATGCCTGTCGAACCAGGCCTGATTGCGCGCTGCGTAGTAAGCGCGCAGATCCGATCCGCCCAGCAGGTAGCTTTCATAGACATTGCGGGTCCGCGCCTTGATGTTCCAGGAGTCTTCCAGATCGTCCAGCCGCGCGTCGGGCACCAGAAACAGCTTTCCGCCGCCGTCGGTGATGCGCCAGGTGTATTCGCTGTCATCGCTGTACAGCTTGAGAGCATCCAGTGGCAGGCCGATCTTTTCGTAAAGGCTGCGATGGGCAAGCAGCCCGCCGTAAGTGGCAAAGGGCAGTTGCACGCGCTGTGGCATCAGCCGGGTCGCGTCGGGCTGGCCCCAGGGCAGACGCCGCCAGATCTTGTACGGCAATTGAGCGATGTGAAAACCGAAGAAGCTTGAGCGCCGCTGGATCGCGTATTGCAGCGGTACACCTGCGGCGATGTCGGCTTGGTGGGTGGGGCGAAAACCGAGCACCGCGCAGTTGTCCTGGCCCTCGACTGTTTGTCGTTCCCACAAGGATCGATGCAATACCTCGATGGCCTGCGCGGTCGGTGCGTTGTCATCGTCCATCAGCCATATGCAGTCGTCTCCGGCTTGCAGCGCGGCCTTGATGCCTACCGAATAGCCATTCGCCGAGCCTGTGTTGTGCGCCAGCCAGATCACCTCAACCCGATCAGGCCACTCATCGCACAGCGCTTGCAGCGGCGCGGTGGAAGCATTGCTGACAACGATCACACGGCCGATCAGCGGGCTTTCCAGCGAGCGGCTGATCAGGGTGTGCAAATAGCTGAAACGGTCACCATAGGTGAGCGTCACCAGGGTGGTCTGGCGCGGCATGGTGTGGTTCCGAGGCTGGTGGAGTAGGCATGCGACACATGTTTTCAGGCACACGTCGTGCGGCAGGTTTCTGCGGATTCCAGTGCTAGGCGCGGGCTTCGATTCGCGACAGGCTGCTGATGGGAAGCACCACTTTTTGCTGGCGATGCAACATATTGAGCAGAATAACCGCCCGCTGCGTGCCGTCTTTGCTCAGAAAAATGGCCTCGACGTCACCCCAACTGGCATGCGTAATCAGCACGGTGTCGCCTTGGGCAAACTGAGTTTTCGGTGCGGGCGTGGCCAGTCGTTGGCGGATCTGCTCGATCAGATGATCCCGAACCGGCACCGGATGACCACCGAAGGTCACGATGCGCGAGACGCCGCGGGTGGAGCGAATCGGGTACCAGTTGTCTTGCACCTGATCCATGTGAATGAACAGATAGCCGGGGAACAAGGGCTCGCCGGCCTGAACCCTGGTACCGGTTTTTTTTGCATCGGCCTGTAACGGTCGATAGCACTCGAACTGCTGACGCCGCAAATGTTCTTCGGCGCGGGCTTCCTGCCGTGGTTTGGTCTGGATCAGGTACCAGCGGACATCCTGGTCGGAGTGGGACATGATTAATTCCTTTTAAATGAAACAGCTCGGTCAGCGGCAGGCAGCGTCCCTTCTATCGGGGCGCGGGGTGGTAGTTGTAGCCGTAGGCGGCGCAGTCGTAGTCGGACGTTGTGGCCTTGCGCACCACCGCGTTGAAAATGGCGCCCTTGATCAGGATTCCGTTCTGACCCAGACGGCGTTTGCTGGCTTCGATTTCCTGAACGGTGGTCATGCCAAAGCGCGCCACCAGCAGGCAAGTGCCCGCCTGACGGCCGACCAGCGTCGCGTCGGTCACGGCCAGAATGGGCGGGGTGTCGATCAGAATCAGGTCATACAGCGGCGACAGTTCGGCAAGCATCTTGTGGAAGTTGTCATGCATCAGCAGTTCCGAGGGGTTGGGCGCGGCGAAACCACAGGAGATGAAATCCAGATGCCGGACACGGGTGGTGTTGATGACCTCGGTACAGCGCAAACGCGCCGCCAGTGTGTCGGACAGCCCGTGTTTGGGTTGTAGCCCGAAGAGGCGATGCAGATAGCCTTTGCGCATGTCGGCATCGATCAGCAGGACCCGTTTGCCGGTCTGGGCAATGATGGTCGCCAGATTGCTCGATACAAACGATTTGCCGGCACCCGGTGTCGGGCTGGATATCATCAGCACGTTGTTGCGTGCTTCAAGCATGGCGAAGTGCAGGCTTGTGCGCAGGCTGCGCAATGATTCAATCGCCAGCTCGGCGGGCGCCGCGATGCTCAGCAACTTCGACTCCTTGCCGGCATGGTCGCGCTTGTCCAGATGCTCCTGTTGACGAGAGTGGGGCAGCGACGCGTAGACCGGCATACCCAGATTTTCGATGATCTCGGCGCTTTCGACGCCGCGGTAGAACGCCTGGCGCACGAATACCATGGTCATCGCGACCAGCGCGCCGAGCAGCGTGGCGATCAGCACAATCAGCGTCTTCATCGGTTTCACGGGCCTTTCGACATTGGTGTCGGCGTTGTCAATGACCCGTACGTTGCCGATGTTGCCGGCGCGCAAAATGTCCTGCTCCTGGCTTTTGTTGAGCATCAGCGTGTAGGTCTGGCTGATGACCTGCATATCGCGGGTCAGACGCAACAACTCCTGCTGGGTCATGGGCAGCGCGTCGATTTTTTTCAGCAGGCCCTGGCGCTGTTGTTCCAGCTGGTTTATCTGGCTCATCAGACTGCGATAGGTCGGGTGTTCACGGGTATACAGCCGTTCCAGTTCGACGCGTTTGAGTTTCAGCTCAGACAGCATCGAGTCGAGACTGACCACCTGGTCAAGCACCCCCTTGGTTTCGATACTCAGGTCCACCGATCGGGCGCTGGTCTGGAAGGTATTCAGTGCGGTTTCCGATTCCTCGAGCTGCTTGCGCACGGCCGGTAACTGCGAGCGCAGGAACTGCAGCCGTTGGGCAGCTTCAGCCGAACTGCGCTCGACGTTCTGACGTACGTACAGATGGCTGACCTCATCGAGAATCCGGTTGGCCCTTTGTGCGTCCTGGTCCTCGATCGACAGATAGATGATGCCCGAGTCCCTGCCGGCCTCGGCGATCTTCAGGCGGTTCTGATAGATCAGCGCGGTGCTGAGTGTGCGCTGTCTGGAGACAGTGAAGTCGGTACCGGGCCGGGCCTGCAGCGTAGCGACCTGAATCTTGATGCCGTGGCCTTCGACCACGCGATTGATCGCACCACCGAGCAGCAGAGTGTGTTCGCTATCGTAGAGCGTGAACTGGCCGGGTTTGCCTGCGGTCAGGGTGAGTTTTTCACCCAGCAGGTGCTCAGGCACTTCCAGTTGGAACACCTCTATTTTTTCGCCGCCCCACGCATATTGGGTCAGGCCGAACAAAGGCTGCGCCAGTTCACCGTCGCGTGCGGGCTTGAAGGTGCGATACAGATACGGACCGATCACAGGAAACAAATCAGGTGTCTGGAGCCTATTGAGCTGCAGATCGTCGACGACCTTGCCCAGCAGTGCGCGGGACTTGATCAGCTCGATCTCGGTGGTCGCCTGCGACACCGAGAGTGGCTTGGCACTGACCTCCGGCGTGCCCTCGATGCCGATTTTCCGGGGCTCTATCTGAATCATGGCGGTGGCCTGATACACCGGCGTGGCCAGAATGGCATAGCCCAGGCCGATCAGAAAAAACACGCCGACGGTCCACAGGATCAGGGCTTTGTGATCGAACAGCATGCGCAGGACCGTTGCCAGATCAATCCGGGAGTCCGGTTGGAAATTCAGGGAAGGATGGTTAATGGCGGTCATTTATCCTGTTGCTCCTGACTGAAAATGGGGAAGCCAGTCGTCAATGCAGCGTGAGAGCTGCGCGTAGGTCTGTTCGAAGGCCGACGCGGGTCGTCGGTAAGGGTCGGTGATGTCGAGCGGGTCCTGCCATTTACCGATCAGAAAGGCTTTGCCGCGCACTTCGGGGGCAAGGTCGAGGACGTCGGAAAAATGCGCCTGCTCCATCAGCAGGATCAGGTCGGCCTGGCGCAGCAGCTCGCGACTCATCTGGCGAGCGGCATGCCGCTGAGGCTGCACCCGGTGCGACTGCAGAACCGCATGTGCTGTCGGGTCGATCGACGAACCCGATAACGCAGCGATGCCTGCCGACTGAATACGTACCTGTGTGGCTTTCAGGCGTTGATGCAGCATCGCGACGGCCATCGGGCTGCGGCAGACGTTGCCCACGCACACCACCAGCACACTACTGAACATGAGCTTTGCCGGTGGCTGGCAACAGGCGCCTGGCCAGGTTGCCGATCACGTTGCCTGCCACTTTGCACAGCGTCTGCAACTTGTGGCGGGGGGCGAGTGCCGCCAGCGACAGGCACACCGTCTGCATCAGGAAATACTGGTACAGCGGCTGATTGCCGAGGCGGTTGTAATAGTTGGCCAGGCTTGAGCAGGTCTGCAGGTTCATATGCAACTTGCGTTTGTCACTGCGCATCGAGAACACCCCTCCAGGGTGCATCCGATAAGCGGCCGGCTTGATCCCGGCCATGAACTTGCCCTTGCCGTAGGCCCCCAGCAACGACCACCAGCACATATCGTTCAACGGCGCGCTGCACAGGCTCAATTCGGGTGGCATCTGGCTGAACACATTGCGAAAGCAGACGGTCAGGGTCGACAGGCGTCTTGCCTGTTGCAACTCCAGTGCCGAGGCATCGGCGCGCAGATGGCCTTGCAACTGCACGCCATACTGGCCGTGCTCATCGAAGACGAACGCGTCATGATAGGTGATGACGTAATCCGCATGAGCTTCGAGAAAGTCCACTTGCTGCTGCAGCTTTCGCGGATCGGTCCAATAGTCGTCGGCTTCGCAGTAGGCGATGTAGCGACCGCGTGCATCGCCAAACAGGCCCGGGACGCACGCTCTGCCCTGACTGTACTGATTGACCTGCTGATAGAAGGCCCGAATGATCGTCGGATGCCGCTCGGCGTAGTGCGCAATGATGCGCGCGGTGGCGTCTGTGGAGGCGTCGTCGTTGATCAGGATTTCGTACCTGAAATCGGTCTGCTGTGCCAAAAGCCCGTCCAGCGCCTGAGCGATGAAGGCCTCCTGGTTGTAGGCAGGGCATATGATGCTCAGCAGCGGCGGTGCCAGACAGGTTTCGTCGGTATTTTTTACAGTGTCGTCCATGGCTCAAGTACTCGGTTTACTGAACAGAACATAGAGTTTCGATGCCAGCGGCCTGTGACTCGCCGCCACCAGCGTCAGCGTGACAAGGCCGCTGAGTGCGAGTGCCAGAAGCAGGCTGGTACGGCTTTCACCGGCAATCAGATTGAAGACGGGGGCGCTGACCACCAGGCCTGCGGCGGTCATCGCGCTGATACGCAGGATGTCGCTCAACCACTGGCGGTGAAGACCGGGCGCCAGATGTCGATGCACGATGACTGGCCATATCGCGAAGGACGTCGCACGCAGAAAAAACCACGCCAACGCCGCGCCGTACACGCCTTGGTAATGGATCGCCAGAATCATCACCGGCACGCTGACCAGCGTCGAAATCAGGCTGTACCACAGGTGCAAATGCATCCGGCCGTAGGTGTATTGCAAATAGAACTGAAAGGCACTGGCGGCCATGATGGCGCTGCCCAGTGCATACCAGCCCAGCACCGGACGACTCCAGCGTGCAGCGACCGGATCGCCGGTCCAGGCGAGGATCAATGGCTCTGCATACAGGGCAATGACCGCAGCCAGCGGGAACAGAAAGGTACAGGCGAGACGATTGGCGGCCAGAAACAAGGCGTGCATCTCGTCGCGCCGCCCCTCGGCCATCAACACGGTCAGGCGCGGCAGCAGCGTCTGAACCAGCGGGTTGGTCAGCATCACGATGCCGGTGGCGATCAACGCCACCAGTGAGAAGTATCCGTACTGGTCCAGCGGCAACAGATTCGACAGAAGTGCCTTGTCCACCTGGGTCAGCACAATCCACAGCACAGCGCTCAGCGACAGGCTGGCGGCAAAGGGCAGCAGCGGCTTGATCAATGGCCAGTCCAGGCCGGTCAGCCAATGTGGCGCAGGCATCTGCCCGCGGGCCTTGCCAGCAAACAGCAGGGTTTCGATCAGCCCCACCGCGAGTTGAAATTCAAAGAAGTCCTGCGGGTCCCGGGAAAACTGACTGACCAGCACCAGGCCGCCGAAATAGCGCAACGTAGCGATCGACACATTGGCTGCGTTGAGCCAGCCATGTTGTTCAAGGCCCTGAATGCCGCTTTTGTACAGTGTCGAATACAGACGCAGGGCAATGATGATGCCCATCAAGGTGATGCAATGCGTCAGCGTGTCAGGTTGTAACGTGTTCGCGTTCAGCCAGTGCGCAGCGATCCAGGGGCTGGCGACACAGACCAGCAGGGCGCTGAACATGGCCATCGGCAGAAAGATCAGTTCGAACGAGCGCAACAGACGGCCCAGATAGTGTTTGCTTGCAGGAGTGTCTCGCCCGTGCGCCACGGCACGCACCAGGCTGGGCGACAGACCGGCATCCAGCAATTGCAGCCAGGCTTGCAGCAGGGTGAAGAAACCGATCAGGCCGTACGCTTCGGCACCCAGGTGGCCCAGATAGAACGGCATGATCAGAATGCCGATCAGCAGCACATAAGCCTGCCCGCCGTAATTCAGAAGGGTGTTGCGGATGAGGGAATGTTTGCCTGGCATGATCGTCAGCAGACCCGCGCAACGGTGCAAGCCCGGTAGTCAGCTTCAGTCACAGTGCAGGCTTCGATCAGGGTGCGGATCACCAGGTCCTGCTCGCTTCTCAGCAGGCCTGGATAGATCGGCAGGCACAGCACTCGTTCGCTCAACGCTCTGGAGACCGGCTGGCCGGGTTGAGGCTGCAGGTATTCAAGGGTGTCCAGCGAGGGGTAGAAGTAACGGCGGGGGTTGATCTTGTGCTGGTTGAGTGCTGTGCGCACGCTCAACAGTTGTTGCTCGTCGCGCAGGGCCACAGGGTAATAGCTGTGATTCAACTGGCTGTCGGCCTGCGGTGTCTGCAGATCCAGATAGTCTTGCAGCGATGAGGTGTAGTGATCGGCTATCTCTGCGCGCTGTTCGAGAATGCTGTCGATATTGTCGAGAACGCACAGCCCCATGGCGGCGGAGAACTCGTTGAGCTTGGCGTTAATGCCGATCCCATCGATCCGGTCGACGCCGGAAATGCCGAAGTTGCACATCAGATGGGCCTGTCTGGCCAGTTCGTCATCGTTGGTGATGATCGCGCCACCTTCAATGGTGTGAAACAGTTTGGTGGCGTGAAAACTCAGGGTGCTGATATCGCCATGATTGAGCACCGACTGGCCGGCGTGACGCACGGCGAATGCGTGTGCGCCGTCATAGACGACCTTGAGCTTGTGCTCGCGGGCTATGTGCTCAATGGCTTGCACGTCACAAGGATTGCCAAACACGTGGGTGGCGACGATCGCAGTGGTGTCTTCGGCAATACTGTTTTCGATGTGTTTGGGCGAGATGTTCCAGGTGTGAGCATCGATATCGGCAAAGATGGGCCGGATACCTTCCCACTGCAGCGAGCTGCTGGTCGCGACAAAACTGAATGGCGTGGTCACTGCGCTGCCACTCAGGCCGAGAGCCCGATAGGCCACTTGCAGAGCCAGGGTGCCGTTGTTGGTCAGAATAATGTGCCTGACACCCAGGTAGTCCTTGAGTCGATCCGTCAGTTCCCTGGCCAGCGGACCGTGATTGGTCAGCCAGCCACGTGCGTAGATGCCTTCGACGTAGCGTTTGAACTGGTCGATATCACCCAGATACGTCTTGGTCACGTTAATCATCGAAGCCTCCATGTTTCTTTGAATCAGCGCGTTGCCAAGCGGGTGACCGGGCATCTGTCGCAGAGGTACGTTGATTGCCGGGCACGCTACCGCCGAATCGTGTCGATCCAGTCAGGGCACTGCTTACACAGAATCAACGCGTAAGCGTCGAGTGGGTCGCATTGCAACAGGCAACGCTACCGCCACACCGAACGCATTCAGCATTTTAAAAAGGAAGTGAGAGTCAACAGACATCCGCCAGCGCCTGATAAGCGCCGTGGAAATAACTGACAGAGTGAGACGGAACAACAGTCAACTTCGGCTGATTATTCCGACGCCATGCTCTGCGGCATGTGCGTAAAACCGGAATGTGCCTGACGGTCCTATATATCGGTGGCGGCAGGGTATCTGTCAAATTATTTCGTCAGGTTTCTGTTAGATTTTTGATAAATGGTAGGGCAGTGAATCTAACGTACTGATTTATATGTATGTCAAAAAAATATCATCCGCCGATGTGTATTTAATGACACAACCGACCGCTTCTCTCAGACGTCAAGAGATAAACAGATTTTTTACGACAGTACCTTTTTATATATTCTATTTTTGTCTATATAAATTCTAATTGATAATTTTTGGTTCTATTTGATTTCGTGCATGATCCTCTTCATGGTCTGTGAACGAGGAACGCGCATGAACGAGCCAGTGCTGTATTTTGATTACGCCGCCACCACGCCTGTGGACGAGCGCGTTATCAGCGTGATGGTCGATTGCCTGGGGGCGTCGGGCAACTTCGGCAACCCTGCCTCCAGCTCCCATTCGTTCGGCCAAAAGGCCCGCCTTGCAGTGGAACTTGCCCGTGAGCAGGTTGCGCATCTGGTGGGTGCGCAAGCCTCGCAGATCATCTGGACTTCCGGCGCGACCGAGTCCAGCAATCTGGCACTCAAGGGGGTGGCTCAGGAACGTGCCAAGCGGCAAGCCGCCGTCGGAGGCAGACCTGGTCATATCATCACCAGCCTGATCGAGCACAAGGCTACCCTCGACACTGCTCGTCAACTTGAGGAACAGGGCGTCGATGTCACCTGGCTGGCGCCGGACAGCGAGGGTCTGATCAGTGCCGATGCAGTCAGTGCAGCCTTGCGTGACGATACCTTTCTGGTCTCGCTGATGCTGGTCAATAACGAGCTGGGTACCGTCAACGACATCGCCGAAATCGGCAGGCGCGTACGTGGGCACGGGGCGCTGCTGCATGTCGACGCTGCACAGGGCGCTGGCAAGCTGCCGATCGACCTCAGCCAGCTCGCGGTGGATTTGATGTCGCTCTCGGCACACAAGATCTACGGGCCCAAAGGCATTGGCGCCTTGTATGTCGGCCCGCGTGCGCAGCAGCGTGTTCTCGCCCAGATTCACGGGGGAGGGCACGAATGCGGCCTGCGCTCCGGGACGCTGGCGACGCATCAGATCGCCGGAATGGGCGCGGCTTTTGCCCTGGCGGCAGAAGTGCTTGAAGAGGAGGCGGTTGAAATACAGCGCTTGAGCGATCTTCTTTGTGATCGCCTGGCCGAGATCCCCGGCGTGTGTATAAACGGCAGTCCCACGCAGCGGATTGCCCACACACTCAGTTTTACTTTTACCCATAACGATCTGGACGTCGCCGCGCTGGGTGAGAGCCTCGCCTTTTCGTCCACCTCCGCCTGCAACTCGGCGAAAAACCTGCCGTCGCATGTCCTGCTCGCCCTGGGACTGAGCCCGCAGGCCGCCAGCCAGACCATACGCCTGAGTCTGGGGCGCTTCACTCGCGAGCAGGACATAGCGCGCGCAGCTGACTTGATTCGCGCCTCTTTGATTGAGCCAGCGTTCTGGGCGGTTGCTCAGGCTCGGTGAGTGCTCCATTATCTGAACCAATGAAAGCAGTCAATTTCCGGGTCAGCAGGAGAGTCAATGAGCACGCAATCCAATGCCAGTTCAGACGTGGCAGAACGTTTGGCGCAAACCCGCGCCTTGATGAGCAGGGAGCGCATCGATGCCTATCTGGTGCCGTCAGCGGATCCGCACCTCTCCGAATACCTGCCCGGCTATTGGCAGGGGCGCCAGTGGCTGTCGGGTTTTCACGGCTCGGTCGGTACACTGATCATCACCCAGGATTTTGCCGGCATATGGGCTGACAGCCGCTACTGGGAACAGGCCACCAAAGAGCTGGCCGGCAGTGGCATCGAGCTGGTGAAACTGGTGCCCGGCCAGCAAGGTCCGCTCGAATGGCTGGCAGACGAGGCCAAGGCCGAGAGCGTGGTGGCCGTTGATGGGGCGGTTCTCGCCGTTGCTTCTTCGCGAACCCTGGCAAGCAAGCTCTATGAACGTGGCGCGCGGCTGCGAACCGACATCGACCTGCTCACCGAGCTGTGGCAGGACCGCCCCGCGTTGCCGTCTCACCCGATTTACGAGCATTTGCCTCCCCAGGCGTCACTGGACCGTAGCGCAAAACTTGCGCGGGTTCGTCAGATCATCGCCGAGCGAAAGGCTGACTGGCACTTCATTGCAACGCTGGACGACATCGCCTGGCTGTTCAATCTGCGTGGCGCAGACGTTTCCTACAATCCGGTGTTCATCGCATTTGCCTTGATCGGTCCGCAAAGCGTCACGCTGTTCGTGGACTCGAAGAAAGTGCCGGACCCGGTAAGTGCGCGCCTGGAGCGCGACGGCATCAACCTCATGGAGTACACGCAGATTGGCGCCGCCTTGCGCGAGCTGCCGAAGGACGCGCGACTGCTGGTCGATCCGGCCCGGGTTACCTGCGGGCTGCTCGATTACCTGGACAGTGAAGTCACGCTGGTTGAAGGGCTTAACCCGAGCACGTTACTGAAGTCGCAAAAAACCGAAGCCGATACGGCCCACATCCGTCAGGCAATGGAGCAGGACGGCGCAGCGCTTTGCGAGTTCTTCGCCTGGCTGGACAGTGCGCTGGGGCGAGAGCCTGTCAGCGAACTGACCATTGATGAAAAGCTCACGCAGGCACGCGAGCGGCGTCCGGGCTATGTCTCGCCGAGCTTTGCCACCATTGCAGGCTTCAACGCCAATGGCGCGATGCCACATTACCGCGCGACCGAGGCGGAGCATGCGCGGATAGAAGGTGATGGGCTGCTGCTGATCGATTCGGGCGGCCAGTACCTTGGCGGTACCACCGACATCACGCGCATGGTGGCGATCGGAACACCGAGTGCCGAACAGAAGCAGGACTGTACGCGCGTCCTCAAGGGTGTGATCGCGCTGTCGCGTGCTCATTTTCCCAAGGGCATTCTGTCGCCGCTGCTGGACGCAATTGCCCGAGCGCCTATCTGGAGTGAGGGTGTCAATTACGGCCACGGCACCGGGCATGGTGTGGGGTATTTCCTGAATGTGCACGAGGGGCCGCAGGTCATTGCCTATCAGGCGCCGGCAACGCCGCAGACGGCCATGCTGCCGGGCATGATCACGTCCATCGAGCCGGGTACGTACCGTCCTGGACGCTGGGGGGTGCGTATCGAAAACCTGGTGATCAATCAGGAAGCCGGCAAAACCGAGTTCGGCGAGTTTCTGCGCTTTGAAACCCTTACGCTGTGTCCGATCGACACCCGTTGCCTTGAGGTGTCGATGTTGAACGCAGAAGAGCGCGCCTGGCTGAACGACTACCATGTGCAGGTTCTGAAGCGGTTGAGCCCACTGCTGCAGGGCACTGCGCTGTTGTGGCTGCAGGCCCGCACGATCCCCGTCTGATCAAGGCTCTGCGTTGCCGCGGGCTTAGTCCTGCGGCGACGGATCGGCCAGAGGTGCAGCTTTCCTGCACACGATGATCATGCTGCGGCTGGTGTAGCCCGCCGGGTTCAGGCCGAACGGATAGTCTTCGGGCTCCTCGGTGGCATCGCCGGACTTCGCGATCACCTTGAAAGTCCTCGACGCGCAGGAGTTGGTAGCCAGTTCGTAGCATTTTGCCCAGGACGATGTGAGGCCTGAGCAGTTGATGTGGATGCCTCGCTTGCTTTGCGTGACGGGTTTGGACGTGGCTGCACAACCTGCCACAGCCAGTATGGCCAATACGACAAAAATGTATTTCATTCCTTTCCTTAGCGGGCCATTGCTGATCGCGATCCATCCGATTGACTGGACCATGAGTCTTTTGAACTGTAACGCATAGCCACCGAAGATAAATCGGTCAGGTACAAACATGGCGCATGCGCGTTACAAATGCTAGTGCCATATGGCTTCTTGCTGCGTGGTAAGTTCAGTCGGCCGGCACCAGTTGAGGTTTGCTGTTTGCCGAGCCAAGGGTTGCACCGATGGACGCGAAGATGATTGCGCCGATCGCCAGCCATTGAGTCAGTGAAAGGCTTTCATGAAGAAACATCAGGCCTGAAAGCGCAGCGAAGACGGGTTCCAGGCTTGCCAGTGTGCCAAATGTACGCGCCGACATGCGCGTCAGGGCAATCATCTCCAGGCTATAGGGCAGGGCAGTCGAGAGGATGGCGACACCCAATGCTGCGGGTATCAGTGAAATATCCAGTAACGCAGAGCCTGCGTGTATCACGCCTATCGGCCCTATAAAGAGCGCGGCAATCACGACGCCGAGCGCTGCTGTCTGCACACCGTTGTCGGCGCCGGCCTTGTGACCGAACACGATGTACGCGGCCCAGCACACACCGGCGCCCAAGGCGTAGCCGGCACCGAGCAGATCAATTGCGGCAGATGAGGTCCCCAGAGGGATCAACAGCAGCAAGCCAATGACTGCCAGAGTCACCCAGAGAAAATCGATGGGCTTGCGGGAGGACAGCAAAGCCACCGCCAGCGGACCGGTGAACTCAAGGGCTACTGCAATTCCCAGGGGTACTGTCTGCAACGACATATAGAAGAGAAGGTTCATGCAGCCCAGCGCAACGCCGTAGATCACCACAGTGCGTAACGACTTTGCAGTCAGATTCGCCCGCCACGGGCGCAGGACGGCAACCAGGATAAGGCTGGCGAATACCAGCCTGAGTGTTGTGGTGCCTTGCGCGCCCACGACAGGGAAAAGACTCTTTGCCAGCGACGCGCCGCTTTGAATGGAGACCATGGCGATCATCAGCAGTCCCAGAGGGAACAGGGCAGAGGCTATGTTGCGGGATTTCTCAGACATTTCAGATGTACATCCTGGGTGTGATCCGGGCACAGGTAATGGCGCATGATGCGGAATAATCAATGAATGGGCAATATATTGCGCAAGGTGTGCGTGCTCTTCTATATAGGTAATCACGAAACGGTCAATTTCGGCGATTTTGAAATTAACGGTTGACGCCCTCGGTGAGGTGTCTATAATCCGCCCCACTTCCGGCGCAGACGGAAACGAAAAAGCCTTGTAGATCAATAGTTTACAAGGATTTGGAGTGAAGAGTCAGCGAGGAAGGAGGTCGGGTCTGGAGTGATCGACAGCGGTGAG
>NZ_JARVSW010000021.1:0-113624 GCF_030208985.1 Pseudomonas sp. MEJ108
CGTCAAGATTGAATTCCAGAAACCCTCATCGCTTACGCGTTGAGGGTTTTTGTTTTTTCGGCTAACAGAAATCCGGCATGTGAAGTGCCTCATTCAATACGTGCTGCCGGTCTACAGGCACAAAAAAACCACCGCTGAGGTGGTTTTTTATTGTCAGGGCAATCAGTCGCCGCGGTATTCACATCCGCTGGTGCAGGTCTCGTGAATACGGACTGCCGACAGCTCCGGGAGCAGAGGCTTTAATTCATTCCAGATCCATTTCGCCAGGTTTTCGCTGGTTGGATTATCAAGGCCCGGGATGTCATTCAGGTAGTTATGATCGAGGCGTTCATACAGCGGCTTAAAGATCGCCTTGATTTCCGAGAAGTCCCGGATCCAGCCGGTATGGGGATCAACCTTTCCGGCCAGATGAATGCCGACACGAAACGAATGGCCGTGCAGACGTCCACACTTGTGCCCCTCCGGAACGTGGGGGAGGCGGTGTGCTGACTCGAAGGTAAACTCTTTGAAAATTTCCACTGTGTATTGGCCCCGGAAAAATGGCGATCGCTAACGCGATAAATGCAATCGGGGAGTTTAACAGCAATGGCCTGAAACTCCATGCCAGGAGCGCTTGGTGGCACTCGGCCAGATCTATTCAGTTTGAGTTAAGTTGTACCGGTTAAGGTGGATGCCATAGAAGCACCGATCGCTATGGATACCCCTATGAAAACGCTGACGACCCTGCTGGCGGCCCTTACATTTGGTTTGACGTCCTGTTTCATTCAGGCGCGTGAGGTCGACCCACAGGAAGTGCTGCGCCTCAGTGATGCAGGTACGCTTCATTCGGCTGAAAAGCTCGATGCCAAAGCGCTGAGCAAACACCCCGATGCCCGTATCATTGGCACGCAGTTCAAGAACATATACGGCAGGTACGTTTACAATGTCGAGCTGCGTGACAAACAGGGTATCGAGTGGGTTCTCGAAATGGACGCCGCCACGGGCCAGGTCTACAGGAATCATCAGGACAACTAATGAATGTCGACAAGCGTCTCTGTGTCATCCTTGGTTTGAGCCTGACCTGCTCCTTTGTGTACGCCAGAGATCTGAATCAGGATGAAGCGCTCAGTTTGCGGCAGCGCGGAGTCATATTGCCTCTTGAACAGTTCATTGAGCGCGCGATGGGCCTTCATCCGGGCTCTCGTTTGCTGGAGGCCGAGCTTGAGGAAAAGAATAATGTGTACGTGTATGAATTTGAATTGCTGACCCCTGAGGGCGTTGTTCGCGAGCTCAAGTTCGATGCGCGTGATAGCCGATTGTTGAAAGACGAGGATGATGACTGATGCGCCTGCTACTGGTTGAAGACCACGTTCCCCTGGCCGATGAGCTGCTCGCTGCGCTGGGGCGTCAAGGCTATGCGGTCGACTGGCTGGCTGACGGGCGCGATGCGGTTTATCAAGGAGCAAGCGAGCCGTATGACTTGATTGTTCTGGATCTGGGCTTACCCGGCATGCCAGGGCTCGAGGTTCTTCAGCAGTGGCGCAGCAAAGGTCTGGCGACCCCTGTGTTGATTCTGACCGCGCGGGGTTCCTGGTCAGAGCGTATAGAAGGTTTGAAGGCAGGCGCTGATGATTACCTGACCAAGCCTTTTCATCCTGAAGAGCTGCAGCTGCGTATTCAGGCGCTGTTGCGACGTTCGCACGGGCTGGCCAACCAGCCCACGCTGGAATCGGCCGGTCTTAATCTGGATGAAGGCCGGCAATGCGTCAGCCGGGATGGCGTGGATATCCAGCTCACCTCGGCTGAGTTTCGTCTGCTGCGTTATTTCATGCTCCACCCGGGACAGATTCTCTCGAAAAGCCATCTGTCGGAGCATTTGTACGATGGCGAAAACGAGCGTGATTCCAATGTTATTGAAGTCCATGTCAATCACCTGAGGCGCAAGTTGGGCCGTGCAGTCGTCGAGACACGCCGTGGCCAGGGCTATCTGTATGGCGGAGCCGGCGGTTGAAGTCCATACAGCGACGTCTGAGTCTGGGGCTGATCGCCGTCATGGTCGTTGTCGGTCTGGTGATGGCACAGACCAGTCTGTGGCTGTTCGAAGTGGGCTTGCAACGCTACCTGGAGTCAGGTCTGCGCAACGAGAGTGAAAACCTGCTGGTAGCGCTAGTGCGAGGTCCTGCCGGGCTACAACTGGATGACCATCGCCTTTCGGGTGCCTACCAGCGTCCGTTGTCTGGCCATTATTTCCGTATGGACTTGCCGCAGGGACACTGGCGCTCCCGCTCCCTGTGGGATTTCGAGCTGCCCCAGCCCGGGGTGGGTTTGCATGCCAATCTTGAGCTCGGCAAGACCGGGCAATCGCTATTGATGCTGACCAGCGAATACCGCAAGTTCGGCAAGCGGGTTTCAATCACCGTCGCCCAGGATTACACGCCGGTCAGGGCGAGTTTTCGTCTCATGCAGCAGATCGGGCTGGGGCTCGGGCTTGCCGCGCTGATCCTGGTACTGGTGTTGCAACGCATCACCGTGCGAAGAGCGCTTCGTCCGCTTGAAACCGTTCGCGAGCAGATTTTTCAGCTTCAGCAGGGCCAGCGTTCACAGCTGGACAATCAGGTTCCCCTCGAACTCGAACCACTGGTGGCGCAGATCAACCACCTGCTTGCGCATACCGAAGACAGCCTGAAACGCTCACGCAATGCGCTGGGTAATCTGGGACATGCCTTGAAGACACCACTTGCGGTGTTGCTCAGCCTGGCCCTCAGCGGACAGTTGGACGCCAACCCGGCCTTGCGCAGGACCCTGCAGGAACAGCTGGAAAATATCCGTCTGCGTCTGGAGCGTGAGCTCAATCGCGCACGCCTCTCCGGGGACGCTCTACCGGGAGCCCGCTTCGATTGCGATGCCGAACTGCCCGTACTTTTCTCCACACTGGGCATGATTCATGGTGCCCACCTCCAGTTGATCAACGATGTCGAGACGGGCATGTACCTGCCGTGGGATCGGGAAGACATTCTCGAACTGCTCGGCAACCTGCTGGACAACGCCTGCAAATGGGCCGACAGCGAGGTACGTCTGAACATTTTGAGTCAGGGTCAGGGCTTCTGCCTGTTGGTGGATGACGATGGCCCTGGTATTCCCGAGGCGCAACGCGCAGAAGTGTTCAGTCGTGGCGCTCGTCTTGACGAGCAGATTACCGGCCACGGGCTGGGCCTGGGTATCGTGCGCGACATCGTCGAAGCGTGGGGCGGTCAATTGCAATTGCAGGAGAGCCCGGCAGGGGGATTGCGGGTACGCATAGACCTGCCAGAGCGGACTGCCCCGTAGTACGTCAGCCCGCATCTTTCAGAGAAATCAATCGCAGCGTTCATTAGCTCGCGGCTGCTGTCGAGAGCGTCGCCGATGAAGCCCGGCAAAGCGCAGAGACCTCCCGCAGCCTGGCAGAACCGGGCGCGCGCCTGGACAGTCTGGTCGATCAGGTCCGGGGCTGATGCCTGTCTGGCAGGGGCTTGAACCCCTGCCATCACTCGCGACTGGCATCGCCGTCATATTGCCTTCATGGAAGATGGCACTCGTGCGCTCGCGTGCTGACTAAGCTCTAGACCGGGCGCGATGCGCGGTCTAATGACATGGACAGGACATGAACGAAACCACGCTGCAATACAAAACCCTCATTCTGCTACTGGTACTGGTGACCATTGCCTTCATATGGATTCTGCTGCCGTTCTATGGCGCAGTATTCTGGGCGGTCATCCTTGGAATCATCTTCGCGCCTGTGCAGCGCAAGTTGCAGATCAAGTTCAACTGGTCACGCAATCTCACTTCCCTGTGCACCCTGACGATCTGTCTGGTCATCGCGATTCTGCCGGTGATCGTGATCAGCGCCTTGCTGGTTCAGGAGGGCACCACGCTGTACAAGAACGTCGAGACCGGGCAACTGGATATCGCCGGTTATCTGGCCGAGTTCAAGGACCTGTTGCCGCACTCCATGCAGGCGCTGCTCGATCGTCTGGGCATGGGCGACCTGGAGGGGTTACGCGACAAGATCGCCAAGGGCGCGATGCAGGGCAGTCAGTACCTGGCGACGCAGGCATTCAGTTTCGGGCAGGGCACCTTCGACTTTGTCGTCAGCGTCTTCATCATGCTTTACCTGCTGTACTTCTTCCTGCGCGACGGACAGGAGCTGGTACGCAAGATCCGCACGGCCTTCCCGTTGGGCGAACAGCAGAAGCGTCGTCTGCAGCTCAAGTTCACCCGAGTGGTACGTGCCACCGTCAAAGGCAACGTGGTGGTCGCGGTGACGCAAGGTGCGCTGGGTGGCTTCATCTTCTGGGTGCTGGACATCCCGAGTGCGTTGCTCTGGGCGGTGATCATGGCGTTCCTGTCGCTGTTGCCTGCGGTGGGAGCCGGGATTGTCTGGGCGCCAGTGGCGATCTACTTCCTGCTTAGCGGCATGATCTGGCAAGGTGTGGTACTGGGCTTGTTTGGCGTCCTGGTGATCGGTCTGGTGGATAACGTCCTGCGTCCGATCCTGGTGGGTAAGGACACCAAAATGCCGGACTACCTGATCCTTATTTCCACGCTGGGCGGCATGTCGGTCTTTGGTCTGAACGGCTTTGTGATCGGGCCTCTGGTGGCGGCGCTGTTCATGTCCAGCTGGGGATTGTTCAGCGGCGCCAAGAAGCCCGTGAAACTGCCAGGCTGACATTGCAAGGACGCATTGCCACGTTTGCCCATGACGTCAGGCATTAGCCGTTTTCGAAGACAAAAAAAGCCCTGCTCGAGAGCAGGGCTTTTTGTTTGCGCTGGATCAGCCTGCTACGTGTTGTTTGCGCTGGATCAGCCTGCTACGTGCAGACCGGCATTGAGCACCAGATCGAGCAGCGGTTGCGGATACACACCCAGCACGAAGGTCAGGATCGCAACGGCCAGCAGCATCACGCCGCCCGTGCGCTGTGCCCAGTTGATGGCTGCATCATGGCGAGGAAGCTTGTTGTCGACCAGATACATGGTGACCATCACGCGCAGGTAGTAGAACACGCCGATGGCGCTACCGATTACCAGAGCCCCGATCAGCCACCACAACTGCGATTCGACACCAGTGGCGATGATATAGAACTTGCCGATGAAACCTGCGGTGAGCGGGATACCTGCCAGCGACAGCATCATCAGGGTCATGACTGCCGTCAGGTAAGGGCGACGCCAGAACAGTCCACGGTATTCGAACATCGCGTCGGCATCACGTCCGCTGTAAGGCGAAGACATCATGGTGATCACACCGAAGCTGCCCAGCGAGGTCAGGACGTAAGTCGCCAGGTAGACGCCGATCGCCTCGACCGCCATGCCCTTGCTGGCCACCAGCGCAATCATCAGGTAACCGAAGTGGGCGATGGAGGAGTAGCCCAGCAGACGCTTGAGGTTGGTCTGAGTCAGCGCCAGCAGGTTGCCGACGAGGATCGACGCGACGGCGATGACTGCCAGTACATCATGCAAGACACCGCTGCTGGCTGCCGGGGAAATCTGGAACAGACGCACCAGTACCGCGAACACTGCCACCTTGCTGGCAGTTGCCAGGAAGGCAGCGACCGGCGCAGGGGCGCCTTCGTAAACGTCCGGGGTCCACAAGTGGAACGGCACCAGTGACAGCTTGAAGGCCAGGCCGACGACCATCATGCCCAGACCCAGGCTGGCAATCGGGCTCGGCATGCCGGTTGCCGCGATGGCCTTGCCGATACCGTCGAAGCTCAGCGAGCCTGCCTCTGCGTACAGCAGCGCCATACCGAACAGCAGGAACGCCGAGCCTGCAGCCGACAGGACCATGTACTTGATGCCGCCTTCCAGCGAACGCTTGTTGAAGAAGGCATAAGCCACCAACCCGTAGACCGGCACCGACAGCAGTTCCAGGCCGATGAACAGCCCCGCCAGATGCTGAGCGCTGACCAGAACCAGTCCACCGGCAGCTGCCAGCAGGATCAGCAGGTAAAGCTCTTCGCGATTGCCCGGATACCCGGCCTTGCCGTCACCTAGATAGGCGTGCGCCATGGTCACGCAAGCGAGGGTAGAGGCGAGGATGATCGCCATGTACAGGCAGGCAAAGTTGTCGATATGCAGCAGTGGCGTCACGACCAGAGGGGCGACTTTCAATGCCGGATAAATCGACAGCAGGGCCAGGTTGAGGCCTGCTACCGAAAGCAGGAACGTTTGCGAGTGATTGCGGCGCCATGCGATCGCAAGCATCACCACGACAATGGTGAGGCTGGTGATCAGCAGTGGCGCAAGCGCAATAAAGTGTTGAATCGTCAGGTCCATAGCGCTCTTACCGGGCCGAAGCGAGTTGAGTGAAGGCAGTGCCTAGCCATTGCTGCACGCCGTGCATGGTCGCCGCCGATGTGTCGAGGAACGGCTGCGGGAATACCCCGAGCACGACCAGCAGCACGGCAAGGCCCAGCACCATGATCATTTCCCGTCCGTCCATGCCCTTCAGAACCTCGTCGGACTTCGACGGGCCGAAGTAGGCGCGGTGGATCATGATCAGCGAGTAGACAGAACCAAATACCAGACCGGAAGTGGCAATCGCCGTGATCCAGGGTGAGCTGGCAAAGCTGCCCAGCAGAATCAGGAACTCGCCGACGAAGTTGCCGGTGCCCGGCAGACCCAGAGAGGCGGCGGCAAAGAACAGGCTGATGGCCGGGATGTAGGCGATGCGTGACCACAGACCGCCCATCTCCCGCATGTCGCGGGTGTGCAGGCGCTCGTACAACTGGCCACTGAGAATGAACAGTGCCGCAGCCGATAGACCGTGGGCGATCATCTGGATCAGTACGCCTTGCAGCGCTTGCTGGCTGCCCGAGTAGATACCGATCAGTACGAAGCCCATGTGCGAAACGCTGGAGAATGCGATCAGACGCTTGATGTCGGTCTGGGCAAACGCCAGGAATGCGCCGTAGAAGATACCGACCAGGCCCAGCGTCATTGCAATCGGTGCGAACTCGGCCGATGCGTTGGGGAACAGCGGCAGGGCAAAACGCAGCAGGCCGTAAGCCGCAGTCTTCAGCAGGATACCCGCCAGGTCGACGGAGCCTGCAGTCGGTGCCTGGGCATGCGCATCCGGCAGCCAGGAGTGCAATGGCACCACCGGCAGCTTGACGGCGAAGGCTATGAAGAAGCCCAGCATCAGGATGTACTCGGTGCCTGGTGCCAGTTTGGTCTTCAGCAGGTCGGCGTAGGCAAAGGTGATCACGCCGGTCTGATTGAAGTGCACCAGCACCAGACCCAGGATCGCCACCAGCATGATCAGGCCACTGGCCTGAGTGAAGATGAAGAACTTGGTGGCCGCGTAGATACGGGTTTTCTTGCCATCCGAAGAGCTGTGACCCCAGAGCGCGATGAGGAAATACATCGGCACCAGCATCATTTCCCAGAAGAAGAAGAACATGAACAGGTCGATGGCCAGGAACACGCCGACGACACCGCCCAGAATCCACATCAGGTTAAGGTGGAAGAAACCGACCTTGCGCTGGATTTCCTTCCACGAGCAGAGCACCGACAGCACGCCCAGCAGGCCGGTCAGCAGGATCATCAGCAGCGACAGGCCATCGAGTGCCAGATGCACATCGATGCCGAAGCGGGTGATCCACGGGTGGTGGAATTCCAGGGTCCAGGTCGGATCGGCACCCGGCACCGGCGCGTAGCCGAAGTTGCCGGTAGCCCACAGCCAGAGGCCGAGAACCAGTTCCAGGGTCATTGTCAGCAACGCAATCCAGCGCGGCAGGGTAGAGCCGAAGCGCTCACCCAGCCAGCACAGCAGGCCGCCGATGAAGGGGATCAGGATTAGCCAGGGCAGAATCATGACGGGCTCAATTCCTTTCGCAAATTCGCAAGGTTCATATCAGATCGCAACCAGAACGACGGCACCGAGTACCAGAACGGCACCCACGGCGATCGAGGCAGCATACCAACGCAACTGGCCGGTCTCGGTGCGGCTCATGGTGTCATGACCGCCTTTGACCAGACGTGGGATCAAGCCGATGGTGCGGTCGAACGGATCACTACGCAGTACATGGCTGATTGCCAGATACGGCTTGACGAACAGCTTGTCGTAGATCCAGTCGAAGCCCCATGCCGCGAACCACCAGGCCGAGAGGAAACGGCCCGGAGCGCTGTTGGCGATAGCCGTTGCCAGGCGGCGCTTGCCGAGGAACAGCAACGCTGCCAGCAGGATACCGGCCAGCGCGATGGCGCCGGAGGCGATCTCCAGACTGTGCTTGGCTTCGCCACCGGCATGGCCGACGCTCTGCGGCAGCACACCGGCCAGCGGCGGAGTGATCAGCGCGCCGATGAACGTCGACAGCACGATCAGCACCGACAGTGGCAGCCAGTGAGCGATGCCGTGACCTGCGTGTGCTTCGGTCTTGGCTTCTCCGTGGAACGCGATGAAGATCAGGCGGAAGGTGTACAGCGACGTCATGAACGCGCCCACCAGGCCGGCATACAGCAAACCGTTGTTACCGCTGGCAAATGCTTCCCAGAGAATTTCGTCCTTGGAGTAGAAGCCCGCCGTCAGCAGCGGCAGAGCGGAAAGAGCAGCGCCACCGACGATGAAGCTGGCGTAGGCCAATGGCAGTTTCTTCCACAGACCGCCCATCTTGAAGATGTTCTGCTCGTGGTGGCAGGCAACGATCACCGCACCGGAAGCAAGGAACAGCAGCGCCTTGAAGAAGGCGTGGGTCATCAGGTGGAAGATCGCGCCTTCCCAGGCGCCGACGCCCAGTGCCAGGAACATGTAGCCGATCTGGCTCATGGTCGAGTAGGCGAGGATACGCTTGATGTCGGTCTGCACCAATGCGGCGAAACCCGCCAGAACCAGCGTGACGCCGCCGACAATCCCGACCAGATGCAGAATGTCGGGTGCCAGTGCAAACAGGCCGTGAGTACGCGCGATCAGGTAAACGCCCGCCGTGACCATGGTCGCTGCGTGGATCAGCGCCGAAACCGGAGTAGGACCGGCCATCGCGTCAGCCAGCCAGGTTTGCAGTGGCAGCTGGGCGGATTTACCGACCGCACCGCCCAGCAGCATCAACGTCGCCAGCACGATCCAGAAATCGCCGACCTTGAAGTGTTCCGGCGCCCTGACCAGCAGTTCCTGCACATTGAGCGTGCCCAGTTGCTGGAACAGGATGAACAGACCGATAGCCATGAATACGTCACCGATACGGGTGACGATGAACGCTTTGAGCGCTGCGTTGCCGTTGTTGCGGTTGCTGTAATAGAAACCGATCAACAGGTAGCTGCACAGCCCTACGCCTTCCCAACCGAAGTAGATGAACAGCAGGTTGTCGCCCAGGATCAGGAACAGCATGCTGGCAATGAACAGGTTGGTGTAGGAGAAGAAGCGCGAATAGCCCGCTTCACCGCGCATGTACCAGGACGCGAACAGGTGGATCAGGAAGCCGACGCCAACCACGACGCCCAGCATCGTGACGGACAGCCCGTCCAGATACAGTGCGAAGTTGGGCTGGAAGCCATCGACGTCCATCCAGCGCCACAGCACCTGGGTGTAGTGACCGCCTTCGGGGGGTGCCACGTTGAACTGCCAGATGACCCAGGCAGTGACAATGGCTGACAGGCCGATGGAGCCGACGCCGATCAGCGCAGCGAGGTTTTCCGAGATGCGTCCACGGGAGAACGACAGCAGCAGAAAGCCGATGAGGGGGAATACGAAAGTCAGAAAGAGAAGATTCATCCGCGCATCTCGCTGGCAGCATCGATATCGAGAGTGTGGAAGCGGCGATACAGTTGCATCAGGATCGCCAGGCCGATACTGGCCTCGGCTGCCGCAAGGCTGATCACCAGGATGAACATCACCTGCCCGTCCGGTTGTCCCCAGCGACTGCCGGCAACGACGAATGCCAGTGCAGCGGCGTTCATCATGATTTCCAGGCTCATCAACACGAAGAGAATATTACGGCGCACCATCAGGCCGACCAGACCCAGACAGAACAGGACCCCGGCGACCGCCAGACCGTGCTCAAGAGGGATAGCATTCATTGGCTTGGCTCCTTGGCCTCGTTGCGGCCCAGATGGAAGGCCGTGATGGCTGCTGCAAGCAGCAGCATCGAGGCGAGTTCCACCACCAGCAGATAGGGCCCGAACAGGCTGATGCCGACTGCCTTGGCGTCGACCGTGGTGTGACCGACACCAGCGCCGGTCGGGTTGGCGAACAGCACATACAGCAACTCGGCCAGCAACAGCGCGCCGAGAATGACCGGGCCTATCCAGATGCCGGGTTTGAGCCAGGCACGTTCCTGCTGAACCGAGGCCGGGCCGAGGTTGAGCATCATCACCACAAACACGAACAGGACCATGATCGCGCCCGCGTAGGCAATGACTTCCAGCACACCGGCGAACGGCGCGCCGAGGCTGAAGAACGTCATTGCTACGGCGATCAGCGAGATGATCAGGTAGAGCAGGGCGTGCACCGGGTTCGTGTTGGTGATCACCCGCAGGGTGGACACAACAGCGATACCGGATGCGAAGTAGAAAGCGAATTCCATCTTTACTTCCTTAAGGCAGCAAGCTCTTGACGTTGATCGGCTCGGCTTCGTTCTGTGCGGAGCCCTTGGGCTTGCCGCCAATGGCCATACCGGCAACGCGATAGAAGTTGTAGTCAGGGTTCTTGCCGGGACCGGAGATCAGCAGATCTTCCTTCTCGTACACCAGATCCTGACGCTTGAACTCGGCCATCTCGAAGTCCGGCGTAAGCTGGATCGCGGTAGTCGGGCAGGCTTCTTCGCACAGGCCGCAGAAGATGCAACGCGAGAAGTTGATGCGGAAGAAGTCGGGATACCAGCGTCCGTCCTCTGTCTCGGCTTTCTGCAACGAAATACAGCCAACCGGGCAGGCTACTGCACACAGGTTGCACGCTACGCAGCGCTCTTCGCCATCGGGGTCGCGGGTCAGTACGATGCGACCGCGATAGCGAGGAGGGAGATAAACCTGCTCTTCGGGATATTGCAGGGTGTCGCGCTTGCGAAAGCCGTGGCCGAAGACCATGACCATACTGCGCAACTGGGTACCCGTACCCTTAACGATGTCACCAATATATTTGAACATGGGTCAAATCCTCACTGAACCGAGCCTGCCGGTGTGTTCAACAACACAATCGCAGCAGTCACCAGCAAATTGATCAGGGTCAGCGGCAGACAGAACTTCCAGCTGAAATCCATGACCTGGTCATAACGCGGGCGCGGGATGGAGGCGCGCAGCAGAATGAACAGCATGATGAAAAACGCGGTTTTCAAGGCGAACCAGAAGAAAGCCAGCGATGGCAGAATGTCGAACGGGCCGTGCCAGCCACCGAAGAACAGCGTCACCAGCAGCGCCGAGATCAAGATGATCCCGATGTATTCGCCCACGAAGAACATGCCCCATTTCATGCCGGCATATTCAATGTGGTAGCCGTCAGCCAGTTCCTGCTCGGCTTCCGGTTGGTCGAACGGGTGGCGGTGAGTCACCGCGACGCCTGCGATGAAGAACGTACAGAAGCCGAAGAACTGCGGAATGATGAACCACAGGTTCTGCGCCTGATATTCAACGATGTCGCGCATGTTGAAAGAGCCGACCTGAACCACGATGCCCATCAGCGCAAGACCCATGAACACTTCGTAGGACACGGTTTGTGCCGAAGCACGCAGGCTGCCCAGCAGGGCGAACTTGTTGTTGCTCGACCAGCCGGCGAACAGCACCGCATACACGGACAGACCGGCCATGGCGAAGAAGAACAACAGACCGATGTTCAGATCCGCGACGCCCCAGGTCGGGGTGATCGGGATGACCGCAAAGGCGATCAGCAAGGCGCTCATGGCAACCACTGGCGCCAGGGTGAAGATCACCTTGTCGGCGAACGGTGGGGTCCAGTCTTCCTTGAAGAACATTTTCAACATGTCGGCTGCGATCTGGAACATGCCGAACGGACCCACGCGGTTCGGGCCATAACGATCCTGCCACCAACCCAGCAGACGACGCTCGATGAAACTCAGCAGGGCACCGCAAATCACGACGGCCAGCAACACCACGATGGCCTTGACCACCGCGATGATTGCGTCGATCACATCAGGGGTAAACCAGGTCATTGCGCTGCCTCCTGCAGACCGTCAACGGATTTGCCGAAGAGTGCTGGCGGAATGCCGGGCAGTCCTGCCGGCAATGCCACAAGACCCGCGCCCAGTTCTTCGCTGATGCGCAGCGGCAAGGTCAGCGTTTCGCCGCCGATGCTCAAGGAGAGCAGGGCACCGTCGTTGACGCCGAGACGATCGGCTTCGGATTTGGCCAGGGCGACATAGGCCTGCGGGATGCGTTCCTGAACCGGCGCGGCCAGAGACGAGGTTTCGTCGCTGCCGAACAGGTGGAAGAACGGCACGACCTGCCAGGTGCCGCGTTCTGGAGAGAACGCGCGTGGCACGCTGGAGAACCATGAGAGACCATCGCCCTGGCTTTCGATCAGGCGAGTGCCCGGATCGCCGGCACGCAAATGACCGCCGACTTCGTCCTGAAACTTGTTCCAGGCCTGCGGCGAGTTCCAGCCCGGCGACCAGGCGAATGGCACCTGCTGACGAGGCTCGGCCGAGCCCGAGTAGCCTTCCATGGAGAAAGAGAACGCGGTGTCGATGTCTTGCGAGGTGCGCGGCTCATGCACGCTGATGTTGGCTCGCATCGCTGTACGGCCGCTATAACGCAGCGGTTCGCGAGCCAGTTTCAGGCCCTTGATGCGGAACGATGCAGACGGCGCGGCGTTGACGATACCCGCCAGTTGCGGCGTGCTGCCGGCGCAGGCTTCGGTGACGTGGTCGAGTTGCGTCCAGTCGACCGGCTTGTTCAGCAAGGTGGCACGCAGGGCATGCAACCAGCGCCAGCCTTCGTGGACCAGAATGCTGGCATCCAGATAGGTCGGATCGAAGACCTGGAAGAAGCGCTGGGCGCGGCCTTCCTGGCTGACCAGTGTGCCGTCGCCTTCAGCGAAGCTGGCTGCTGGCAGAATCAGATGGGCACGGTCGCTGGTCGGGGTTTTCTGATGGTCAGCGACGATCACGACTTTCGCAGCGCTCAGCGCGGCGTCGACGATCTTGGCGTCCACACGACGATACAAATCGTTTTCCAGCACTACGATAGCGTCGGCCTTGCCGGAGATCACGGCTTGCAGCGCGGCATCTGCGGACTCGCCGCCGAACATCGCCAGGCCCATGCTGTTGGCTTCAGGCACGATCAGGCTGATGGAACCCTGCTTGTCGCGCAGCTTCAAGGCCTTGGCGATGTTGGCAGCGGCTTCGATCAGCGCTGTCGAACCCAGCGAGCTGCCGGAAATGATCAGCGGTCGTTTGGCAGCCAGCAGTGCGTCGGCAATGCGTTGCGCCAGTTCCAGCGCCTCGCTGTCCAGGCCTTCGACGGCCGGTGCGCTGGCGTCCAGGGCGTGGGCCACGGCAAAACCGATACGCGCCAGGTCATCGGGCGCTGCATGTACGCATTCTTCTGCCACGTCGTCGAGACGGGTTTCGGCGAGGCTGGCGATGAACAGCGGATTGAGCTCGTGCTGACCGATGTTCTTCACGGCTGCGTCGAGCCACGGCTGGACTTTCATCGCCGCTGCCATGTCTTCAGCCTTGCCTTTGACGGCCTGGCGCAAGCCCAGGGCCATACGCGCTGCTGTCTGGGTCAGGTCTTCGCCGAGGACGAAGATGGCATCGTGATCTTCGATGTCACGCAGGGTCGGGATCGGCAGCGGACTGTCGTTCAGGACCTTGAGAATCAGCCTGATACGCTCCAGCTCACCGGCTTCGATACCGCTGTAGAAATGCTCGGCGCCCACCAGTTCACGCAGTGCGTAGTTGCTTTCGAGGCTTGCGCGAGGAGAACCGATGCCGACGATGTTACGGCCGCGCAGCAGGTCCGCCGCCTTGTCCAGCGCCTCGTCCAGGCTCAGTTTGACCTGGCCGTCGACGAGCAATGGCTGACGCGGGCGGTCCTTGCGGTTGACGTAGCCGTAGCCGAAACGTCCGCGGTCGCAGAGGAAGTACTGGTTCACCGAGCCGTTGTAACGGTTTTCGATGCGGCGCAATTCACCGTAGCGTTCACCCGGGCTGATGTTGCAGCCGCTGGAACAGCCATGGCAGATGCTTGGAGAGAACTGCATGTCCCACTTGCGGTTGTAGCGCTCGGAGTGGGTCTTGTCCGTGAACACACCGGTCGGGCAGACCTCGGTGAGGTTGCCGGAGAACTCGCTTTCCAGCGTGCCGTCTTCAACGCGACCGAAGTACACGTTGTCATGGGCACCGTAGACGCCCAGGTCGGTGCCGCCCGCGTAGTCTTTATAAAAGCGTACACAGCGATAACAGGCGATGCAGCGGTTCATCTCGTGCGCGATGAACGGCCCCAACTCCTGATTCTGGTGGGTACGCTTGGTGAAGCGATAACGGCGCTCGTTGTGGCCGGTCATCACGGTCATGTCTTGCAGGTGGCAGTGACCGCCTTCTTCGCAGACCGGGCAGTCATGCGGGTGGTTGGTCATCAGCCATTCGACGACACTGGCCCGGAAGGCCTTGGATTCATCATCTTCGATGGAGATCCAGGTGTTGTCGGTGGCTGGCGTCATGCAGGACATGACGATACGACCGCGTGTGTCATTCTCGTCCGTGTACTGCTTGACCGCGCACTGGCGACAGGCGCCAACGCTGCCAAGGGCGGGGTGCCAGCAGAAATAAGGGATATCGAGGCCCAGCGACAGACATGCCTGTAACAGGTTGTCTGCACCATCGACTTCGAGCGCTTTGCCGTCTACGTGAATAGTAGCCATGGTTCAAAGGTCTTCGTTGGCCCGTTGTCAGCGGGCGTGGCTAATGGAATCTCGGTAGTACCCGTATCGTTCAGCCCGGAGGGCGTCAGCAGGTACGAGGACGGCAGCCCGAACAGCCGCCGACCGTTGTGTCTTGTTATGCGCCGACCACTGTCGGACTTTTGCCCGGAACGAGCGTGGCTGCGCTGGCTGGCGCGATACCGGCTTCGAACTCGGAACGGAAATACTTGATCGCACTGCCCAAGGGTTCAACAGCGCCCGGTGCATGGGCACAGAAGGTCTTGCCAGGGCCGAGGAAATTGACCAGACCCAGCAGGGTTTCGATATCCCCCGGCTGACCCTGACCGTTCTCGATGGCGCGAAGCATCTTCACGCTCCATGGCAAGCCGTCGCGGCATGGCGTGCAGAAGCCACAGGACTCCTGAGCGAAAAACTCTTCCATGTTGCGCAGCAGCGAGACCATGTTGACCGAATCGTCGACCGCCATCGCCAGCCCCGTACCCATCCGGGTGCCGACCTTGGCGATACCGCCTGCGTACATCTGCGCGTCCAGATGCTCCGGCAGCAGGAAACCCGTACCGGCGCCTCCGGGTTGCCAGCACTTGAGCTTGAAACCATCGCGCATGCCGCCGGCGTAGTCCTCGAACAGTTCGCGAGCCTGTACGCCGAAGGGCAGTTCCCACAAACCGGGGTTTTTGACCTTGCCGGAGAAACCCATCAGCTTGGTGCCGTGGTCTTCACTGCCTTCGCGAGCCAGCGACTTGTACCAGTCGTTGCCGTTGTTGACGATGGCAGGCACGTTGCACAAAGTCTCGACGTTGTTCACACAAGTCGGCTTGCCCCACACGCCCACCGCAGCAGGGAAGGGCGGCTTGGAACGCGGGTTGGCGCGGCGGCCTTCCAGCGAGTTGATCAGTGCGGTTTCTTCACCGCAGATGTAGCGACCGGCACCCGTGTGCACGAACAGTTCGAAGTCGAACCCGGTGCCGAGAATGTTCTTGCCCAGCAAACCGGCGGCCTTGGCTTCAGCCACTGCGCGATTGAGGTGCTTGGCTGCGGTGACGTATTCGCCGCGCAGGAAGATATAGCCGCGATAGGCTTTCAGCGCGCGGGCACTGATCAGCATGCCCTCGACCAGCAAATGGGGCAGTTGCTCCATCAGCATGCGGTCTTTCCAGGTATTGGGCTCCATCTCGTCCGCGTTGCACAGCAGGTAGCGGATGTTCATGGACTCGTCTTTGGGCATCAGGCCCCACTTCACCCCCGTGGGGAAGCCTGCGCCACCGCGGCCCTTGAGGCCGGAATCCTTGACCGACTGGACGATATCGTCAGGCGCCTGCTGCATCAGCGCCTTGCGCGCTGCAGCGTAGCCGTCCTTGGTCTGGTACTCGTCGAGCCAGACCGGTTCGCCGTCGTCGCGCAGACGCCAGGTCAGCGGATGGGTTTCTGCCGTGCGCGCAATGCGGTTGGCAGGGCCGAAGGAAGTGATGGTCATAGGTAACCCTCCAGCATCTTGGCAACGCCAGCAGGCTGTACATCGCCGAAAGTGTCGTCGTCGACCATCACGGCCGGCGCCTTGTCACAGTTGCCGAGGCAGCAGACCGGCAGCAGTGTGAAACGACCGTCGGCGGTGGTCTGACCCAGGCCGATGCCCAGTGAGTTCTTGATCTCGTCGACCACGTTTTCGTGGCCGCCGATGAAACACACCATGCTGTTGCAGACACGAATGATGTGACGCCCGACCGGCTGGCGAAAGATCTGGCTGTAGAAGGTGGCAACGCCTTCGACGTCGCTGGCGGGGATGCCCAGCAGGTCGCCGATCGCGTAAATGGCACCGTCAGGCACCCAGCCGCGTTCCTTCTGAACAATTTTCAGGGCTTCGATGGACGCCGCGCGCGGGTCCTCGTAGTGATGCATCTCATGCTCGATGGCCGAGCGCTCGGTTTCGCTCAGGGCGAAACGGTCAGTCTGGATTAGCGGGCTATTCATGCTTAGCGGTCCACGTCGGCCATAACGAAATCGATACTACCCAGGTACGCGATCAAGTCCGCGACCATGCTGCCTTTGATCACCGAAGGGATCTGCTGCAGGTGCGGGTAACTCGGGGTGCGGATCCGGGTACGGTAGCTCATGGTGCCGCCGTCGCTCGTCAGGTAATAGCTGTTGATACCCTTGGTCGCTTCGATCATCTGGAAGGATTCGTTGGCCGGCATGACCGGGCCCCACGAAACCTGCAGGAAGTGCGTGATCAGGGTTTCGATGTGCTGCAGGGTGCGCTCTTTCGGCGGCGGCGTGGTCAGCGGGTGATCCGCCTTGTACGGGCCTTCCGGCATGTTGCGCATGCACTGGTCGATGATCTTGATGCTCTGGCGCATCTCTTCGACGCGGACCATGCAGCGGTCATAGGCATCGCCGTTGGCGGCAAGCGGCACTTCGAATTCGAAGTTCTCGTAGCCCGAGTAAGGGCGAGCCTTGCGCAGATCGAAGTCGCAACCGGTGGAGCGCAGGCCTGCACCGGTGACGCCCCACTCGAGGGCTTCCTTGGTGTTGTAGGCGGCGACGCCAATGGTACGACCCTTGAGAATACTGTTTTGCAGGGCCGCCTTGGTGTATTCGTCGAGACGCTTGGGCAGCCAGTCGACGAAGTCCTTGACCAGTTTTTCCCAGCCACGCGGCAGGTCGTGAGCGACCCCGCCGATGCGGTACCAGGCAGGGTGCAGACGGAAGCCGGTAATGGCTTCGATCACGGTGTAGGCTTTCTGGCGGTCGGTGAACGTGAAGAACACCGGTGTCATGGCGCCCACGTCCTGAATGTAGGTTCCCAGGAACAGCAGGTGACTGGTGATACGGAAGAACTCGGCCATCATGATGCGGATGACGTCGACCTTTTCCGGCACCTTGATGCCTGCCAGCTTCTCGACCGAGAGCACATAAGGCAGGTTGTTCATCACCCCGCCCAGGTAATCGATACGGTCGGTGTAGGGAATGAAGCTGTGCCAGGACTGACGTTCGGCCATCTTCTCGGCACCACGGTGGTGGTAGCCGATGTCCGGAACGCAATCGACGATTTCTTCACCGTCCAGTTGCAGAATGATACGGAACGCACCGTGAGCGGAAGGGTGGTTCGGGCCCAGGTTGAGGAACATGTAGTCCTCGTTGGCGCCAGAGCGTTTCATGCCCCAGTCTTCCGGACGGAAGCGTGCGGCTTCCTCTTCCAGTTGCTGTTTGGCTAGGGTCAGGCTGTACGGGTCGAATTCCGTCGCACGGGCAGGGAAGTCCTTGCGCAGCGGATGGCCTTCCCAGGTCGGCGGCATCATGATGCGGCTCAGGTGCGGGTGGCCCGGGAAATCGATACCGAACATGTCCCAGACTTCACGCTCGTACCAGTTGGCGTTCGGCCAGATGCTGGTGATGGTCGGTACACTCAGGTCGCTTTCGGAAAGCGCTACCTTGATCATCACGTCGCTGTTTCGCTCGATCGACAGCAGGTGATAGAACACGGTGAAGTCTGCGCCGGGCAGACCACGACGGTTTGTGCGCAGCCGTTCGTCCACGCCATGCAGGTCATAGAGCATGGAGTAGGGCTTGGGCACGTTGCGCAGGAACGTCAGAATTTCAAACAGTCGGGCGCGCTCGACCCACAGCACGGGCATACCGGTGCGAGTCGGCTGGGCAGTGAAAGCCTCGGCACCAAAACGGTTATTCAGTTCAACGACGACATCTTGGTCGTCAGCCTTGTAAGGCGGGATGTACAGAGCGTTGTCTGCAGTCATAGGTCTCAATCACTTCGGTCAACGTACAGAATCAACCCCGGTTCTTGTCTTTTTTATAAGAAGAACGGGCTGGATCAGACTTCGTCGGGGCTGCGCAGGTTGGTCACCTGAATACGCTGTTCGCGGCGCTGTTCCTTTTGCGATGGCATCTCGGCGCGGTATACGCCTTGATCGCCAACGACCCAGGAAAGAGGGCGACGCTCCTTGCCGATGGATTCCTGCAACAGCATCAAGCCTTGCAGAAACGCTTCGGGGCGGGGCGGGCAGCCGGGCACGTAGACATCCACGGGAAGGAATTTGTCCACCCCCTGGACCACTGAGTAGATGTCGTACATGCCACCGGAGTTGGCACACGAACCCATGGAAATGACCCACTTGGGTTCGAGCATTTGCTCGTAGAGACGCTGGATGATCGGCGCCATCTTGATGAAGCAGGTACCGGCAATAACCATGAAATCCGCCTGCCGTGGCGACGCCCGGATGACTTCAGCGCCAAAGCGCGCGATGTCGTGGGGGGCCGTGAAAGCGGTGGTCATTTCCACATAGCAGCACGACAGGCCGAAGTTGTAGGGCCACAGGGAGTTTTTACGCCCCCAGTTGACCGCACCGCTCAGCACGTCTTCCAGCTTGCCCATGTAGATGTTTTTGTGGACTTGATCTTCTAACGGATCGGAAACGGTTTCCCGTTTGCCGATGGGGTACTGCTCGTTAGGAGCGTCCGGGTCGATCCTGGTGAGATTATATTGCATCGCCAAAGCCTCATTGTTTCAGCTTCGCTTGCCGATTACGGCGACCTTCAGGAGCCCAGTCAAGAGCGCCAACCCGCCATAGGTAGACAAGACCTGCCAACAGAATTGCTATGAAAACGAGAGCTTCGACGAATCCGGTCCAGCCGCTTTCGCGGACGGACACAGACCAGGCAAAGAGAAAGAGGGCTTCAATGTCAAAGATCACGAAAAGCATCGCGACCAGATAGAATTTTGCGGAGAGACGCAGACGCGCACTGCCGGTGGGCAGCATGCCGGATTCGAAAGGTTCGTTCTTGCTGCGGCCCCAGGCCTTGCTTCCGAGCAGGCTGGACAGACCGAGCATGAAGGCGCAAAGGCCGACAACACCCAAAAGGAAAATGGCGAAGCCCCAGTTGTGGGCAATCAGACCTGTCGATTCGGGCATGCTGTCAGTCCTTGTTAGAGAGCAAAGGTCTCTGTGCTTGATAAAGAGTCGAGGCAGTGACGAAATGTCGCAGTGCGGTCAACGGATTGATTTTATGTGCAAACAGTTGGCAAGTAAATTTTCTACATCAAATTTATTTACGGAATCAATCGCCCGAGACCTGTCGGGAAGGCTGCAGGGCCTGTGAGGCGGGCGTCAGCAGGGTTTTCGTTAATTATGTTTCTTGATGACGAAAAGGAATAAAAGGCAATTTGAATGATAATTAATATCATTTGAAGAGGCCTTGATAGTTCAAAGTACGGTAGTCGGCGCATAGTGAGTGACGGTACTGCTTATAAAGTGCGCCTTTTATAGCATCCACTCGGCAACTGCATATTGTCCGAAGTCAATACCGGAACCCTCTGACACAACAGACAGACCGCCCTTACGGACGGCCTGTATTTTCAACGCGTTGCGCGGTGTGTCAGTGGAATTGCTCTTCTTCGGTCGAGCCGGTCAGTGCGGTTACCGACGATACGCCACCCTGGATCACGGTCGTCATGTCATCGAAATAGCCCGTGCCCACTTCCTGCTGGTGAGCCACGAAGGTGTAGCCCTTGGCAGCGTCGGCAAACTCCTGTTCCTGCAGCTTCACATAGGCGGTCATGTCATTGCGGGCGTAGTCGTGCGCCAGGTTGAACATGCTGTGCCACATGTTGTGAATGCCCGCCAGGGTGATGAACTGGTGCTTGTAGCCCATGGCCGAGAGCTCGCGCTGAAACCTGGCGATGGTTGCGTCGTCGAGGTTTTTCTTCCAGTTGAAGGACGGCGAGCAGTTGTAGGACAGCAACTGATCGGGGTATTGCTTTTTGATCGCTTCGGCGAAGCGGCGTGCCTCGTCGAGGTCCGGCCTGGCTGTTTCGCACCAGATCAGATCAGCGTAAGGCGCGTAGGCCAGGCCGCGCGCGATGGCCTGATCGAGGCCGGCGCGAACCTTGTAGAACCCCTCATGGGTCCGTTCGCCGGTCACGAATGGCTTGTCATACGGATCGCAATCGGATGTCAGCAAGTCGGCAGCGTTGGCGTCAGTCCGGGCCAGAATGATGGTCGGTACACCGGCCACGTCGGCGGCCAGGCGTGCAGCGACCAGTTTCTGTATGGCTTCCTGAGTCGGGACCAGCACCTTGCCGCCCATGTGGCCGCATTTCTTCACCGACGCCAGTTGATCTTCAAAGTGCACCCCGGCGGCACCGGCCTCGATCATGCTTTTCATCAGCTCATAGGCATTGAGTACGCCGCCGAACCCGGCTTCCGCATCTGCGACGATCGGAGCGAAGTAGTCGATGTAGCCTTCGTCACCCGGCGCCTTGCCGGCTTTCCACTGAATCTGGTCGGCACGGCGGAACGAGTTATTGATGCGCTTGACCACGGTCGGCACCGAGTCGACCGGGTACAGCGACTGATCCGGGTACATGGACTCGGCAGAGTTGTTGTCGGCAGCGACCTGCCAGCCGGACAGGTAGATGGCCTGAATGCCGGCCTTGACCTGCTGCACGGCCTGGCCACCGGTGAGGGCGCCCATGCAATTGACGAAATCCTTGTCCGGCCGGAAGGACGGTTTGGCACCCTGGGTCACCAGATTCCACAGCTTGTCTGCACCCAGTCGTGCAAAGGTGTGTTCGGGTTGAACCGAGCCGCGCAGGCGGACCACATCTGCAGCGGAGTAAGTACGGGTCACGTTTGTCCAGCGCGGATTTTCAGCCCAGTCTTTCTCGAGAGCCGCTATTTGTTGTTCGCGTGTCAGTGCCATGGTGATAAACCTCTAGAAGTAGGTCTCGCTGGAAAGTCCTGCTCCGCCAAAACGCCTCGTTTATCGAAGGCACGGTAGATGGCTGCTCGCTGATCCGGGGTTTTGCTTGAAGCCGCACGTTACGTGGGTCGCGACGGGTGAACGATGTGCTCGAGGGGAGAGCGGGCGTCCGGACATGAGGCTGTCAGGTGGACAGTCGGGCCTGCAGTGGCGTTGTGCATCACCGTCGGCCTTGCCGGGTTACCGTTTACGCTTCCGTCCCTCGGGACAACTTCGTTCCAGTCGCAACCTCGTCAAACTGCCTTGTGGGCGGTGCGGACACGAATCGGCTCTGCGGGGTGATTGAGAGCGGCGACTCGAAGGCTTTTTGCAAAGCCTCTGATTAGCGGGAGCGAGGCAATCATGCCTCGCACTTATGGGGGCGTCAAACGTTTTGTAGTGCTTTTTTTAGATCACTACATATTTGTGAAAAGTCGACCGGCCAGTCATCAAAAGGCCCGTAAGTATTGGGTTTTCAGCCCGGGCAGGCTATTCGAGGGTTTCAACCTTTACGCGCAAAATCATGTCGTCGCGACCCTGGGTGGAATAGCGCTGCGCCAGGCCACTCTGATCAGCGACGGATTCATTGCTGTTGCTCGCCAGCGTGATCCATTCTCCCAGTCGGCCACTGACCTGGCTGTCGGTACTTTGCACCTTGATAGCGTCAGGGCGCTCTTGGCTCATGCGATCATGATTGGTGCTGATGCTCAGGTGAACCGTGTCGCCGGTCACGCTGGCCGTGACGTAGAACCCTTGGGTTACGTTGCGGTACTCGGTGTCGCTTCGGGAGTATCCGTACGTGTCCGTGGAGGAGGAGGTCAGCGGTACGCTCTGGCCAACCTGGATGAGTGCAGGAGTGCCTTCGCTGGTTTGCACTTGTTGCACGCCGCCTTCACGGCTGGCGGTACCGTACTCGATTACTCGCGAGCCGCTGCTGCTGCGCGTCGCGCTGTCGCTGGTGTCGACGCTGATCAGCAAGCGTTTCGGCGCGGTATCGAGTTGCGAGATCAAGGTGCGAAGTTCTTCGATCTTGCGGGACTCTGCGTTCACGATCAGTTGATTGCCATAGGCGCTGACGGTGCCTTCGTCGCCCAGAAAGGATTTGGCGACCGGCAACAGATCGGCACTGGTGCGGTAGTTGAGCGGGACGACTTCAGTCGCCGCAAAGACGTGAGCGCTGAAGGCGATCAGCATCGAGGTGAGCGCTGCATTGAGCAAGTTGCGTACTGACATGTTCATTCTCCGCGGTAAGCGCGTAAAGCATGATTGTGCCACTGTGTCGGCTGCAGGCAATCAAGCTGAATGGTCAGGCATAAAAAAGCCCTGCCGCTTTTCGGTTCGACCTTGAGAGGGTCTAGCGAAAAAGGGCAGGGCGATCATTATGTAGTGCCGCGGTGAGCGCCTACATAACGGCGTTGATCACGCTTCGCGGAGCATATCGACGTGTGGCAGGCCGGCTTCGAGAAACTCGTCGCTGATAACCGAAAAGCCGAAGCGCTGATAAAACTCGACGGCCTGCACCTGAGCGCTCAGCTTGAGCGGCTTGAGGCCACGCTGTTCGGCTTCATGGATCACGGCATCCAACAGAGCCTCACCGACCTTCAGGCCACGCCAGTCTCTCAGGACTGACAGGCGACCGATCTCGCCATCGGGCAGCAGTCGGGCAGTGCCCACCGCATATTCACCCTCGTACGCAAGAAAGTGCACGGCACCTGCGTCTTCGGCATCCCACTCCAGTTCCGGCGGCACCGATTGTTCGGCAATGAATACCGAATCGCGTATGCGCCGGATATCGGCGTTGTTCTTCTGCCATTGGGCGACAGCTACAGTGACTTTATTCATCGGCAAATCCCAGGCTTCCTTGTTTTACGAGTTCGCAAAGCAAATTGCGCCCCTCGTCATCGGCCAACCATTGGCCGAGGTTTTCGCTGTGCAACGCATCGGCGGCACAGATCAGTTTGAGCAGGTCACGCAGGCTGCCCGGCAGCAGGCGGCTCTGGCCACTGGCAAACAGTAGCAGATCGTCATCGACTTCAGACCAGGCCAGCCGTGCGCTCGGGTTGCGAATCAGCACCGCGCCCTGCTCGAGGCTGTCGAGCAGGTCCTGTTCGTCGAGCTCGGGGCCGGTTACCAGTTCCGGGTAGCGCGGCTCGGTCATGAACTGGCCGAACCAGGTCAGCAGCAGGCGTTCGTCACTCATGTGCTCGGCCAGCAGCGTTTTCAGGCGATCGAGCGCGTCATGCTGGATCTGATGGGGGTCGCTGACCGGCTGGGCATCAGCATCGGTATAGCGCTCTTCGTCCGGGATAAACTGGCTGAGGAAGTCGGTGAAGTGAGTCAGGACTTCGGCAGCGCTTGGCGCCCGGAAACCGACCGAGTAGGTCAGGCAGTCGTCGACGGCGACGCCGCAGTGCGCCAGGCGCGGCGGCAGATAAAGCATGTCGCCCGGTTCCAGCGTCCACTCTTCGGTCTTCTCGAATTCGGCAAGGATGCGCAGATCGGCATGCTGCAGCAGCGGGCTTTCCGCATCGCACATCTGGCCGATCTGCCAGTGGCGTTTGCCGTGTCCCTGCAGCAGGAACACATCATAGTTGTCGAAATGCGGACCTACGCTGCCGCCAGGGGCTGCGTAGCTGATCATCACGTCGTCAATCCGCCAGCTGGGCAGAAAGCGGAAGTTTTCCAGCAGCTCGCTGACCTCCGGAACGAATTGGTCCACGGCCTGGACCAGCAGCGTCCAGTCGCGCTCGGGCAGCTTGCTGAACTCGTCTTCAGCGAACGGGCCACGACGCAGCTCCCACGGACGCTCGCCGTTTTCGATGACCAGGCGCGACTCCACTTCTTCTTCCAGGGCGAGGCCGGCAAGCTCGTCCGCATCGATCGGGCTTTGAAAGTCCGGCAGAGCCTGGCGGATCAGCAGCGGTTTTTTCTGCCAGTAGTCACGCAGGAAAACGCGAGCACTGATGCCGCCCAGAAGTTGTAGAGGAATATCAGGATTCATGTGTAAGCCCTTGAAATGAAAACGCCCGGCACAGCCGGGCGTGTGCAATTTTTTTGCGTGTCAGATGCGCTTGGCCTGAGCGGCTGCGTTACCGATGTAATTGGCTGGCGTGAGCTTCTTGAGCTCGGCCTTGGCTTCGGCGGGCATATCCAGACCGTCGATGAAAGTCTGCAACGCTTCAGGACCGATGCCCTTGCCGCGGGTCAGTTCTTTCAGTTTTTCGTACGGGTTTTCGATGTTGTACCGACGCATGACAGTCTGAATCGGCTCTGCCAGAACTTCCCAGCATGCGTCCAGATCGGCGGCAATGCGCTGTTCGTTCAGTTCCAGCTTGCTGATGCCCTTGAGACTGGCTTCGTAGGCAATGACGCTGTGGGCAAAGCCGACGCCCAGGTTGCGCAGCACGGTGGAGTCGGTCAGGTCACGCTGCCAGCGAGAGACAGGCAGCTTGCTCGCCAGATGCTGGAACAGTGCGTTGGCGATGCCCAGGTTGCCTTCGGAGTTTTCGAAGTCGATCGGGTTGACCTTGTGCGGCATGGTCGAGGAGCCGATTTCGCCAGCGATGGTGCGCTGTTTGAAATAGCCCAGCGAGATGTAGCCCCAGATGTCACGGTCGAAGTCGATCAGGATGGTGTTGAAGCGCGCAATGGCATCGAACAGCTCGGCAATGTAGTCGTGCGGTTCGATCTGCGTGGTGTAGGGGTTGAAGCCCAGTCCCAGTTCGTCTTCGATGAAGGCGCGCGCGTTGGCTTCCCAGTCGATGTCTGCGTAGGCAGAGAGGTGGGCATTGTAGTTGCCGACTGCGCCGTTGATCTTGCCGAGCAACGGGACTGCCGCGATCTGGCTGATCTGGCGCTCGAGGCGGTAGACGACGTTGGCCAGTTCCTTGCCCAGTGTGGTCGGGGAGGCGGGCTGGCCGTGGGTGCGGGACAGCATCGGCACGTCTGCGAAGCGAATCGCCAGCTCGCGGATGGCGTCGGCGATCTGGCGCATCAGCGGCAGCACGACAGTGTCGCGGCCCTCGCGCAGCATCAATGCGTGAGACAGATTGTTGATGTCTTCGCTGGTGCAGGCGAAGTGGATGAACTCACTGACCTTTTCCAGCTCTGGCAATTTGGCAGCCTGCTCCTTGAGCAGATACTCCACAGCCTTCACGTCATGATTGGTGGTGCGCTCGATTTCCTTGACGCGCTCGGCATGCTCTACGGAGAAGTCTTCAGCCAGGGCATCCAGGATGGCGTTGGCTTGCGCGGAGAAGGCCGGGACTTCGGTGATCTGCGGGTGAGCCGCAAGACGCTGGAGCCAGCGAACTTCAACCATCACGCGGAAACGGATCAGGCCGTATTCGCTGAAAATAGGGCGCAAGGCCTGGGTTTTGCCGGCGTAGCGGCCATCAACAGGGGAAACCGCAGTGAGCGAAGAAAGCTGCATGGGATGCTCTCGGACAGTCGGGCGACGAAAAGGGCGCATATCATACATGAAAAGTCAGTCGGACCGGAGCCCGCTGACCAGCGTAGACAGCGTCGTGCCTGGGGTGGTGAAGGTCATTGGCGCGCGGCGGGTCAGCCGTGCAGCAATGGATAGAGTTCTTTCAACAACTTGCGGCGGCTGAACACCAGTTGCCAGCGATGACCGCCAACTTGCCGCCACAGCCGGGCAGAGCGAATACCGGCCAGCAGAATGCCGCGAATCTTCGAGGCATTGTTCGGCTGCTGCAGGTTGCGCATGTCGCCTTGTACCTGAATGCGCTGGCGCAAGGTGCTCAGGGTGTCCTGATACAGTGCGCCGGTCGCGGCAATCACGTTCTCGTGGGCGATGCCGAAATGCTCGACCTGGGACTGAATGACCGGAATGCGTTTGCCGATCACTTCAAGCAGGTCATCGCGCTTGGCCAACTGGCGTTCGAGGCCGAGCATCGACAGGGCGTAGCGCAACGGTTCGCGTTGCAAGGTTGCCGGGTCACGCTCCAGGGCGCTGGCCATGGCGCGATAGCCTTCGTGCAGGTTGAGGTCGTCGCCGCCGTAAACGTCAAGCGTATCCTTGGGGTCGACCACCAGCAGGCTGCCGAGCATGCAGCTCAGGGCCGCTTCGCTGATCTGACCGGTCTTGGCGATCCGGTCGACCAGCACGGCGGCCTGGAATACACCGCCCAGAGCGATCAGTTGTTCCTGAGTCGGGCTCATCAACGCTTGTCCTTGGTGGTCCAGGGTTCGGCAATTTCGATCACGCCGCCGCCCAGACAGATTTCGCCGTCGTAGAACACCACGGACTGGCCGGGGGTGACGGCGCGCTGTGGGTCATCGAATGTGGCGCGGTACCCGTCAGCGGTCTTTTCCAGCGTGCATGGCTGGTCGCCCTGACGGTAACGGACCTTCGCGGTGAGCCTGCGCGGGCTGCTCAGATCGATCGGATTGACCCAATAGATTTCCGAAGAGACCAGCGCACGGGAAAACAGCCAGGGATGATCGTTGCCCTGGCCGACGATCAGTTCATTGTTTTCCAGGTCCTTGACCAGCACGTACCACGGATCGTCGCTGGCGTCCTTGAGACCGCCAATGCCCAGGCCCTGACGCTGGCCGATGGTGTGGTACATCAGGCCGCTGTGACGACCGATGACTTCGCCTTCGGTGGTCTTGATCTCACCGGGCTGGGCGGGCAGGTACTGACGCAGAAAGTCGGTGAAGCGGCGCTCGCCAATGAAGCAGATGCCGGTGGAATCCTTCTTCTTGGCAGTGGCCAGGCCGTGCTTTTCGGCAATGGCACGCACTTCCGGTTTTTCCAGCTCGCCAACCGGGAACAACGTGCGGGCAATCTGCTCGCCGCCAACGGCGTGCAGGAAGTAGCTCTGGTCCTTGTTCGGGTCCAGGCCCTTGAGCAGCTCGGTACGTCCATCGATATCGCGGCGACGTACGTAATGACCGGTAGCAATAAGGTCGGCGCCGAGCATCAGTGCGTAGTCGAGAAACGCCTTGAACTTGATTTCGCGGTTACACAGGATGTCCGGGTTCGGCGTGCGCCCGGCCTTGTACTCTTCAAGGAAGTGCTCGAACACGTTGTCCCAGTACTCGGCCGCGAAGTTGGCCGTGTGCAGCTTGATGCCGATCTTGTCGCACACGGCCTGGGCATCTGCCAGGTCTTCGCGGGCGGTGCAGTATTCCGTTCCGTCGTCTTCTTCCCAGTTCTTCATGAACAAGCCTTCCACCTGATAACCCTGCTCCATGAGCAGTACGGCGGAAACGGAAGAGTCCACGCCGCCGGACATGCCGACTATGACGCGCTTCATTTCTGAGTTCGAGGGGGCTGGATCACGCATGGGGATTCAACGGCTGACCTGTAAAAGGACGCGATTCTATCAGGCTGAGGGCGTCGAGTCTCACGCCTTGTCGCGCAGCAGGTCGAGACTGAAACGTTCGCCATCGAGGTAGTCGTCCAGGCAACGCAATACCAACTCGCTGCGCCAGCGCTCCTGCTGGGCCACCAGTTCATCGCGAGTCAGCCAGACTGCGCCGACGATGCCTTCATCGAGTTGATATTGCGGATGGTGGCGCAGGGCCTTGGCGGCAAAGCAGATTCGCTGGTAGGTCACGCCATTGCTCGGCGCGGTGTACAGATAGATGCCCACCACGCTGCTCAATTCGACGTCCCAGCCGGTCTCTTCCAGGGTTTCACGCACGGCGGCGCGTTGCAGGCTTTCGTTCGGGTCGAGGTGCCCGGCGGGTTGGTTGAGTACGGCGCGTCCGCCTTTGATTTCTTCGACAAAAAGAAAGCGGCCTTGATCTTCGACGATGGTGGCGACGGTAACGTGGGCTTGCCAGGTCATGATAATGGGTCTCCTTGCAGGGGATTGAGTCAGCCTTAACAGCTTATGGGTGCTCGAACTGCAGATCATGCCTCAGCGCGCTGACGCAGAAGTCCACAAAGGCTCGCACTTTGGATGAGCGACGACGGCCCTCCAGGTAAACAACGTGAACCGGTTCCGGCATTATTTCGAACGTGTCCAGAACACACTTGAGCCTGCCTTCCTGCAGGTGCTCGCGTATCTGATAGTACGGCACCTGGGTCAGTCCCCAGCCCTGCAATGCTGCGCTGATAGCCGCCTGATACGACGTCAGGCTGAGTCTCGATGCGACGTCTACTGAGTAATGCTTGTCGTCGATCCGGAAAAGCCAGTGAGGCGAGCGTTCGGCGGTGCTGGTCGAAACTGTCGAATGCTGTCGCAAATCGTCGGGATGCTGCGGAACTCCGTGCTTTTCGAGATAGCCAGGGGATGCGCAAACCATACGCCGCACGCTACCTGTCTGGATTGCGGTAAGAGACGAATCGGGCAGGGTGCCGATCCTGACGGCCACGTCGACGCCCTCATCGAGCATGGACACGACCCGGTCGACCAGAATGGCACGGATGTCCACAGCCGGAAACCGCTCGAGAAAGCTCGTCATTACGGGCACGACATGCAGCGCGCCGAACATCTGAGGTGCGGTGACCGTCAGCAGGCCGCCTGGCAACGCATGCAAGCCGCCCGCCGCGCTTTCAGCCTCATCAAGGTCGGCAAGCAGTCGGCGGCAATCTGCGGCGAAGCGCTGGCCCGCCTCGGTGAGCCGCATGTTGCGAGTGGTGCGCACCACCAGAAGGATGCCCAGGCGACTCTCCAGACTCGCGACAGCCCGGGTTACCGTGGCGGTCGACAGGCCAAAGTGGCGGGCTACCCCGGCAAAACTGGTTTGCTCGGCAAGTCCGGCAAAAAGCGTCATTTCCTGAATACGGTCCATGGTCCGCCTGCCTGCCACGAGAGATGTGGAGTAGTATCAGTATTTCAGAAATTGAAATGGTGAATTGATTTTTACGGTGATTCTGCAGCTTAAATGCAATGACTAGGATAGCAACTCATTCATCCAGCCCGGTCAGACTCTCCTATGAAAAATTTCGGTTCAGTCGACGCTGAAAACGCCCCATCCGGTGTCAGTCGGCGCAAGGTTTTACAAGCGTCCGCGATAGGCGCTGCTTCTGCTCTCGGGGCGTCGTTGGTGAGCGCCGCTTCTGCAAGCAATAAACCTCTCAGGGAAAATGCAATGAACAGTGATGATGCTTTCCGCGTGACGTTTCACACTCAGCAGGTAGGAGACGTAAATGTGTTCTATCGCGAAGTCGGACCCAGGGACGCCCCGGTGCTTCTGCTGCTCCATGGGTTTCCGAGTTCCAGCCACATGTTTCGTGACCTGATGCCATTGTTGGCGAGTCAGTACCGCCTGATCGCTCCCGATCTGCCCGGTTTCGGCAATACCAAAGCACCACCGCGCGGGCAGTTCGATTACACATTCGAAAACCTTTACACGGTGATCGAGGGCTTTACCGAGGCACTGGGCCTGAAGAAATACGCGTTATACCTATTCGACTATGGCGCACCGACAGGCTTGCGGCTCGCAGCGGCGAACCCGGAGAAGGTTACTGCAATCATCAGTCAGAACGGCAATGCCTATCTGGAAGGATTCAGCGATCAATGGGGCCCGTGGCAAGCCTATTGGCGCGAGCCTTCGGCAGCCAATCGCGAAGCCTGTCGCGCCTCGTTGTCACCGCAAGTCATCCGGGACTGGCAATACGGTACGGGAGCCGATCCTGAAAAGCTTTCTCCCGATGGCTACAACCTCGACATCCTGTATATGGCGCGGCCAGGCGCAGAGGAAATCCAGCTTGACCTGATTCTTGACTACCGCAGTAACGTAGCGGCTTACCCCTCGTTTCAGGAATACCTGCGCAAATATCAGCCTCCCTTGCTGGCGGTCTGGGGCAAGCACGATCCGGCGTTCATACCTCCGGGCGCGCATGCTTATCGCAAGGACGTCCCGGCTGCTGAAGTGCATCTGCTGGATGCAGGGCACTTTGCATTGGAAACGCACGCGCCGGAGGTCGCCGAATACATTCGCGACTTTCTTTCGCGCACGCTGAAAGGCTGAGCGGAGTGATGGTGTGCTTGAGCAGGCATCTCCCTGGTGCCCGGGCTTACACAGGTAGCTGACATTTTCCATGGATAAAAAAATCCCCGGCAACAAGCCGGGGATTTTTTGTGAGACGGTGCATTTTTTATGCGCCGCCTTGGATTGCCTCTTACAGCGCGGCGATGGCCGCGTTGAGCGTGGCGCTCGGGCGCATGGCCTTGCTGGTGACTTCCGGGTTAGGGAAGTAGTAGCCGCCAATGTCCACCGGCTTGCCCTGAACGGCGTTCAGCTCGGCAACGATTTTTTCTTCGTTGTCGGTCAGGGTCTTGGCCAGCGGCGCGAACTGCGCCTTGAGGTCTGCGTCGTCGTTCTGAGCAGCCAGTGCCTGGGCCCAGAACAGGGTCAGGTAGAAGTGGCTGCCGCGGTTATCAATACCGCCGACCTTGCGCGAAGGCGACTTGTTGCGGTCCAGGAACTCGCCAGTGGCCTGATCGAGGGTCTTGGACAGAACCAGCGCTTTCGGATTGTTGTAGGCATGGCCCAGATGCTCGAGGGACGCCGCCAGGGCCAGGAATTCGCCCAGCGAATCCCAGCGCAGGAAGTTTTCCTCGACGAACTGCTGCACGTGCTTCGGAGCCGAACCACCGGCGCCTGTTTCGAACAGACCGCCGCCGTTCATCAGCGGAACGATCGACAGCATCTTCGCGCTGGTGCCCAGTTCCATGATCGGGAACAGGTCAGTCAGGTAGTCGCGCAGAACGTTGCCGGTCACCGAAATGGTGTCCTTGCCTGCGCGAGTGCGTTCCAGGGTCAGCTTCATCGCGTCGACAGGTGACAGGATCTGGATATCCAGGCCCGAGGTGTCGTGATCGCCCAGGTACTTGCGCACTTTTTCGATCATCACGCTGTCGTGGGCGCGGGATGAGTCCAGCCAGAAGATAGCCGGGGTGTTGCTGGCGCGGGCACGGTTGACGGCCAGTTTCACCCAGTCCTGGATCGGTGCGTCCTTGGCCTGGCACATGCGCCAGATATCGCCGGCTTCGACGTTCTGTTCCATCAGCAGGTTGCCCTGGCTGTCTGTTACGCGAACCACGCCGTTGGTCTGAATGTGGAACGTCTTGTCGTGGGAGCCATACTCTTCGGCCTTCTGAGCCATCAGGCCGACGTTCGGTACGCTGCCCATGGTGGTCGGGTCGAATGCGCCATTTTTCTTGCAGTCTTCGATGACCGCTTGATAGATGGTGGCGTAGCAGCGATCCGGAATGACGGCCTTGGCATCGTGCAACTGACCGTCTGTGCCCCACATCTTGCCGGAGTCACGGATCATTGCCGGCATCGAGGCGTCGACGATGACGTCGCTCGGCACGTGCAGGTTGGTGATGCCCTTGTCGGAATTGACCATCGCCAGCTGTGGACGAACGGCGTAGACCGCTTCGATGTCAGCCTTGATCTCTGCCTGCTTGTCAGCGGGCAGGGCAGTGATGCGCTCGTACAGGTCGCCGATGCCGTTGTTCAGGCTGAAGCCGATCTGCTTGAGCGTATCAGCGTGCTTGGTCAACGCATCCTTATAGAACTCGTCGACGATCTGGCCAAACATGATCGGGTCGGAGATCTTCATCATGGTGGCTTTCAAGTGCACCGAAAACAGCACGCCCTGCTTGCGGGCGTCTTCGATTTCGGCAGCAATGAAGCTGCGCAGGGCCTTGGCGCTCATGACCGAGCAGTCGACGACTTCGCCAGCCTTGACGGCGGTTTTTTCCTTCAGGACGGTGGTGGTGCCGTCCTGAGCGACGAGTTCGATCTTGACGGTATTGTCGGCCGCGATCTCGGCGGCTTTTTCGCTGCCGTAGAAGTCGCCGTTGCTCATGTGTGCAACGTGAGCCTTGGAGTCAGCCGACCAGGCGCCCATCTTGTGCGGGTGCTTGCGCGCGTAGTTCTTGACCGACAGCGGGGCGCGGCGATCGGAGTTGCCTTCGCGCAGAACCGGGTTCACGGCGCTGCCCTTGGTCTTGTCGTAGCGTGCGCGGGTTTCTTTTTCCGCGTCAGTGGCAGGGTTTTCAGGGTAGTCAGGAATGTTGTAGCCCTGATTCTGAAGCTCCTTGATGGTCGCCTTCAATTGCGGGACCGAGGCGCTGATGTTAGGCAGCTTGATGATATTGGCCTCTGGCGTGGTAGCCAGTTTGCCCAGCTCGGCGAGATGATCCGGCACTTTTTTGTCGGCAAGCAATTCCGGGAAGCTGGAAAGAACACGGCCCGCCAGAGAAATGTCGCGTGTTTCCACGTCGATATCGGAGGTCGCTGTGAACGCTTCGATAATGGGCAGCAGGGAGTAGGTGGCGAGGGCCGGAGCTTCGTCGGTGAAGGTGTAGATGATCTTCGAGCGGTTGGACATTCGTATTAACTCTCTTTTGCTGAGCATGCACAAAATCTCGATACGCGCATTGTAGGCGCGCTTGCCCACGGTTCGGCCATGAGCCAGGTCGAGGTTTATTCGCGGTGATGTTGGGTGCATCAGTCGAGCGTCAAGCTGTCGGGTCAGGTAGCAGCCCGACGCATAAGGAAGGCCGAGGGTCAGAATCCAGACGGGTCGGCCTTGATGACTCTGCGGTCACGGCGCGAGTATATCAAACCATTGGCACCACGCATTAATGCTATGCGAGCTATCGAAAAATGAATATCCGCCGTTGGTCGAACGCGCGGTCTTTCAGGCCGGGTTCGGGAATGCTTGCATGCGGGCCTGCACGCCTTGAGGCGGAGGATCAGATGGGAAGGGCAGAGTTTCGTTGCTCAGGATGGCTCGGGATAAACGAAGTGAACGTTCTGGATTGGAGTCTGGGCATCCGCGGTGCAATAACCGCTAATACGATACCCCGGGGAGCGCGACGGGTATAAAGCAGACCAATGTCTCTGTCTGTTTTATGTGTCCGGCAAAGCTCATTGCATGCTTCTGCCAATTCGGCGGGCTCTGATGGCTGCCGTTATACATCAACTGATTTTTTCCACACGAGCATCAGGCGTCCGCGTGAGCGTGGTCCTGCTGAAGCAGCGGCTGGGTATCTTTTGCCAGATCCTGCTTTTTTTCTTCCGAGCTGTTGATTTTTATCGCTTGAAGCCCTTTTGGGCCGTGGGCGACTTCAAATCTGACTTTCTGGCCAGCCTTGAGAGTTTTGTAACCGTCCATTTCGATGGCCGAGAAATGAACGAACAGATCCTCGTCACTCTTGCCTTCAGCGTTTATGAACCCAAACCCTTTTGCATTGTTGAACCACTTGACTTTTCCTTCAATCATCACCATCTCCCTCTGCAAAGGACTCCGTCAGGAGTATCATCCACTTCAATCCGCTCCCCACCCAAAAAAATTTTGGTTGACTGCGCGGACCCTTTTTACCCAATGTGGGCTCTATTGTTTGTAACACCGTTTAGCTGATAGTCAAGGTCATGTGGCAGCCCATTTAAAAACCGTCCAGACTGCGACTAAATTGCTCAATCCGCCCTCAAACGAACATTTCTTTCCATGCATGCATTCAGCAAGATTCGACTAACATTCAATCAGGATGATCCGCAGTCGCACGAGGACGACTCGGCGGGCATTGCGGTGCAGGACGCCAAGCCGACCCTGCAGGCGCCACCGATGTACAAGGTGGTTTTATTCAACGATGACTACACCCCGATGGATTTCGTCGTAGAAGTGCTCGAGGTGTTTTTTAACCTGAATCGTGAGCTGGCCACCAAAGTCATGCTGGCCGTCCATACAGAGGGACGGGCAGTCTGCGGATTGTTTACCCGCGACATCGCCGAGACCAAGGCAATGCAGGTCAATCAATACGCCAGGGAGAGCCAGCATCCGCTACTCTGTGAGATCGAGAAGGACGGTTAAACGCCGACCACTTGGGTATGAGGTGAAGCTATGTTAAACCGTGAGCTCGAAGTCACCCTCAATCTTGCCTTCAAGGAGGCACGTTCGAAGCGTCATGAGTTCATGACGGTCGAGCATCTCCTGCTGGCTCTATTGGATAATGAGGCTGCAGCCACTGTCCTGCGTGCCTGCGGCGCAAACCTCGATAAACTCAAGCATGATCTGCAGGAGTTCATCGACTCCACCACCCCGCTGATCCCCGTGCATGACGAGGATCGCGAGACACAACCGACGCTCGGGTTCCAGCGCGTGCTGCAACGGGCAGTCTTCCATGTGCAGAGCTCCGGCAAGCGCGAAGTGACCGGTGCCAACGTACTGGTTGCGATTTTCAGTGAGCAGGAAAGCCAGGCCGTATTTCTGCTCAAGCAGCAGAGCGTGGCCCGGATCGATGTCGTCAACTATATCGCCCACGGTATCTCCAAGGTGCCAGGGCATGGCGAACACTCTTCTGAAGGTGAGCAGGATATGCAGGACGACGAGGGCGGTGAAGCATCTTCCTCAGGCAATCCTCTGGATGCCTATGCCAGCAATCTGAACGAGTTGGCGCGTCAGGGACGCATCGACCCACTGGTCGGCCGCGAAAGCGAAGTCGAGCGGGTGGCACAGATTCTGGCTCGTCGTCGCAAGAACAATCCTTTGCTGGTCGGTGAAGCGGGCGTCGGTAAAACGGCCATCGCCGAAGGGCTCGCCAAACGCATCGTCGACAATCAGGTGCCTGATCTGCTTGCCAACAGTGTCGTCTACTCGCTCGACCTGGGCGCGTTGCTGGCCGGGACGAAATACCGCGGCGATTTCGAGAAGCGCTTCAAGGCGTTGCTCAACGAGCTGCGCAAGCGTCCCCAGGCGATCCTGTTCATTGACGAGATCCACACGATCATCGGTGCCGGCGCAGCTTCTGGCGGGGTAATGGATGCTTCCAACCTGCTCAAGCCGCTGCTGTCTTCCGGCGAGATCCGTTGCATCGGTTCGACCACCTTCCAGGAGTTTCGCGGGATTTTCGAGAAGGATCGTGCCTTGGCGCGTCGTTTCCAGAAAGTCGATGTGTCCGAGCCTTCGGTCGAGGACACCATCGGTATCCTGCGTGGCCTGAAAAGCCGTTTCGAGCAGCATCACAGCATCGAATACAGCGACGAAGCCCTGCGCGCTGCCGCCGAGCTTGCATCGCGCTACATCAACGACCGTCATATGCCTGACAAGGCCATTGACGTGATTGATGAAGCGGGTGCGTACCAGCGTCTGCAGCCGGTCGAAAAGCGTGCCAAACGTATCGATGTGCCCGAGGTTGAAGACATCGTTGCCAAGATCGCGCGTATTCCGCCAAAACACGTCAACAGCTCCGACAAGGAACTGCTGCGTAACCTGGAGCGCGATCTCAAGCTCACTGTATTCGGACAGGATGCGGCGATCGACTCGTTGTCGACGGCGATCAAGCTGTCTCGCGCAGGTCTCAAGTCGCCTGACAAGCCGGTCGGTTCGTTCCTGTTCGCCGGTCCTACGGGCGTCGGCAAGACCGAGGCGGCTCGTCAGCTGGCCAAGGCACTGGGCGTCGAGTTGATCCGTTTCGACATGTCCGAGTATATGGAACGGCACACCGTTTCCCGTCTGATCGGCGCGCCTCCGGGCTATGTCGGTTTCGACCAGGGCGGTCTGCTGACCGAGGCCATTACCCGTCAGCCACATTGCGTGCTGTTGCTCGATGAAATCGAAAAGGCTCACCCGGAAGTCTTCAACCTGCTTCTGCAGGTGATGGACCACGGTACGCTGACCGACAACAACGGGCGCAAGGCGGACTTCCGCAATGTGATCGTGATCATGACCACCAACGCCGGGGCCGAGTCTGCTGCGCGGGCTTCGATCGGTTTCACGCATCAGGACCATTCGTCCGACGCGATGGAAGTGATCAAGAAGAGCTTCACGCCAGAGTTCCGCAACCGCCTGGATACCATCATTCAGTTCGGTCGCCTCAGCCACGAAGTCATCAAGAGTGTGGTCGACAAGTTCCTCACCGAGCTTCAGGCCCAGCTGGAAGACAAGCGCGTACTGCTCGAAGTGTCCGAGGCGGCGAGAAGCTGGCTGGCGCAGGGTGGTTACGATGCAGCAATGGGTGCCAGACCGATGGCTCGCCTGATTCAGGACAAGATCAAACGGCCACTCGCCGAAGAGATCCTGTTCGGCGAACTGTCAGAGCATGGCGGCGTGGTTCACATCGATATCAAGGATGGCGAGATCACCTTCGATTTCGAAACCACGGCGGAAATGGCCTGATAGCCGACGCCTCGCCCCGCATCATTGATCGATGCGGGGCAGGTCGAGGGCATCGGACGTAAAAAACAGGCATACAAAAACGCCCGGCTTATGCCGGGCGTTTTTGTTAATGCCTGTTTAACGAGCGCGGTAGGTGATGCGCCCTTTGCTCAGGTCGTAGGGCGTCAGCTCTACACGCACTTTGTCACCGGTCAGAATACGGATGTAGTTCTTGCGCATCTTGCCGGAGATATGCGCGGTTACGACGTGCCCGTTTTCCAACTCCACGCGAAACATGGTGTTGGGCAGGGTGTCGACGACAGTGCCTTCCATTTCGAAGCTGTCTTCTTTCGACATGCAGTAAAGCCCTCGGTATACAAATGAGTGGCCCGGTGCAAGTGGCGCCAGGCAAAAGCGGCGTGCATTGTGCCCGAAAAAACCAGTTTAAGCCAAGGGGTTCAATACAGAGTGACCCATCTTTGATTGGTGAGCAGCTCGATGGGGCGATATTGGGTCTTGTAATTCATCTTTTTGCAGTTCTTGATCCAGTAGCCCAGGTACACCGCCTGCAGTTGAAGTCTGGCAGCCTCGGCGATCTGCCACAAAATGGCGTAACGGCCCAGACTGCGGCGTTCTTCATCGGGTTCGTAGAACGTGTAGACCGCGGAAAGTCCGTTGGGCAGCAGGTCGGTGACGGCAACTGCCAGCAAACGTTGATCGACACGAAATTCGTAAAAGCGCGAAAAAGGCAGATCGCGAACCAGGAATGTCGAAAATTGCTCCTGGCTCGGCGGAAACATGTCGCCGTCAGCATGACGTTGTTCAATATAACGCTGATAAAGATCGAAGTATTCCTGAGTGAACGCGGGCTTGGCGCTTTGCACCTGAATGTCGACATTGCGTTTCAGAATGCGTTTTTGCTGACGGTCGGGTACGAAGAGGTTCACCGGAATGCGCGCAGGCACACAGGCACTGCAGTTCTGGCAGTGCGGGCGATAGAGATGGTCACCGCTGCGGCGAAACCCCATGTCCGACAAGTCAGCGTAGACCTGTACGTCCATCGGCTGGCTGGGGTCCAGAAACAGGGTCGTCGCCTGCTCTTCGGGCAGGTAACTGCAAGTGTGCGGTTGAGTGGCATAAAACTTCAGCCTCGCCAGCTCTGTCATGGTCGTCGCCTAATGGTGAATCCTTACCCATGAGTGTATGCCAGCCTGTCAAACTCGCCTAGCTGACCAGTCGGCGTCGGTCGGCTGATCCAGATGGCGGGACAGGTAATCGGCGAAGGTCTGCCGGGGAATGGAGCGCGCGCCGAAGCTATGCAAATGTTGCGTGGGCATCTGGCAGTCGATCAAGACAAATCCCCAGGCAGTCAAATGTTCCACCAGGGTGGCAAAACCGACTTTCGAGGCATTGTCTGCCCGGCTGAACATCGACTCGCCGAAAAACAGCTGGCCCATTGCCAGGCCGTACAGCCCGCCGACCAGCTCATCCTGATCCCAGACCTCGACGCTATGTGCGTGACCGCGGCGGTGCAGTTCGACATAGGCCGCCTGCATCGAGCCGGTTATCCAGGTTTCGTTGGCATAACTGCGAGGGGCGGCGCAGGCCTTGATCACGCTGGCGAAATCCTGATCGAAGGTCACCCGATAGCGCGACTGGCGCAGAACCTTGGCCAGGCTGCGCGAAATATGAAGTTCTTCGGGAAACAGCACCGTGCGCGGATCGGGAGACCACCAGAGAATCGGCTGCCCGTCCTGAAACCAAGGAAAGCAGCCGTGTCGATAGGCGCTGATCAGGCGATCGGCTGACAAGTCTCCGCCTGCGGCGAGCAAACCGTTGGGTTCACGGAGGGCTTTTTCCAATGGGGGAAAATCGAGGCTGTTGCGGTTCAACCAGGTCAGCATGGCATCACAACTTTACGGAAGGGGAGGGCGCACCTGTCTGTGAGTGCAACTCTGTGCGACAGGTGTGGTCACAAGCGGTTGTCATTATGGCGCGTACCTTGTGCATGCGGTAGGGCGCGAGCCGCGCAGCGGTCATGTGGCCGTTCAAGTTGCAGACTGTTGATAGAAACACGTCATAAGCCTTTGTCACAAAACGTAATGCATGCTCAAATTGAACATCGTCAGTGAAGGTGAAGGCATGTTCCGGCTTGCGGAACCGTCTGAAGTGGATCTGGTGTGTTTTCGTACAGACTCAAGTGGCTGTAAAACCGTACAATGCCTGTTTTGGGCGTTATCATTCAAGCGTCTGTCGACAGGCTTTCCCGCTGTCTGTACTCCCTGTCCATGCGGGAGCAGTCAGTGCCGTCCGACAGCCGTTTCTGGTCAATCAACGAGATGTTCGCGCTACCGCGCAGGAAATAAAGCGTTTTGAAGAAATCCACCCCAGCACCCAGCGCTGTCCCGCTCTGGCGACAGCAATTGCACTACCGGCTCAAGGAAGGGGCCCTGATCGCCTTTGGCGCACTGTGCCTGTATCTGATGATGGCCTTGCTGACCTACGATCAGAGCGATCCCGGCTGGAGCCACACCAGCAGCAATGCGGCACAGGTGCAGAATGCCGCAGGACGTGCAGGTGCGTTCTGTGCCGATATTCTGTTCATGATTCTGGGCTATTTCGCCTACATCTTCCCGCTGTTGCTGGCGATCAAGGCCTGGCAGGTGTTTCGCCATCGCCATGAGCCTTGGCAATGGAGCGGCTGGCTTTTCTCCTGGCGTCTGATCGGGCTGGTGTTCCTGATCCTGGCGGGCGCTGCGCTGGCGCATATCCACTTCCATTTCTCGGCCGGCTTCCCGGGCTCGGCAGGCGGTGTACTGGGCGAAGTGCTCGGCGATCTGGCCAAGAAAGCGCTGAATATTCAAGGCAGCACCTTGCTATTCATCGCCCTGTTTCTATTCGGTCTGACCGTGTTTACCGACCTGTCCTGGTTCAAGGTGATGGATGTCACCGGCAAGATCACCCTCGACCTGTTCGAACTGTTTCAGGGCGCTGCAAACCGCTGGTGGACTGCCCGCGCCGAGCGCAAGCAGATGGTTGCGCAGCTGCGTGAAGTGGACATGCGCGTCAACGATGTGGTCGCGCCTGTAGCGCCCGATCGGCGCGAGCAGGCCAAGGCCCGAGAGCGTCTGGTGGAGCGTGAAGCGTCGTTGAGCAAACACATGACCGAGCGCGAAAAGCACGTGCCCGCAGTCATCGCGCCAGCGCCTTCGAAGCCTGTAGAGCCCAGCAAGCGTGTGATGAAGGAAAAGCAGGCCCCGTTGTTCGTGGACAGCGCAGTTGAGGGTACTCTGCCGCCGATTTCCATCCTCGACCCTGCGGAGAAGAAACAGCTCAACTATTCGCCGGAGTCTCTGGCGGCTGTCGGCCACCTGCTGGAAATCAAGCTCAAGGAATTCGGTGTGGAGGTGTCGGTAGACTCCATCCATCCCGGTCCGGTGATTACTCGTTACGAGATCCAGCCAGCCGCCGGCGTCAAGGTCAGCCGCATTTCCAACCTCGCCAAGGACCTTGCGCGTTCGCTTGCCGTGACCAGCGTGCGTGTGGTCGAGGTGATTCCGGGCAAGACCACGGTCGGTATCGAGATCCCCAACGAAGACCGCCAGATCGTGCGCTTCTCCGAAGTGTTGTCGACCCCCGAATACGATAACGCCAAGTCGCCCGTCACCCTGGCGCTGGGCCACGACATTGGCGGCAAGCCGGTGATTACCGATCTGGCCAAGATGCCCCACCTGCTGGTAGCCGGTACGACCGGTTCCGGTAAGTCGGTGGGTGTAAACGCCATGATCCTGTCGATCCTGTTCAAGTCCGGCCCGGAAGACGCCAAGCTGATCATGATCGACCCGAAGATGCTCGAACTGTCCATCTACGAAGGTATTCCGCACCTGTTGTGTCCGGTGGTCACCGACATGAAGGACGCCGCCAACGCCCTGCGCTGGAGCGTTGCCGAGATGGAGCGTCGTTACAAGCTGATGGCGAAGATGGGTGTACGTAACCTGTCCGGCTTCAATCAGAAGGTCAAGGAAGCCCAGGACGCCGGTGAGCCGCTTGCCGATCCGCTGTACAAGCGCGAAAGCATTCATGACGAAGCGCCGCTGCTGAGCAAGCTGCCGACCATCGTCGTGGTGGTGGACGAGTTTGCCGACATGATGATGATCGTCGGCAAGAAGGTCGAAGAGCTGATCGCACGTATCGCCCAGAAAGCGCGTGCTGCGGGTATCCACCTGATTCTCGCGACCCAGCGTCCGTCAGTGGATGTGATCACCGGTCTGATCAAGGCCAACATTCCGACGCGTATGGCGTTCCAGGTGTCGAGCAAGATCGACTCGCGGACCATCATCGACCAGGGTGGCGCCGAACAGCTGTTGGGCCACGGCGATATGCTGTACATGCCGCCAGGCACCAGCCTGCCGATTCGTGTGCATGGCGCGTTCGTTTCCGACGAAGAAGTGCATCGTGTGGTAGAAGCCTGGAAGTTGCGAGGTTCCCCGGACTACAACGACGATATTCTCGCTGGCGTCGAAGAGCCCGGCAGCGGCTTTGATGGCGGTAGTGGCGAGGGCAGTGAAGACAGCGAAAGCGACGCGCTTTACGATGAGGCCGTCAAGTTTGTGCTGGAAAGCCGCCGTGCATCGATTTCCGCCGTACAGCGCAAGCTGAAGATCGGCTATAACCGCGCAGCACGCATGATCGAAGCGATGGAAATGGCAGGGGTCGTGACCTCCATGAATACCAACGGTTCGCGTGAAGTCCTGGCCCCCGGGCCGGTGCGCGACTGATTTTTTACCACCCCGTATTGCGGCGACGGCGTGCACGCCACGCCGTCGCATCATCATCGACTTCAAAGAGGAATCCAATGCGCCTTATCCGCATGCTGTTGGCCACCGCACTGACCTTCTCCATGATCCCCGCCCATGCCGACAGCAAGGACGTGGCGCGCCTGACCCAGTTGCTGGAGAAATCCCAGACCCTGACCGCCCGCTTCTCGCAACTGACGCTGGATGGTGGCGGTACCCAGTTGCAGGAAACCACCGGCGAAATGGCCCTGCAGCGCCCCGGCTTGTTCAACTGGCACACCGATGCGCCACAGGAACAGTTGATGGTCTCGGACGGCAAGAAAGTTTCGCTGTGGGACCCTGATCTGGAGCAGGTCACGATCAAGAAACTCGATCAGCGCCTGACCCAGACTCCAGCCTTGCTGCTGTCCGGTGACGTATCGAAGATCAGCGAAAGCTTCGACATCACCGCGAAAGAAGCAGGTGGCGTGATCGATTTCACGCTCAAGCCCAAAACCAAGGACACGCTGTTCGACAGCCTGCGCCTGTCGTTTCGCAACGGCATCATCAACGACATGCAGTTGATCGACAGCGTCGGGCAGCGCACCAATATCCTGTTCACCGGGGTCAAGGCCAACGAGTCGATCGCAGCCAGCAAGTTTCAGTTCCAGATTCCCAAGGGCGCTGATGTCATTCAAGAGTAAAAGGGCCGATTTCTGACCATGGATTTGTTCAGCCGCGAACCGATAGCCCAGCCTCTGGCTGCACGTTTGCGTGCTACCAACCTGGATGAATATGTCGGTCAGGAACATGTACTTGCCCACGGCAAGCCTCTGCGTGAGGCGCTGGAGCAAGGCGCACTGCACTCGATGATTTTCTGGGGGCCGCCCGGCGTGGGCAAGACCACCCTGGCGAAGCTGCTGGCCAAGGTGTCGGACGCGCACTTCGAGACGGTTTCGGCGGTGCTCGCCGGGGTCAAGGAAATCCGTCAGGCAGTGGAAGTGGCCAGGCAGCAGGCCGGACAGTACGGCAAGCGCACCATCCTGTTCGTTGACGAAGTGCACCGCTTCAACAAGTCACAGCAGGACGCCTTCCTGCCTTACGTCGAGGACGGTACGCTGATCTTTATCGGCGCGACCACCGAAAACCCCTCGTTCGAACTCAACAACGCCTTGTTGTCCCGGGCGCGTGTCTACGTGCTCAAAAGCCTGGACGAAGCGGCGCTGCGCAAGCTGGTCAATCGTGCCCTGACCGAAGAGCGCGGGCTGGGCAAGCGGCAACTGACCCTGAGCGATGAGGGGTTTGCGATTCTGATGTCTGCCGCCGATGGCGACGGTCGGCGCATGCTCAACCTGCTGGAGAACGCTTCGGATCTGGCCGAAGACGGCAGCGAAATCGACGTCGGGCTGCTGCAAAGCCTGTTGGGTGACAGTCGACGCCGCTTCGACAAGGGCGGCGAGGCGTTCTATGACCAGATATCGGCCTTGCACAAGTCGATTCGCGGTTCAAATCCCGATGCGGCGCTGTACTGGTTTGCGCGGATGATCGACGGCGGCTGTGATCCACTGTATCTGGCGCGCCGCGTGGTGCGCATGGCCAGTGAAGATATCGGCAATGCCGATCCTCGTGCGCTGCCCTTGTGCATGTCCGCCTGGGATGTACAGGAACGCCTTGGCAGCCCCGAGGGCGAGCTGGCGGTCGCACAGGCCATTGTCTATCTCGCCTGTGCGCCGAAAAGCAACGCGGTCTACATGGCGTTCAAGGCGGCCATGCGTGAAGCGGGTGAGCACGGTTCGCTGGAGGTTCCGCTGCACTTGCGCAATGCGCCTACCAAGCTGATGAAGCAGCTCGGTTATGGCGAAGAATATCGCTATGCCCATGATGAGCCTGATGCTTACGCAGCTGGCGAAGACTACTTTCCAGATGAGCTGGAGCCACGGCAGTATTACCAGCCTGTGCCTCGCGGTCTGGAGCTCAAGATCGGTGAAAAGCTCAGGCATCTGAACGCATTGGACGATGCCAGCCCTCGCAAGCGGAGAAAGTGATGATTCAGACTATTCTTGCGGTGTCGATTGCCGGGATCGCTGGTACATTATTGCGCTTTGCGACAGGCACCTGGGTCAGCGCCAACTGGCCACGTTATTTTTACGCGGCGACGCTGGCAGTCAACATCGTCGGGTGCCTGATCATCGGTGTACTGTACGGACTGTTCCTGCTGCGTCCGGAAGTACCCATCGAAATTCGTGCCGGCTTGATTGTCGGTTTTGTAGGCGGTCTGACGACCTTTTCATCCTTTTCACTGGATACGCTGCGCCTGCTGGAAAGCGGGCAGGTACCGCTGGCCCTCGGCTATGCCGGTATCAGTGTATTCGGCGGGCTGCTCGCAACCTGGGCTGGCCTGTCCCTGACCAGACTTTGATAGACGAGAGAACGATATGCTCGATTCCAAACTGTTACGTACTCAACTTCAGGACGTAGCGGATCGCTTGGCTTCCCGTGGTTTCACGCTGGATGTGGCGCGCATTGAATCGCTGGAAGCCCAGCGCAAGGTAGTGCAGACCCGCACCGAACAGCTGCAGGCCGAGCGCAATGCCCGTTCCAAATCCATTGGTCAGGCCAAGCAGCGCGGTGAGGACATTGCGCCGTTGATGGCTGATGTCGAGCGCATGGGCAACGAGCTGAGCGAAGGCAAGGTCGAGCTGGACGGCATTCAGGCCGAACTGGATGCGCTGGTGCTGAGCATTCCGAACCTGCCTCACGAGTCCGTGCCGGTCGGTGCCGACGAAGAAGGCAACGTCGAAGTACGTCGCTGGGGTACGCCGACGTCATTCGATTTCGAGGTCAAGGATCACGTTGCGCTGGGCGAGAAGTTCGGCTGGCTGGATTTCGAGACTGCCGCCAAGCTGTCCGGCGCGCGTTTTGCGCTGCTGCGTGGCCCGATCGCACGTCTGCACCGTGCCCTCGCACAATTCATGATCAATCTGCACATCAACGAGCACGGCTACGAAGAGACCTACACGCCCTATCTGGTGCAGGCTCCAGCGTTGCAGGGCACAGGTCAGCTGCCCAAGTTCGAGGAAGACCTGTTCAAGATCTCCCGCGAAGGTGAAGCCGACCTGTACCTGATTCCGACTGCCGAAGTGTCGCTGACCAATATCGTGTCGGGTGAAATCCTCGACGCCAAACAGCTGCCTCTCAAGTTTGTCGCCCATACCCCTTGCTTCCGCAGTGAAGCGGGCGCGTCCGGGCGTGATACCCGCGGCATGATCCGCCAGCACCAGTTCGACAAGGTCGAGATGGTCCAGATCGTTGCGCCTGACGACTCCATGGCCGCGCTCGAGTCGCTGACCGGCAACGCCGAACGCGTCCTGCAACTGCTTGAACTGCCTTATCGCACGCTGGCGCTGTGCACCGGCGATATGGGTTTCAGTGCGGTGAAGACCTACGACCTGGAAGTCTGGATTCCGAGCCAGGACAAATATCGCGAAATCTCTTCCTGCTCCAACTGCGGTGATTTCCAGGCGCGCCGCATGCAGGCTCGCTGGCGCAACCCGGAAACCGGCAAGCCGGAGCTGGTCCACACCCTCAACGGGTCGGGCCTGGCGGTAGGCCGCACACTGGTGGCGGTGCTGGAAAACTATCAGCAGGCGGACGGTTCGATTCGTGTGCCTGAGGTGCTCAAGCCTTACATGGGCGGCCTTGAGGTCATCGGTTAAATGGAATTTCTGCCGCTGTTCCATAACCTGCGTGGCAGCTGGGTGCTGGTGGTTGGCGGCGGTGAAATCGCCCTGCGCAAATCACGTCTGATTGCCGACGCCGGGGCAGTGCTGCGCGTGGTTGCGCCGGAAATCGAGGCACAACTGAGCGAACTGGTTGTCCAGAGCGGCGGTGAGATGATCCTGCGCGGCTACAGCGAGTGCGACCTCGATGGTTGCGTGCTGATCATTGCTGCGACGGACGATGAGCCGCTCAATGCTCAGGTGTCCCGCGATGCCCGCTTGCGTTGCGTTCCGGTCAACGTCGTCGACGCCCCGGCGTTGTGTACGGTGATCTTTCCGGCCATCGTCGACCGATCGCCGCTGGTGATCGCCGTGTCCAGTGGCGGCGATGCGCCGGTGCTGGCACGTTTGATTCGCGCCAAGCTGGAAACCTGGATTCCGTCCTCCTACGGTCAGCTCGCCGGGCTGGCCGCTCGTTTTCGCAATCAGGTCAAAGGCCTGTTTCCGAACGTGCAGCAGCGTCGGGCGTTTTGGGAAGAAGTTTTTCAGGGGGCCATCGCCGATCGCCAACTGGCCGGGCAGGGCGCCGAGGCCGAGCGCATGCTGATCGCCAAGATTGCCGGCGAGCCGCCTCCCGAGACCGGTGAGGTCTATCTGGTCGGTGCGGGTCCCGGTGATCCGGATTTGCTGACTTTTCGGGCCTTGCGCCTGATGCAGCAGGCGGATGTGGTGCTGTACGACCGCTTGGTTGCACCGACGATTCTTGACCTGTGCCGTCGTGATGCCGAGCGGGTCTACGTTGGCAAGCGCCGTGCGGAACATGCCGTTCCGCAGGAGCAGATCAACCAGCAACTGGTTGCGCTGGCAAAGCAGGGCAAGCGAGTGGTGCGTCTGAAGGGCGGTGATCCGTTCATATTCGGCCGTGGCGGCGAGGAAATCGAAGAGCTGGCGGCGCATGGCATTCCGTTCCAGGTGGTGCCTGGCATCACCGCTGCCAGCGGTTGCGCGGCGTATGCGGGTATACCGCTGACGCACCGTGATCACGCGCAATCGGTACGTTTTATCACCGGGCACTTGAAAAACGGCACGACCGATCTGCCTTGGTCAGACCTGGTAGCGCCTGCGCAAACACTGGTGTTTTACATGGGGCTAATCGGTTTGCCAGTCATCTGTGAGCAGTTGATCCGGCACGGTCGCTCTGCCGACACGCCTGCTGCACTGGTCGAGCAGGGCACCACCGTCAATCAGCGTGTGTTCACGGGTACCCTTGCAAACCTGCCGCAACTGGTCGCCGAGCATGATGTTCATGCGCCGACGCTGGTGATCATTGGTGAGGTGGTCAAATTGCGTGAAAAGCTGGCGTGGTTCGAGGGCGCTCAGGCGACTCTCTGATGCCAATGGTGGGTAGCCCGTCCGGGCTATCCACCCCTTCTTCCCATACGTCAGTTGTTCCAGACACCTTCACCGGACAGTCGCTCACGGTCATGATCGGCCTGCAGATCGAGTGCGGGCCCCTTCGGTATGATGCCGGTCGGGTTGATGGTGCGATGGCTCCCGTAGTAATGCCCTTTGATGTGCTCGAAACTCACCGTCTCTGCGATCCCCGGCCACTGATACAGCTCGCGTAGCCAGTTGCTGAGATTGGGGTAGTCCGCGATGCGCCGCAGGTTACATTTGAAGTGGCTGTAATACACCGCATCGAAGCGCACGATGGTGGTGAACAGGCGTATGTCGGCTTCAGTGAGGTGTTTGCCTGTCAGGTAGCGCTTTTCGCCGAGCAGGGTTTCCAGCACATCCAGTTCAGCGAACACATCATCGAACGCCTCCTCATACGCACCCTGCGAGGTGGCGAAACCAGCCCGGTATACGCCGTTGTTGACCTTCGGGTAGATCTGCTCGTTAAGCTCGTCAATGCTCGCGCGTAGCGCTTGCGGGTAGAAATCCAGCGTATTGCCGGTCAACTCGTCGAATGCAGAATTGAACATGCGAATGATTTCCGCAGATTCGTTGCTGACGATGCATTGCTCCTGCTTGTCCCACAGCACCGGAACGGTGACACGGCCGGTGTACCGAGGGTCGTCGGCGGTGTAGCGTTGGTGAAGGAACTGCAGGTCATCCAGTGCATCGCCGCTGGAGCCTTTCTGCTGGTCGAAGGTCCAGCCGTTTTCCAGCATCAGCCAACTGACTACCGAAACATCGATCAGGCTTTCCAGGCCCTTGAGCTTGCGCAAGATAAGCGTGCGGTGTGCCCACGGGCACGCCAGAGACACGTACAGGTGATAGCGGCCCGCCTGCGCAGCAAAACCGCCTGCACCGGACGGTCCCGGCTGTCCATCGGGCGTGACCCAACTGCGTCGCTGAGCATTTTCGCGCTGAAATGCGCCATCTTTGCTGCTTTCGTACCACTGGTCTTGCCAGTGTCCTTCGACCAGAAGGCCCATGTCTGACTCCCATTTCCAGGTGATAGAGCTTGGAGGTCAGTGCGGGTGCATCGGTTCGACTGGATTCGGCCTTTCATTGTCGAAAGGCCGAAGGGTCACAGATTGATGTTGCGGCGATCCCAGAATACCTGCGCCTGGGCGAAGGCCTCGTCACGATCGACGCCCAGGCCGCGCAAGGCGAGCGCCATGGTCGATATCAAGGCCAGTTGCGGGTAACTGTCTTCGATTTCTCCTCGCCACAAGGCCAGCAGTTGCTGCGGGTCGAGCGTTGCCGGTTTTACGTGGCGGCGCGGTGAGAGCGCTGGCCATTCTTCATCCCACGGCTGGCCGCCGGTGGTGCCGTACAGGTGGCTGATGGTGTCGGGGTTGATCTCGATTTCGCCGCCATCACCCTTGACCACGATGGCGTTGTCGCCGAGCAGGCTGCTGGCATCGCGATGCACGCTTTGATAGCCCGGGTGAAAAATGCTTTGCAGGCCGCAACGCGCCTGCAGCGGATTGAGAATCCTCGCCAGCGAGTGAATGGGCGAGCGCAGCCCCAGCGTGTTGCGCAGGTCGATCATGCGCTGCAACTGTGGTGCCCAGTCGGCGAGCGGAATGAACGCCAGCTGTTCTTGCTCGAGCGAGGTCTTGACCGCTGACCAGTTGCGGCACAGAGGAATCTTCAGCAGGTCCAGCAGTTGCTCGGTGTACAGACGCCCTGCGGTATGCGCGCCGCCGCCGTGCAGGAGGATCCTGACGCCGTTTTGCGCCAGGCATTTGGCCGCCAGCAAATACCACGGCAGGTGACGCTTTTTCCCGGCATAGGTTGGCCAGTCGATGTCGACTTGCATGGCAGGAGCGTTGAGACGTTCGCGCACCGCTTCGGTAAACCCTGCCAGTTCCTCGGGACTTTCTTCCTTGTGGCGCAGCAGCATCAGAAAAGCCCCGAGCTGGGTGTCCTCGACTTTCTCATCGAGCAGCATGCCCATGGCTTCCCGTGCTTCCTCGCGAGTCAGGTTGCGCGCGCCACGTTTGCCTTTGCCCAGAATGCGAACGAAGGTCGCAAAGGGATGTTCTTCAGGTGTTTCAGTGACAAGCGCAGCGTAATCATTCATATGCAATTGGTCGGTTTGGGCAGGCCCGCCAGCTTGGCGGCGAGTTTGGCGGGAGTGCCGTTGAACAGGCGGTTGAGGTGCATGCTGTTGCCTTTTTCCGCACCCAGCTTCAGCGCGGTGTATTTGATCAGCGGCCGTGTCGCGGGCGAAAGCTGGAACTCGGCGTAAAAGCCGCGCAGCAATTCGAGGATTTCAAGGTGCTCGGCACTCAGCTCGATGCCTTCCTCGGCGGACAGGGCGTGGGCGACGTCCAGCGACCAGTCGCTGAGGTCTTGTAGAAAACCATCCTTGTCCAGTTCGATGCTGCGCCCGTCAATGTTCAACTGTTTCATAACCAGGTATTGACCTTGTCGAAGCGCAGCGACAGTTCAACGAACGCCGGGTAGTCGATGCTGTTGACTCCGGCAGGGAGAGGCAGATTGCGTGCGCGGAGGTCTTCGTCGAGGGCGAACAACTGCGATGATTCGACCAGAGGCTGAAGGGCTTTGAGCTGCGTGCAGGACGGCATCAGCGCATAGGTGGCATCGCCACAGAGCAGTACGCCATCATCCTTGCCCAGCAAGCGCAGGCAACTGTCCAGCCGGGTGTCGGCAAACGGCGAGTGAGAGAGAACGTGCAAAGTAGCCATCAGATCGTAATCACCTCGTCGTACCGGTCAAAAAGTGCTGACAATTCCGCGCGCGTGGTCAACTGGCTCATCTCTTCGCTCAATGCGCCAAGGGAGATGCCGCGCTCGGCCAGGCTCTGTCCGCAGACGTAAAGGTCTTCGACACCGAACATCGGCAGGGCTTTCAGGTTTGCAGTCAGGTCTTTCTGTTGCAGGGCGTCGGGCGACTGCTGTGGCGACAACTGAAAAACCCCGTCGTCCAGAAACAGCAGGCCCACCGACAGATCGAATGCACCGCCCGCCAGTACGATATCCAGCGCCTCGCGGGCACCGGGGCCGGACCACGGCGACTGGCGGGTGACAACCAACAGTGATCTGGGCATCTCATGGCCCTCCGAAGCAGATCAGGCGATCAGCCGATTGCACGGCATCGTGCAACTGGCCCAGCCCGGACAATTCCCACGGCTCGCGCAGGTTTGCCGCCGGCCGCTGATAACGCTCGGCCTCTTGGGTGTCGAGCACACCGCGACGCAACGCGGCGGCAATGCACACCACGCCGTCCAGATTGTGCTCGACGATGAAGTCACGCCACTGCAGTGCCATATCCTGCTCGTCCTGCGGCGTCACGACATTGGCCGACGCGCTGTGTACACCGTCCTGATAGAAGAACAACCGGACAATTTCATGCCCGCCTGCCAACACCGCCCTGGCGAACTGCAAGGCTCGCCGAGAGGAGGGCGCATGCGCGGCGGAAAAAAGGGAGATGGCGAATTTCATGATCGGCTCTGCCAACAAAACATGCGCAATGATAAAGAATTCAAGGGCAGGCGTGTGAGTTTGGCGCGTGCTGACCCGCAAATGCGGGGTCAGGGCGCAACCGCTTGAGTTTCGATTGATGTCCAACGGGCATCAATCGATGAAAACATAGCACTTATCGTTTCAAAGTGTGTCCGGCAGACTCCTTCCTCACAAGCGCTTACAACACTCTAATAAGATCGCTGGAGAACACTGATGCACGGCTCATCCTCATTACGAAAAGAATCCTCCCGGTCGAAGGCAGGCGCGGTATTTCGGGTCACCTCCGGTAATTTCCTCGAGCAATTCGACTTCTTCCTGTTCGGCTTCTATGCCACCCAGATCGCTTCCGCCTTTTTCCCGGCCAGCAGTGAGTTTGCTTCGCTGATGATGACCTTCGCGGTCTTCGGGGCGGGCTTCCTGATGCGTCCGCTGGGTGCCGTCATTCTCGGTGCCTACATCGATGACGTGGGCCGCCGCAAAGGGCTGATCGTGACGCTGTCGATCATGGCCAGTGGTACGTTGCTGATCGTTCTGGTGCCCGGTTACGCGAGCATCGGCTTGTGGGCACCGGCCCTGGTATTGGTCGGACGCTTGCTGCAAGGCTTCTCTGCCGGTGCGGAATTGGGCGGGGTGTCGGTGTATCTGGCAGAAATGGCGACACCCGGCCGCAAGGGCTTCTACACCAGTTGGCAGTCAGGTAGTCAGCAGGTGGCAATCGTTGTCGCCGCTGCACTGGGTTACGGCCTGAACCAATGGATGGCACCTGCTGCTGTGGCCGATTGGGGCTGGAGAATTCCGTTTGCCATCGGTTGCCTGATCATCCCGTTCATTTTCCTGTTGCGCCGCAGCCTGCAGGAAACCGAAGAGTTCGCTACTCGCTCTCACCGTCCGACCATGCGACAGGTGTTCGCGACGCTGCTGCAAAACTGGCGTGTGGTGATTGCCGGAATGCTGATGGTGGCGATGACCACTACCACCTTTTACCTGATCACCATCTATGCACCGACATTCGGCAAAACCGTACTCAACCTGAGTACTGCCGATGCGCTTCTGGTGACGCTGCTGGTCGGTGTCTCCAACTTTATCTGGCTGCCGGTCGGCGGCATGTTGAGTGACCGTTTCGGGCGCAAGCCACTGTTGGTCGCGATGACCCTGCTGACCATCATCAGTGCGTACCCGGCGCTGTCTTTCCTCGCCCTGGCGCCCAGCTTCGGCCATATGCTGGAAGTGCTGTTGTGGTTCTCGTTCCTCTACGGCTTGTATAACGGCGCGATGATTCCGGCGCTGACCGAAATCATGCCGGTAGAGGTGCGTGTTGCCGGTTTCTCGCTGGCCTACAGCCTGGCGACGGCGGTTTTCGGTGGTTTCACTCCGGCGATCTCGACCTGGTTGATCCACTTGACCGGCGACAAGGCTGCACCTGCTTACTGGATGACATTTGCTGCAGCCTGTGCGCTGGGCGCCACACTGGTGCTCTACCGGCACATCTCGACCCGCCCGCAACTGGCTGTTTAATCAAGGAAAAATCACTATGAAATCGTTATACAAACATCAACTGGCAGCGCTTTTTCTCGGCTGTATCGCGGTCAGTGCGGCGGCGCAGGCTGAACAGCTCAAGGTCATGACCTCCGGCGGCTTTACGGCTGCGTACAAACTGCTCGGACCGCAATACGCGGCATCTTCCGGAGACTCGCTGGACACCATTCTCGGCCCATCGATGGGCAAGGCACCCGAGGCCATCCCGAATCGTCTGGCCCGGGGCGAGCACGCCGATGTGGTGATCATGGTCGGCTATGCGCTGGATGATCTGATCAAGCAAGGCAAGGTAGACCCGGCATCGCGGGTCGAACTGGCTGATTCGCGGATCGGCATGGTGGTGAAGGAGGGCGCGGCCAAGCCTGCGATCGGCAACGACAGTGAGCTTAAAGCCACCCTGCTCAAGGCCAGGTCTGTGGCTTACTCCGACAGCGCCAGTGGCGTGTACATCGAAAAAGAGCTTTTCAAAAAGCTCGGTATCGAGAAGGAACTCGCGCCGAAGGGCAAGATGATCGAGCGCATCCCGGTGGCTTCGGTGGTTGCCAAGGGCGACTACGAAGTGGGCTTTCAACAGGTTGCCGAGCTGCTGCCGATTCCCGGCGTGACGTTCGTGGCGAAGATTCCGGAAGACGTTCAGTCGGTAACCCGTTATGCCGCGGGCATCCCGGTCAATGCCGAGCACCCGAAAGAAGCGAAAGCGTTGCTGGATTACCTGGCCTCCCCGAAAGCCCAGGCCACGGTGCAGTCCACCGGTCTGGATTCAGTTCCCCGCTGAACGTGACGGCATTTTCCTGACCAGTTGCTCCAGCTCGAGGGCTGCCGGTGTCAAGGTCCTGCCACGACGCTTGATCAGCCCTACGTTGCGAATCACCTCGGGCGCAACCAATGGCACGCTCACCAGAAACGGGTGAGCGGTCATCGGCATGGCGATGGAGGGCACCGCAGCCACGCCAAGGCCCGCTTCCACCAGGCCGATCATGGTTGTGACATGACGGGTTTCGCAGATGCTTTCCTTGTGCGGGCGCGAAGGTGCCAGCGCCTGATCCAGCACCAGACGATTACCCGAGGTGATGTCCAGGGCGATGTAGTCGTGGCGGTACATCTCTTCCCAACTGACGCTTTCGCACGTAGCCAGCGGGTGATCCCGCCTGCAGGCCATTACGTAGCGTTCCTGCAGCAGCAGTTCGAAGTCCACTTCCGGCGCCAGATTGCCGCTGAAACTCACCCCGAAATCGGCTTCGCCCAGGGCAACTGCGCTGTTGACCTCGTTGGCGCTGGCATCCATCACCCGGATTCTGATTTTCGGAAACAACCGATGGAAAGCGCTGATGACCTGCGGCATGAAGTAATAGGCGGCTGAAGGCACGCAGGCAATCGTCACGCTGCCCATTCGCGTGGAGCCGACGCCTTCGATGGTCATCAATGCGCTGTCCAGATCGTCCAGAATGCGCTCGACCTGAGGCAGAAATGCGCGGCCGACCGTAGTCAGACTGACCCTGCGGGTGGTGCGCTCGAACAGCTTCACGTTCAGTGCAGACTCGAGCTTTTCTATCCGCCGACTGAGCGGAGGCTGGGTGATCTGCACGGTTTCAGCGGCCTTGCGGAAGCTGCCGTTCTCCACTACGGCACGAAATGCCTGGAGGTCGTTGAGGTCGAAATTGATGGGCATTTGAACGTTGATCTATTGATACAGGATGCGCATCAATATATCAGACGGCGCGGGCTGAGCCGCGAGGCCTGCCGTCAAGTCGTCAATGTCTTGGCAAGCGCAATCGCGTTGGGTATATCCAGCTGGCTGGAGGCAAATGATTTGATCAACAGCGATTTTGGCAGGGCCCAGTCCCACTTTTCCCGGATCAGATTCTTCACATCTTTCAACAGGGGCTCCACATCGGTTGCATCCAGCTCTGCAATCCTGGCCAGTGCTGTCCGCACGCTTTCCTGAGAAGCGCTGATTTCCAGTACCAACCCCGAAGCTGTGCACATGACCCCAGCCTGGTTGAGCAGCAGGCACAGCGCATCATTGGTGTAGTCGCCCGCCCAGGTCAGCAGGTAGCTGCTTGAGGTCGAACCCGTCAGGCGCTGGTCAGCCAGCCCCAGCCGGTGAAAGGTCTGGCGCGCTTCCGCCAGCAGGGCTTGTGCATTGGCATCAAGGAACGGGCAGGGCGTGACCTCCGTCAGTACCGCGCGCATTTCTTCACGCACCCGGTCATGGATCTTGGCGCCCAGCCCGTCGAATACCGGAGGTTCGCCGCCACGTGCGCGTATGACCGCAATGACTTTCTTTTCCAGGTCTACATCCATGACCTGCCAGCGTTTGCCTGCGAAGATGATGCGTTGCCCCAGGGTCAGCGGGCGACTGACAGGAATGGAACCCAACGGCTTGCCATCGCGAAGCAGTCTGAATTCCTCATCGCTGCTGAATGCACTGTAAAACTCATAGTGGTTGACCAGCTTTTCACCGATTTCGCCAGGCAATAGCAGGCCAGAGCTGTCCTGGACGATCAGTTTCTTTTCACCCAGAGCCTTGAGAAGGGCCATGAAGTCGGTTTTATCAATGGCTGCAAATGTTCCGCTCGCGATCAGCTCATTCCACAGCTGCGAAGCATGTGCACCACCTTGCTGCGCAATCGTCGACAGGCATTGCTGAACCAGCGTCGAGGCGTGCAGGCCGTTGGCTCTCGGAGGTTCGAACCACTTCTCTATCAACAATCGAATCATGGCGATCGTCTGCACCAGGTTTTGCCGGAGCTGATCCGAGAGGTCCGAATCAGGTGTCAGGGTGTCTTCCTGGCAATAGGCACGAAGTGTGGCAGGCTCACCTGCGCGACGTCCGGAGCGACCCAGTCGCTGGCGCAGGCTGGCCACTGATGGCGGAGGTCCGATCTGCGCAACTGCTTTGATGTTGCCGATATCGATCCCAAGCTCGAGGGTCGTGGTGCAGACGGCCGAGGCGGGCGGGCTACCCGCTTTCAGTGCTCGCTCCGTATCTTCACGCAAGTCTCGGGACAAGCTTCCGTGGTGAGGCAGGAACTCATTCGGCAAACCGTCGTTTTCGCACAAGTGCCGCAGCCTGTCGGCGTACCATTCAACCTTGTCGCGGCTGTTGGGAAAGATCAGGTTGTTACTGCCACGCAGCACCTTGTACATATGCGCGGCTATGGCGTGTCTGGTCCCGGAGACATCCTCTTCCTGCTCTTCATCCTGATCGGCGTTGTCGTCGTCTTTTGTCACGACCATCTGCAGGTTTGCCGCCAGTTTGTTCATCGGCAGCATGGTGTAACCGCGTACCTGAACCTGAAGGTCCTGGCCCGAGGCTCGAGAAATGATTTCGTCCATGCGTCGGCCTTGCCCCGGACGCAGGAACTCGCGGGCGAGTGCCATCTCGCCCAGGGTCGCAGACAGGCCTACGCGTGGCAGCTTTTTGCCGACAACCGTTTCTACGCGGTGCATCAGGGACTGCAATTGTTTACCGCGCTCGCTGCCGATGAACGCGTGTAATTCGTCGATGACGATATAGCGAAGGGGCTGAAAGAGCCCCGCAAGCGCCGAGCCCCGGTTCACGAACAGGGCTTCCAGCGATTCTGGGGTTATGAGCAGGATCCCTCTGGGCGATTTCAGAAAGCGGTGCTTCCTGCTTGCCGAAACGTCCCCGTGCCAGCCGACCACCGGGATTTCCAGGCGCTCGCAAAGACGTGTCAGCCTGTCCCACTGATCATTGATCAAGGCCTTGAGCGGGCTGATATAGAGGACAGCGCCTGGCGCATCGGTGTTGCTGAGCAAATGGGTCAGAATGGGCAGAAACGCCGCCTCGGTCTTGCCCGCTGCAGTGGAGGCCGCAATGATGACGTCGCGATCAGCGTCGATCAGCGCAGGTATGGCACATTCCTGAGCATCCCTGAGCGATGTCCAGCCTTGCGACCACACCCATTGTTGTACATCGGGGTGAAGCCGTTCGAATGCGGATGAGTCAGAGCTTGAAGCTTGTGAGTTCATCATCGGCCTCTACAGTGAAATCACTTTTGCCGCCGTCATCCCTGGCAATGTCAATGGCGCCCAAAAGGTTTCTCCAGTCGGCCTCAGGGTTTTGCTCAAGAACCGCCAGCAGGTTGATGAACGCGGTGATGGTGGTGCGTGGCGTTCGAAAGTAAGCTTCGCCCATACGCTGACCGCAGTGCTCGATGAAGGCCGGGATGGCCTCTTCCGGAAGCAGGTAGTGTTCCGCGTCGCCGTAGGCATAAACGTTACGCAGGTTCAGCAGGAGGACATAGAAGTCCTCCGGGGTCAGGCTGGTCAGCCGAATGACAGGGCCGGAAAGGTCGACGTAGCCAGCCTTGGCAAAGGTGTTTTCTGCCAGGCGTGACTGTAAAGCCGGGTAGCTGTAGAGGCCGCGGCGAGTGTCCATCAGGAATTCCGGCGTGCCGCCCAGAACGAAGCCCAGTCCGTCAGTCGACCCTTGCAGTGAGTCATTGAGGATGCGCAGGATCTGTTCGTAGTTCGCATTGCGAGCCTGCGTGTTGGCAAGCTTGTAGAGGTTGACCAGTTCGTCCAGGCACACCATAAGCCCGCCGAAGCCTGCCAGGCGCACAAATCGGGAAAGCAGTTTGAGCTGATCGTACACGGACGCGTCGTCAACGATGCTTCTGACCCCGAGGGCCGCTCGTGCGTCCGTCCTGGTGGTGAATTCCCCCCGAAGCCAGCGTATTGCATCGGCTTTGAGCTGTTCGTTGCCTTCGTTAAAGCCACGGCAGTAAGCCGCTATGACTTCGGCAAAGTCATAGCCGTTGACCATTTCGGTAAGCTCGGCGAGGTTCTGGCGTATGACGGTCTCGCTGTCTACGCCTTTACTGCTCGCGTGGGTTCTGGCCTGGGAAATAAACTTTTCGACGATACCCTGAAGCGCGCCACCGTCCGGCTTGGTACGTGTAGACATGTTCTTGGCAAGCTCGGCGTACAGGGTGCGCGCCTGACCACCTGAAGCGTGCAGGCGTCGATCGGGGTTCAGATCAGCGTGCATCGTCACCAGCTTGCGTTCCATCGCAATGCCTCTGACCAGATTGAGGAAGAACGTCTTGCCCGCGCCATACTCGCCGACCACGATACGAAAGGCAGAACCACCTTCGGCCAGCCTGTCTACATCCTTGATAAGAGCTGCCAGCTCACCCGCTCGTCCGACCTGAATCAAGTGCTGCCCGACACGAGGAACGACACCTGCGCGCAGTGATTGAATGACCGCATCGCGATCCTTGGCTCGTATCTTGTTCATAGGGCAAGCTCGCTTAAAATATCCGGGTTGATTTCGATAGGGTCATCGCCCTCGGAAACCGGCATGTCGAACAACTCGAATGCCATATCGTTGATTTGCTCCAGCGCACCGTCGAGCATCAACGCCATACCTGCCGTCGCGACTTCCAGCTCTCGTCGACTCCATTGGTTGCGCGAGACCAGCAGGCGCAGAAACGCAGAGTGCCCCGCATCGAGTCCATGGAGATGGGTGCCAGTGCCTGGGGTGTCTTGTGAAGCATCGTCTTCGGCTATCTGCGTGTCGTCCTGCTGCTCGTCCTCTTGATCGTCACGAAAAACATCAGCCAGCAGCGCCGAAGCCTCTGCCGTTTCGCGTCGCAACCGGGCAACCCTGTCCATGTCCAGCACGATCCCGGAGCCTTGCTTCTTGTCGGGGCCTGTTGCTGTAGCGGCTGACAGCGCTGTCGAGACCTGTCCTGTATGCGAACCGGCCGCAGCATCATGGAGGTTGCTGTAAAGAGCGTGTGGATTGAGTTGAAGTGCCCTGTAGATCCGCTCAAGCAATCTGACTTTCTCAGGCGTAACCGCTCCGTCAGCGTGGGCAAGGTGAGTCAGGCAACCGACGATGGTCTGCTTTTCTTCCTGATTCAGCGAACCCAGCTTCTTTTTCAGGCTTGCCAGGTTGGGCGGCTGCTGCAGTTGCATCGACAGATACGCCTTGAGACGTGTTCGATGCGCGACACGCAGATGCTCCCATGAGTCGATATGCCGTTCGAGCAGTGCAACTGCATGCTGACTCGTGCCGCCATCAACCGCTGCCACGCTGCTGGCGAGATCCAGAGTGACGACAGCCGCGTTGTAGTCCGCTGTCACCCGCGACATGCCAGGATCGGGCCCGGTCGCGAACAGAACGATGCTGTCCTCAGGTTTGGGCGCACGATTGCCCGCCAGCACATCCGGTTCCATTCCTATGTGCATGTCTTCAAGTACTTTTATCAGCGCGATGATCTGGTTGCGTGCCTGGGCACCGTCAGACTTGAAACGTATCGCCAGCTGATCAAGCGTCATCAACTTCGTGGCAGGGCCGACCTCCGATTGAAGCTGTCGCAGTTCATGCCTGGCGTATTCGGGCCATAGCGACACCGGCAGCAATAGCAGCGCCTCCAATGACTCATGCTTAGCGAGATCATCGGCATTGCGGCCCATGTACCGACTGAATGGTGCGAGCACTGAAGCACAGCCCTGCACGAGGACCTGGATTTTCTTGCGGGTGGCGGACGTAATGCTGACGTCTGGCAGATCACCCACCGGTATTTCCGGTACATCGAGGTAGGCGGACGATGGGCGATAGGCGACCCATAGTCGGGTCTTGTTCCTCAGCAGCTTCAGGCCGTCGGGAAACTGCTCTTCATATTCGGCTCTGAACAGGCGCTGAAACAGATCTGCGCATCTGCCAACAGGTTTGCCACGCGAGATATTCGGATCCGTCAGCGCCCAGGATAAGGCCCAGGATGCGTTCAACGGGTATTTGTCGATGGCCATCTGGCCCAGCGCCACTCGCAGCACGATGGGCATTTCATAGCGGTCGGCCGACTCCATTGGTGGCTCGCGCAAATACATCTGCCCTGAAATGACAGGCATGTTCAGGTATTCGAGAAGCCGCGAAGCCTGGTTATAAAACGAAAGATCCCGATGATAAACAGTCCGCAAACGCTCGATTTCCTCTTTTATCGCGGGAATCTCTTTTCGTGCATCGGGATCAGAAAGGCTGTCGATCAGTAAACGCCGTTCAAGGCCGTGGAAAAACATGAACAGGTAACCACTGCTTGCCTCAGGATCACAACGTCCCCCCGCCAGCCACTGCAGATAGCCCCTGCGCGCGGCAGGTTCAAGATCTTTGTAGGTCGACCAATAGTAGGCCACCCCCGCAACGGGAGGCGTGTCGGAACCGGCCACCGGCAAGGCTGCGTCTATGAAAGAAGGTTCGGATAGTCTGAATTCGGGGTTCTGCGTGCCCGTGTAGATCATGCCGCCGGGCAAGGTGATATCGGCCACGGTGAGCGGCTCCCCTGGACGCAGCCATCTGGCTTTCGCCGGGCGATCAGGTGCCTTGGGGATGCTGAAAGAGTGGGTGCCGGGTGAGTCCTGCCGGATGGTAAAGAACTCGGATTCACGCTCTGGATGGCGCATCTGCGGGGTGAAGGGCGAGGGTGCCTGTTCCGACGGCGTGTCCGCCCGGGGTTGCGTACCGCCAACCAGGTTGGGAGACGGTCTGCTGAAGCGCGCATAGCGCCCTATGGCCAGGTCGGCGTGGTGCCCATCGGAAACCGTGGTATGGATAGGGTCGGCTAACGGCTGAGTGCCGCCCGCGAGATTGTCTGACGCTCTACTGAAGCGGGCATATCGGCCGATCGCGAGGCGTTCGAGCTCTTCATCGATACGGTCTATTCCCAAGGTGGCTGGCGCTGAATCGTGACCATCAGCCTTGATAGCGTGCCGAATCTCATCCGCATGGGGTTGCGTGCCTCCAACAGGATGGACAAGCGTTCGGCTGGGGGCCATTAGGGTCTTCCATGGTTCATCGGCTGGCAAACTGGCAGTATCCACATTTTGTCAGCGTGGGCCAAGTATGGGCTGATGAGCTTGCGGAGGCATTGGCCAAACCCCAGAAACGACAAAGCCCTGAATAATCAGGGCTTTGCGCTGCCAAATATGGCGGAGGCATAGAGATTCGAACTCTAGGACCTGTTACAGTCGGCAGTTTTCAAGACTGCTGCCTTAAACCACTCGGCCATACCTCCACTTCGTTGCGGGCGCCATAATACCGGAATGAAACAAGCTGTCAAACTCTGTGACTAGCCAGTTGCAGCGCCTCTGTTATGATCTTTGCAACTCAACATTTCAACAGCAAGGAGTTTCGCCATGCGCGAACAGGATTACAGCCTTAAAACCGGCATGCAGGCCGACCAGCTCGAGGTTAGTCGTGTCCTGCGCAATACTTACGGTCTTCTCGCCCTGACACTGGCTTTCAGTGGTGTCATGGCCTTCGTCGCTCAGCAGATGCGCGTCGGCTACCCGAACATTTTCGTGGTGCTGATCGGCTTCTACGGTCTGTTCTTCCTGACCAACAAGCTGCGTGATTCGGTCTGGGGTCTGGTGTCGACCTTCGCCCTGACAGGTTTCATGGGGTTCCTGCTGGGCCCGATCCTCAACCGTTACCTGGGCATGGCCGGGGGGGCTGAAGTGGTCAGCTCCGCCTTCGCGATGACGGCTCTGGTATTCGGCGGTCTCTCGGCCTATGTACTGATCACTCGCAAGGACATGAGCTTCCTGGGTGGTTTCATTACCGCAGGTTTCTTTGTCCTGCTGGGTGCAGTAGTGGCCAGCATGTTCTTCCAGATCAGCGGTCTGCAACTGGCTATCAGCGCGGGCTTCGTGCTGTTCTCGTCGGTCTGCATTCTGTTCCAGACCAGCGCGATCATTCAGGGTGGCGAGCGTAACTACATCATGGCGACGGTCAGCCTGTATGTATCGATCTATAACCTGTTCATCAGCCTGCTGCAGATCTTCGGCATCATGAGCCGCGACGACTGATTTACCTGGCCTGAACATTCAGGCCACTGCGCTTCAACAAAAGCCCCGACTCGTCGGGGCTTTTTGCGTTTCTGTGTCGGGGAAAAGTGTCAGCTTTGGCCAATGGCAAGGCTGGCGAAATGCTGTTCATAGCGGCTGAGTGGGGCGCGTCATTACCCAAGGCATTCGTGGTCAGTCGAAGCCATAAAATTCCTGACCTATCAGTCATATTTATCAAGCTTGTTACAGTCTGTTCAAGCGCTTATCGACGATCTCATCATCACAAAAAATAATATCAGGCGATTCTCCAATGCCTGTAGGCGCTTGCCCATTTGAGGCCACTTGACATCATCGAACAGCGCTGGACACAAGATTTCAAGATGTGTCAGTTTTGTTACGCAACACGATTTCACGCTTCACCAGGCGAGTGACCGGACTCTCTCGCTACAGGGGAGAGTCTTGTCGTACCTGACCTGTCAATCAATCAGCAAACAAGGAAGTGTCATGACGAAAGTCAAAGAAAATGCTGCAATCCAACTTTCCGCTGCTACCAGCACCTCTTTCGACCAGATCAATGCGTTCGCGCACCAGTATGACCGTGGCGGCAACCTCACGATCAATGGCAAGCCCTCGTATTCAGTCGATCAGGCCGCTGATTATATTCTTCGCGACGACGCCTCCTGGACGGATCGCGATGGCAACGGCACCATCAACCTCACTTACACGTTCCTGACGGCCAAACCTGCCGGGTTCGACAATTCGCTGGGGACTTTCAGTGCGTTCAACGCGCAGCAGAAAGCACAGGCAGTATTGTCGATGCAATCCTGGGCAGACGTTGCCAAGGTCAGCTTCACCCAGGCAGCTTCCGGCGGCGACGGGCATATGACCTTCGGCAACTACAGCAACGGCAGTGCAGGCGGGGCAGCTTTTGCCTACCTGCCCAGCGGCAACAGCCGTACTGACGGCCAGTCCTGGTACCTTGTCGATAACAGCTACAAGGTCAACACCACCCCGGACAATGGCAATTACGGTCGTCAGACCCTGACCCATGAAATCGGCCACACCCTTGGCCTGTCTCACCCAGGTGACTACAACGCGGGCGAGGGCAATCCGAGCTACAAGGACGCCACTTACGCAGAAGATACCCGTGGCTACAGCGTCATGAGCTACTGGAGTGAGTCCAACACCGACCAGAACTTCGTCAAGGGCGGTGCTCCGTCGTACTCTTCGGCACCGTTGCTGGATGACATCACTGCCGTTCAGCAGCTCTATGGCGCGAACATGAGCACCCGTGCCGGTGATACGGTCTATGGGTTCAACTCCACTGCCGGGCGCGATTTCTACAGCGCCACCTCCGCCTCGTCCAAGGTGGTGTTCTCGGTGTGGGATGGCGGGGGCAAGGATACCCTCGACTTCTCAGGCTTCACCCAGAACCAGAAGATCAACCTCAATGCCGCCTCGTTCTCGGATGTCGGTGGCATGGTGGGCAACGTTTCGATCGCCAAGGGTGTGGTGGTTGAAAACGCGCTGGGCGGTTCGGGCAATGACCTGTTGATCGGCAATGCTGCCGCCAACGACCTCAAGGGTGGTGCCGGCAACGACATCATCTACGGTGGTGGCGGCGCCGACAGCCTGACCGGTGGTGCAGGTGCCGACATCTTCGTGTTTGGCGCCAGCTCTGATTCCAACCGTGCAGGCCAGGATACGATTCGTGATTTCGTCAGCGGTCAGGACAAGATCGACGTGTCGGCCATTTCCACGCTGAGCGCGCTGCAGTTCGTCAACGCGTTCAGCGGCCACGCTGGCGAGGCGATCCTCAACTATAACCAGAGCAGCAATCTGGGCAGTCTGGCGATCGACTTCACCGGTCAGGGCATTGGCGATTTTCTGGTCGGTACTGTAGGTCAAGCATTGGCTACTGATATCGTGGTTTAATCTGTAACAATCATGGACGACCCTGCGGTTGTCCATGATCTGAAAAGTACCCCGCCATGAAGATCACTCACGTTTTTCGAATCGTGCCAGCAGCCTTTGGGCTGCTGGTGGGTATTTCTGGAGCAAGCCTGGCCATGAGTTTGAAACTGCCCAATCCTGATGAACTCAGCGGCAAGTGGCGACTTTCTCTTCAGGGAAAGACGAACGAAGTCTGTGAGCTGCATCTCAATACCGAAGTACCGCAACTGACGGGCGATCTCGCCTGCGCAGTGAAGTGGTTGCATGAAGCACCCACTGGCTGGTTTCCGACTCCGGATGGCCTGGCGTTCACCGACAAGGAAGGCAATCGCCTGATTCACCTCAATAACATGGGGGAGCAGATCTATCAGGCGCGTCTGCCCGGCGGTGAAGTGCTGGTCCTTGGACGGCTCGCCGATTAAGCGTTTCACGGACCTACGCGAGTTGTTTGTCAAAACCCAGGGATGTCACTCCGTCACAAGCAAGACCATCAAGGAACAACCATGAGTGCGTTGCCCCAAAGCGCCCGGCCGCCGCTTTATAAAGCGCTGGCTGACTACAAGAGCGCGTTGATCGGTGTCGGTTGTTTTACCGCGCTGATCAACGTGCTGATGCTCGCCCCATCGATTTACATGCTGCAAGTCTATGACCGCGTACTGACCTCACAGAACCAGACCACCCTGGCCATGCTGACGCTGATGGTGGTCGGGTTCTTTGCGTTTATCGGCCTGCTGGAGATGGTCCGCAGCTTTGTGGTGATCCGCATCGGCAGTGAGCTGGAAAAGCGTTTCAATCTGCGCGTCTATCAGGCTGCGTTCGAGAGCAACCTGCACGCCGGACAGCGTCAGGCTGGACAGGCGCTGGGTGACTTGACTTTCATCCGCCAGTTTCTCACCGGGCCGGCGTTGTTCGCGTTCTTCGACGCCCCGTGGTTCCCCATCTACCTGGCGGTGATCTTCCTTTTTGACCCCTGGCTTGGCGTGCTCGCCAGCGTAGGCACGGTGTTGCTGGTCGGACTGGCGTGTCTCAACGAATGGCTGACCCGCAAACCGCTGGCCGAAGCCAGCGGCTACTCGCAGCAGTCTGCGCAATTGGCGACCCGGCACCTGCAGCAGGCCGAGGCGATCCAGGCGATGGGCATGCTTGAGGTCTTGCGGCGTCGCTGGTTCCATGTGCATGGGCGCTTTCTGGCCCTGCAAAACCGGGCCAGTGATACGGGAGCGGTGATCAGTTCGATCAGCAAGGCCCTGCGTCTGTGCCTGCAGTCGCTGGTGCTGGGCTTGGGCGCACTGCTGGTGATAAATGGAGACATGACTGCTGGCATGATGATCGCCGGTTCGATCCTCATGGGTCGGGTTCTGAGCCCTATCGACCAACTGATCGCCGTCTGGAAGCAATGGAGTTCTGCACGCCTGGCTTATGGGCGCCTCGACCAGTTACTCAAGACCTACGCCGAGCCCGCGCCGCGCATGCCGCTGCCGGCACCGCGTGGTCAGATCAGTGCGGAACAGGTCAGCGCTGCGCCTCCTGGCAAAACGTCGCCGACGATTCAGCAAGTGAGCTTTCAGTTGCAGGCCGGTGAAGTGCTCGGCGTGCTGGGCGCATCCGGCTCCGGCAAATCGACCCTGGCACGCGTGCTGGTCGGTGTCTGGCCGGCGCTGGGCGGAACGGTACGTCTGGACGGGGCCGACATGCATCGCTGGGACCGAGAGGCGCTGGGTCCCTATATTGGTTATCTGCCGCAGGATATCGAGCTGTTCGGTGGCAGCGTGGCGGAAAACATCGCGCGCTTTCGCGAGGGTGACGCGAGCGCCGTGGTCGCTGCCGCGCAACTGGCGGGCGTACACGAACTGATTCTGCGCCTGCCGCAAGGCTACGACACGCGGCTGGGCGATGATGGCGCAGGCTTGTCCGGTGGTCAGAAACAGCGCGTCGCGCTGGCCCGTGCGCTGTATGGCGATCCGCGACTGGTGGTGCTCGATGAGCCCAATTCCAATCTGGATGCCGCGGGTGAAGCGGCGCTGACTCAGGCGATTGCTGAACTCAAGACCCGCGGCTGCACTGTCGTGCTCGTCACCCACCGTACGCAGTCGTTGAACCAGACCGATCGTCTGCTGGTGCTGAGCGAAGGTCGCATGCAGGCATTCGGCGCCACGGCTCAGGTGCTGCAGGCCTTGTCGGGACAGCCATCGTCCACACAAGCACCGCAAGCGCAGCCTCAATCGCAATCCCGCCCGGCACCTGCCGGGCTTTCCATGAGCCGTCAGTACGGCACGCAGAACAGGCAGTCCGACGTATGAACAGCCCTATCGACACTCATTACGCCGTGCCGGGCAAGGAGCGCGGCGTGCAGTTCTTTGTTCGCGCCGGCTGGATTCTCATGTTGGCGGGAGCGGGCAGTTTCTTTCTGTGGGCCAGTCTTGCTCCTCTGGATCAGGGCATTGCCGTGCAGGGGACGGTGGTTGTTTCTGGCAAGCGCAAGGCTGTGCAGTCGCTGGATGGCGGCGTGGTCAGCAAAATTCTGGTCAGTGAAGGCCAATTGGTGAAAGAGGGCGAACCACTGTTTCGCCTTGATCAGACTCAGGTCGAAGCTGACGTGCAATCGCTGCGAGCCCAGTATCGAATGGCCTGGGCCAGCCTGGCGCGTTGGCAGAGCGAGCGCGACAACCTTGACGAGGTGCGCTTCCCCGCAGAACTGATTGCCGCCGGGCAGGGGCAAGACCCCGACCCTCGGCTGGCGCTGGTGCTTGAAGGGCAGCGCCAGTTGTTCAGCAGCCGGCGCCAGGCGCTGGCGCGCGAGCAATCCGGCTTGCAGGCGAGCATTGAGGGTGCCGGACTGCAACTTGCCGGTATGCGCCGTGCCCGCTCGGACCTGCTGGCTCAGGCTGACTCGTTACGCAAGCAGCTGAGTAACCTGGAGCCCTTGGCGCAGAACGGGTTCATTCCCGGCAATCGCCTGCTGGAGTTCCAGCGTCAGCTTTCTCAGGTGCAACAGAGCCTGGCGCAAAACGCAGGCGAAACCGGACGTATAGAGCAAGGTATCGTCGAATCGCGGTTACGCCTTCAGCAGCAGCGCGAGGAGTACCAGAAAGAGGTGCGCAGCCAATGGGCCGATGCCCAGGTCAAGGCGCTTACCCTTGAGCAGCAACTGGCCTCGGCCGGTTTCAGTCTGCAACACAGCGCCATCCTTGCGCCGGCTGATGGCATCGCCGTCAATCTGGGCGTGCACACCGAAGGCGCGGTGGTGCGTGCCGGCGAAACCCTGCTGGAAATCGTTCCGCAAGGCACACGGCTTGAAGTTGAAGGGCGGCTGCCAGTGCAACTGATCGACAAGGTCGCCAGCCATTTGCCGGTCGACATTCTGTTTACCGCGTTCAATCAAAGCCGCACGCCGCGTGTTTCCGGTGAGGTGAGCCTGATTTCCGCCGACCAGATGCAGGATGAAAAAACCGGCCAGCCGTATTACGTGCTGCGAACTTCGGTGGGCGACGCGGCGCTGGAAAAACTCAACGGGCTGGTGATCAAACCCGGCATGCCCGCTGAAATGTTCGTGCGCACGGGTGAGCGCTCGCTGCTCAATTATCTGTTCAAACCTTTGCTGGACCGTGCCGGCTCCGCGTTGACGGAGGAATAGGATGTCTCGTCATCCCTTTAAAGCCGCTCTGCTGACGGCCATCCTGCTGGGTACTGCACCTTTGAGCCAGGCCATGGGCCCGTTTCAGGTCTATGAATTGGCGCTTCGCAATGATCCGGTTTATCTGGGCGCACTCAAGGAGCGCGACGCGGGCCTGGAGAACCGGGTGATTGGTCGTGCCGGCTTGTTGCCTCGCGTGTCATACAGCTACAACAAGGGGCGCAACGATTCCAAGGCGACCCTCAAAGGCAGCGCTCAAGACACCACCGACCATCGCCACTACAACAGCTTTGGATCGAGCCTGACGGTTCAGCAGCCCTTGATCGATTACGAGGCGTACGCCAATTACCGCAAGGGGCTGGCTCAGGCGCTGTTTGCCGACGAGACCTTTCGCAGCAAGAGCCAGGAATTGCTGGTGCGGGTGTTGACCCTGTACACCCAGGCACTTTTCGCCCAGGACCAGATCAATATCGCGCGTGCCAAGCAGCAGGCGTTCGAGCGCCAGTTCGCGCAGAACCGGCAGATGTTCGAGCGGGGAGAAGGCACGCGCACCGATATTCTCGAAGCCGAATCGCGCAACGAACTGGCGATTGCCGAGCAGATCGAAGCCAGCGATGAGCAGGATGCGGCCTTGCGCGAGCTGGCGGCGTTGTTGGGCGAACCGAGTATCGATGTTGCGCAGCTGGAGCCATTGAGGGACAGCTTTCAAGCGTTGGTACTGGCACCGTCCAGTTTTACCGAGTGGCATGCGCTGGCCATGGCCAACAGCCCGATCCTGGCCTCGCAACGTCAGTCCCTGGAAGTGGCGCGATACGAGGTGGAACGCAACCGCGCAGGGCATCTGCCGACGGTGAACGCCTACGCAAGTATCCGCCAGAACGAATCGGACAGCGGCAACACCTACAATCAGCGTTACGACACCAACACGATAGGCATCGAGCTCAGTCTTCCACTGTATGCCGGAGGTGGCACCAGTGCCTCGGTGCGCCAGGCCAACAGCAAGCGCGAGCAGGCTGAATATGAGCTGGAGGGCAAGACCCGGGAAACACTGATCGAACTGCGTCGCCAGTTCAACGCCTGTGCGTCAGGGGTGAACAAGTTGCGCGCCTATCAGAAAGCGCTGATCTCGGCGCAGGCGCTGGTCGAGTCGACGCGCCAGAGCATTCTGGGTGGCGAGCGCATCAGCCTGGATGCCCTCAACGCCGAGCAGCAGCTCTACAGTACCCGTCGCGATCTGGCAAAAGCCCGTTACGACTATTTGATGGCCTGGATCAAACTGCATTACTACGCCGGCACCTTGCGCGACACCGATCTGGCGCGCATCGACGAGGCGTTCGTGGTGGCGCGCTGATCAAGCCTGCCTGGCGAAGCGTTGCAATGAAAAGGCCGAGAGATCCACATCGCTCTCGCCATCAATACAACGTTGCGCCAGCGCCAGTCCAAGCCCGGCCGAATGCTTGAAACCGTGGCCGGAACAGGCCGAGACCACCGTCATGTTTTTCAAGTGCGGGTGTTCATCGATGATGAAGTGGCAGTCCGGCGTGACGGTGTAGGCGCATACCGAGGACTTGACCACCTTTGGTGTCAGTCCCGCAATCCTGCCCTGCACCTGGGTGCGGAACATTTCCTGTTCTTCCCACGCGGTAATGGTGCGGTCCAACCGGTCAGCCGCTGACGTATCGAGGTACTGCTCGGTAGCGACCTTCATGCTGTTTTCACCGGGCAGCGGCGGGAAGCCGTAATTGACATCGGCTTCGCCCGGCCCATGACTCAGGATGAAGCTTGGCGACGGCGCAGCAAAGACAGCTTCGTGCTGCAACTCGAACCAGAACAGCTTTTGCCGGCACACCCGCAGCAGGTCGCTGAACGGTGCGCCGAGCAACCCGGACGACCACATACCCGCGCTGACTACGACCTTGTTGGCGATGATCGAGCCCTTGTCGGTAGTGATTCGTACCTGATCGCCATGCGCCTGTAAGTGCGTGACCGTTTCGTGGGTCAGCAGACGCGCGCCGTGTTGCCTTGCCAGCTTGAGTTGTACGGCGATGCAGCGCTCGGGCCGAACGAATCCGCCTTCGGGTTCGAAATAGCCGATGGCGCTGTCCAGCACAGGAGAGAACTGAGGGAAACGCTCGCGAATCGCTGCAGCCGCCAATACCTCGTGCTTCACCCCATGAGTGCGGGCCAGGGCGATGGTCTGATGGGTGAAGTCGTTGACGTCCTCGGGATCGTAGGCCGGGCTGGAGGTCATCACCAGCACACCGCATTGTTCGAACAGCGACTCGCCGCTCAATGCTTCAAGTTCGCGCCAGATGTGCTGTGAGCTGCGTACCAGTGGCAGGTATTGCGGACCTTCACCGGCCGAGAGTCGCGTGATGCGTGTATCGCCGTGACTGGAGCCCTGTGTGTGCGGGGGATCGTAGCGGTCGATACCAATCACATCGACTCCGGCCTTTGCCAGCTGATAGGCAGTGGCAGCACCCATGGCACCCAGGCCGAGTACGGCCACGTTACAACGCTGTTGCATAGGGGAGCCTCGATAAATCATCTATCTCACTATGGACAGTCTGTCGAATCAACCGCCAAACGTGCATAAGGTTATGTCAGGCGGCCTCGTTGGCCATCACAGATGCCATCACACCAGCATTGCAGACCCCCGTCAAAATTTACGCTTGCACTGCTCAGGGTTTTTAAGGTCCGAAATCGATGAAAAGTTGTCCACGGAAATCGTGGGTATGTCTGTGGGTAACTTTTTGAAACCCTTGTTACACGTGGCTTACAGCTGTGTGGTTAATTTATGAACAGCCCCTGTTTTGCACTTCTATGGTGCTGTCATCCGGGTACAAAACAGGTCCGCTATAAGCGACTTCGGGCACAAAAAAGAAATATTTTCCAAAAAAAAAGCGCGACCCTCATCAGGTCGCGCTGCTGTGTTGCGGATCCAGCCGGTGGCCGTTACGCGACAGGCTGATCACTCCATTCACCATTGACCAGACGACGCAGGCCCAACGGGTTGGCGTTCTGCAACGCAGGTGGCAACTGGCTGTCCGCCAGGTTCTGATAGCAGACCGGGCGCAGGAAGCGGTCGATGGCCAGGGTGCCCACCGAGGTACCGCGTGCGTCCGAGGTGGCCGGGTATGGGCCGCCGTGAACCATGGCCTCGCAGACCTCGACACCGGTCGGGTAGCCGTTGAACAGAATGCGCCCGACTTTCTCTTCGAGAACCGGTTGCAGCCAGCTGTAGGTGCTCAAGTCCGCGGGCTCACCGATCACGGTCGCAGTCAGCTGACCACGCAAGGCTTGCAGCGCGTCCTTCAACTGCGCATCGTCAGCGACTTCGATCAGCAGCGTGGTCGGGCCGAAGACTTCCTCTTGCAGCAACTGATCACCGTTCAGCAGCAGGCTGACGTCAGCCTTGAACAGCTGCGCCTGAGCCTGCTTGCCTTCCTGTGGCTTGCCGGCCAGATGCGTCACGCCAGGGTGCGCCATCAGGTGTTCCACACCTTTGCTGTAACTGCGCAGGCCGCCCGCGTTAAGCATGGTCTGCGGAGCCTGACTGCCCATCTGTTCGGTCAGATGCTCAACGAATTTTGAGAACGCCGGTGAGCGCAGGCCGATGACCACGCCCGGGTTGGTGCAGAACTGACCGGCACCCATCACCACCGAGCCCGCCAGCTCCTTGGCCACGGTTTCACCGCGAGCCTGCAAGGCTTCTGGCAGCAGCACGACCGGGTTGATGCTCGACATCTCGGCAAATACCGGAATCGGTTGCGGACGTTCGGCAGCCATTTTGCACAGTGCGTTGCCGCCGTTCAGCGAACCGGTAAAGCCGACGGCCTGGATGGCCGGGTGCTTGACCAGACCTTCGCCAACGCCGTTGCCGAAGATCATGTTGAACACGCCTTTGGGCATCTGCGTACGTTCGGCAGCGCGAATGATGGCGCTCGCCACCAGATCGGCGGTCGCCATGTGACCGCTGTGCGCCTTGAACACCACTGGGCAACCGGCGGCCAAGGCCGCCGCGGTATCACCACCGGCAGTGGAAAACGCCAGCGGGAAGTTGCTCGCTCCGAACACCGCAACCGGGCCGACACCGATACGGTATTGGCGCAGGTCGACGCGTGGCAGCGGCTTTCGATCCGGCAGTGCCAGGTCGATACGTGCACCAACAAAATCACCGCGACGCAGAACTTTGGAAAACAGGCGCATCTGGCCACTGGTGCGACCGCGCTCACCTTGAATTCGCGCCTGGGGCAGGGCGGTTTCCTGGCAGACGATGGCGACGAAGTCATCACCCAGCTGGTCAAGTTCATCGGCAATGGCGTCGAGGAAGTCGGCGCGACGGGCCGGGCTCAGCTGACGAAATTCCGCAAACGCAGCCTTGGCAGCCAGTGCCGCGGCGTCGATTTCGCCGTCGGTGGCCTGATGAAAACTGTAAGGCAGCTCTTCACCGGTGGTGGCATCCAGGCTTTTTTGCAGGCTCTGGCCCAAAGCGCTGCGGCCGCCAGCGATGAAGTTCTGGCCGAGAATGTTAGGCATCGGTATCTCCTGTTGTTTTGAGGTTGGAGGTCGGCAGGGAAGGTATCCGGACCGGCGCTCCTTATGGGTTGCCGAGTTGCTTTACAGATTGTCAGTGATGGGGCGTTTAAAAGCAGGCCAGCCATCATTTTTTCAGTTACCAGTGGGCAGTCATCGTACAACCTGATTCGCTGCCTGTGCAACTGTCGACCTTATTTGCCAGGCCGAGTGCCGTTGCTCTTTATAGTGCATGGGCGCGCTCAAGCCTCTATCGTGGCGCGCCTTCATGACCTTTTGAGGTATTGCAGTGCATCCAGCACCTGACGCAGGGCCTTGCTGACCGGTTTGTCCTGGCGCAAGGCGATTCCCAATGTGCGACTCAGCGCTGTTGCCAGTGGCAGCATTTGCAAGCCGCGGCGATGGTGCAGCGCAGCAACGGCCATCCGCGGCACGATGCTGTAGCCCAGGTCTGCGGCGACCATTTCCTTGATCGCTTCGATACTGCCCAGTTCCATGACCGGTTTTACCCGGATCCCGGCGTGCAGGAACCATTCATCGATCAGCAGACGCGTACTGCTGCCTGCTTCGAATACGACCAGCGGTTGTGCGCTGAGGCGCTCCGGGGTCATGTGCGCCGGCATCGGTCGCTGGCTGCTGGCGAAGATCGCCACGAACGCATCCTCAAGCAGCGGCGTGATGTGCAGACTGCGGCTGGCGGCGGGCAGGGTGACCAGTGCCAGGTCCAGAAGGTTTTCTTCGACCGCCTTGAGGATACCTTCGGTGTTGCCGGTACTGACGCGCACATCCAGTTCCGGGAAGCGCCGACGCAGCGCCTGCAACATGGGCGGCAGCAAATGGATGCAGGCTGTCGCGCCGGTGCCGATGGCGATTTTCCCGGCAACGCCGCTGGCATGGCTGGACAGTGCCTGCAGAGCGTCTTCGACCACCGCATCGATGCGCGCGATATGCTCCAACAGTACAGTGCCTGCGGAGGTAGGTTTGAGGCGTTTGCCGACCCGTTCGATCAGCTGCAGCTTCAACTGATCTTCCAGTTGTCGCACGTGCAGGCTGACCGCTGGCTGGGTCAGGTGCAGACGCTCTGCCGCCGCAGAAAAACTGCCATGGGCGATGACCAGCGAAAACGTGTGCAGGTGATTGAGGTTCAGCCGACGCATGACAAAGTATTTCTTATGCTGTGGATGATAAATCATAGCTTTTTTAATGTCGTGGCGAGCGGCATCATTGCGGCCATTCACAGACATTCGTACAGAGTTCGGACATGACTTCAACCTTTGACCTGCGTGACGCCCGCGACGATGACATGCCCGCTGTACAGGCGATTTACGCTGACCACGTGCTACACGGGATTTCCAGCTTCGAGCTGGAGCCGCCTGACCTGGCAGAATTGCTCCAGCGTCGTCGCATGGTCCTCGCCAAAGGCTTGCCGTATATGGTCGCCGAGCGCGATGGCGACATTGTCGGCTATGGCTACGTTACGCCGTATCGGCCACGTCCAGGCTACCGCTTCACCGTGGAGGATTCTGTGTACGTGCGCGATGGGCTCGGCGGGCAGGGGATCGGTCAGGCGCTGTTGAGTGCCCTGGTGCAGCACTGCGAAGCGGGCGGCTGGCGGCAGATGATCGCGGTTATCGGCAACAGCCAGAATATCGCGTCGTTGCGCCTGCATGAGCGTCTCGGCTTTCGCCGGGTCGGAGTGTTCGAATCGGTCGGCTTCAAGCATGGCCGCTGGGTAGACACGGTGCTGATGCAGCGCATGCTGGGCGAAGGCTGGGGCAGTGTCCCGGTGGAGCGCACCTGAACCTGTCACGGCACTGCTGTACAAGATGAAATTGTCGAACAATCCGGCTCAATAGCGTTGCCAGCGCTTGCCTGAATGGTTAGGGTACGCGGCTGTTCAAGAAGGAGCCTGATATGACTCGGCATGACCCCACGGAAACGGGCACGGCAGTCACCCGACAGCGACGCGCGCCAAAGGGCGAAAAGCGCCGCGAAGAACTGCTCGATGCAGCCCTGCAAGTGTTTTCCCTTGAAGGCTATACCGGCGCTTCGGTGGCCAAGGTGGCAGCCATCGTCGGTATTTCCGTCGCCGGATTGCTGCACCATTTTCCGAGCAAGATCTCGCTGCTGATGGGCGTGCTGGAGCGACGCGACGAGGTCAACGGCCGAATTGCTGCCGAAGTCCGCACCGATAACACCCTGACCGGTCTGCTCGGCGGCTTGCGCGCGATCAACCGCTCCAACGCTACGGCGCCCGGCGTGGTGCGTGCATTTTCGATCCTCAATGCGGAAAGTCTGCTGGAAAACCAGCCTGCCTTTGAATGGTTCCAGACGCGCTACGAGCGTATTCACGCGCACTTGCTGGGACAGTTTTCGGCTTTGGTGGAGCGCGGGGAGGTACGTGCGGATGTGGATCTGGACAAGATCATCCGGCAGCTTCTGGCGATGATGGATGGCTTGCAGATTCAGTGGTTACGCTTTCCCGATCAGGTGGATCTGGTCGAGTGTTTCGATACCTACATTGCGCAGGTCGATGCAGCGGTAAGGGCTCGTCCCTGAGCCTTTATTTGTCCGTTTACCCTTCAGTCAGCTAACGCTTACTCAACGGTCTGCTTGAATACACCGCCGGTCTTGACCGGTGGTTTCTCGACCAGGACCGAGTTCAGAGCGGAGCGTGGCAGCGGGTTGCTGCTGGTGGTCGACAGTTCCTGACGGAACGAGTTGACCAGCTTGGCGTTCAGGCGGATGTCCTGCGACGACGAGCCGAGCGAGATGTTGAAGGTGTCGGCATCGACCACCCACTGCTTGCTCTTCTCATCGAAGTAGGCCAGCGAGCGATCATTCAGCTCGATGGTCACACGCTTGCTTTCACCCGGCTTGAGGAACACCTTCTTGTAGCCTTTGAGTTCCTTGATCGGACGCTCGACTTTCGGGTTCTGCTGGCCCACATACAGCTGAGCGACTTCCGAACCACCGACCTTGCCGGTGTTGCTCAGGTCGAAGGACACCTTGATCGGTGTATTGCCGACCGCGACGCCCGGCGTGACCTTGATGTTGCTGTAGCCGAACGTGGTGTACGACAGACCGTAGCCGAACGGATAGAGCGGCTTGATGCCTTTCTTCTCGTAACCGCGATAACCCAGCAGCAGGTCATCCTTGTAATCCATGTCGGTCAGAGTGTTCTGGTTGTCGAATTTCGGGAAGGAAGCGTAGGCCGGGTTGTCTTCGATGTTGCGTTCGATACTGATCGGCAGCTTGCCCGACGGGTTGACCTTGCCGAAGAGGATCTCGGCCAGGGCCTGACCACCGTTCTGACCCGGATAGAAGGCGTGCAGCGCTGCTGGAACCTGTTCGATCCAGTCGCTCATCTTCAGACCCGTACCGCCATACATGGTCACCACGGTATTGGGGTTGACCTTGGCGATGTTCTGGATCAGCTCGTTCTGGAACTCAGGCAGATCGAAGCTGTGGTCGAAACCTTCACCTTCGTATTCGTTGCTGTTACCTACGGCAACCACGACGGCGTCATAACCGGACAGGTCCTGAGGAGCGTTCAGCGAGGCGGAGCTCAACTGCACACCTACCAGGCCGCCCATGGTCGACAGGTAGCCGGCACGACGCGAGTACTCGAGCTTCACGTCGTAAGACTGGCCCGCTTCCAGATTGATCTTGGCGAACTCTGGAATGGTTGGCGGAATGCTGTTGCCCGGAAGCGGCTTGCCGTCACCGTTGTCGATGATTTTCTTGCCGTTGACCCACAGACGCACCGCGCCGTCGGCACGCACCTTGAACACCTGCTCGCCGCTCTGGGTCGGAGTCACCTTGCCGGTGTAGCGAATCGAAGTCGACGATGTATCGCCATTCAGCTGGCCAGCGGTCGAACCTTTGCTGGCGTACGGATCGGACGTCGAAGTGTTGCTTTCGAACGGCAGGTTCTTGTCGTTGGCCCAGTCCAGGTCAACGTGCTTCTCGGTACGCGTGACAGCTGCATCACCAGACCAGTTGGTGTTGCTGAAGTACTCGACCTTCATGCCCTGGACTTCGTTGCCAGTCGCGTCGGTGGTGGTCCAGGCACTGGTGCTTGGGTCCAGCGACAGGCCTTCGATGAAGTCGACCTTGGCGTTAGGCGCGATCTGTTGCAGGCCGCTCAGCTCGCTGACGTAATGGCTGGCCATGACGTTGGCGCTGCCGAAACCGGTGGGTGGCGAGTACTTGGCCAGGGTGCCGACAACGGCGATTTTCTTGACTTTCTGCTTGTCCAGCGGCAGCAGATTGTCCTGGTTTTTCAGCAGTACGATACCTTCACGCGCAGCGTTCAGAGCAACCTTGTTGCTGGTCGAGCTGTTCATGTTGTGCGTGGTCAGCGGCGTCTTGCTGTCGAACTTGTACAGGTAGATCTGCTTGAGGATGCGGCGGACCTTGTCGTCGATGGTCGCAGCGCTCAGGTCGCCGGCGTCCAGATGCGGCTTCAGCACGGAGCTGTTCATCTGGTAGCCCATCATGTCCAGATCGGTACCGGCGCGGGCAGCGTTGAAACCGTGAACGACAGCGTTGTAGTCGCTCTGTACGAAGCCTTTGAAGCCCCATTCTTTCTTCAGGATCTGGGCGATCAGGTGGTCGCTTTCGCAGGCGAAATCACCGTTCACCTTCTGGAAGGCACACATCATCATCGCCACATTGCCGTTTTTCGACGACGATTCGAACGCAGGCAACGACATTTCGCGCAGCACGCGCTCTGGCATTGTCTGATTCAGATTGAAGCGGTTGCTTTCCTGGTCGTTGGCCGCGTAGTGCTTGGCGTTGGCCCATACACCACGAGACTGGATACCGTTGATGACGCCCGGTGCCAGGCTGGCGCCAAGGAACGGGTCTTCACCGGAGAGGTATTCGAACGCACGGCCGCCGTACGGCATGCGGTACAGGTTGACGCCGGGGCCAGTGATGAACTGGTAGCCGCCGACGGCAGTGTCATAACCCAGCGCACGGCCGAGGTCGATGGCACGACGCGGGTTGAAGGTGGCGGCCAGGTTAGGGCCGGACGGGTAGACAACACCCTGATCGTTGCCTTCGCTGGTGTAGCGCACGCCCACACCGCCGTCAGCGCCGTGGATCTGCGGGACGCCGTAATTGGTCAGTGGCTTGACGTCCCAGCCGCCGGTGCCGCCAATGTAGGCCAGCTTTTCTTCCATGGTCATCTTGGCCAGGGTTTTCTGTGCGGCTTTTTCGGCGCGATCTTCACGCCCTTGTTGTACGGTAGGGTCAGCGGCGTGCACCTGGGATACTGCCAATGCCAGCAAGGCCAGCGCCGAGTGCGCGCCTATCATCTTTCGCTTGTTCATATTGCTCTCCAACTGCGTTTCAAATAACTGTCTGCCTGCGCACGTGCGCAGGATAAATGCGTTCTTATTTACCGCTTTCGGCCAACTTTTTCTTTGGGCAACAGTTTCCCGTCGTCGCGTTTATTCCCTGTTTCAAGGGCGCGAGGTAGGACTCCTTAGTTGCCGAATTAGTTTTGTTTGGCGTGTCTTTTTTTTACTTGCTGAGCGCCATCAAAGCGACATCGCATGATGGCGTTTTGAATCTACAAAACGATACAATTAAGTCTAAAACAAGGCATAAATGTCAAATAAAAGCGTATTTTTCTTCGATTTCGTATTTTTTCTTTACAAATGAGGAACTCTTCTTAAACCTACTGGTCGATGGGTTTAAGATTTTTCAGGATGAAGAAAGACAGCTCGCAAGTTGCGACGTGTGCTGTGCGTTAGTTCTTGCCCGATTTCTATATCTGCTTCGCTTGTTGCGGAGCTCTTTTTGTTTTTCGAGGAGTTAATACGATGAAGTTTTCCATGATGAGTGCCGGTGTGGTTTTGGGTCTTGCCCTGAGTGGTGCGGTCTTTGCTGACGACGCGACAGATGCAGACGCAACATCCGGTGCCAGCGACGAGACGGTGATGACCCAGACCCAGGACGCCAAGGCGGCGCAGAAAGCGCAAAACCAGAAGACCGAAACGACAAAAGGCGGTCGCCCGCAGAACGCAACCCCTCAAAAGCAGTCAAACTGATCGTTTGAAGTCTTTGAGCGCAGCACTCACCAGTCGGTGAGTGCTGTAATATGTCCCTCCGAAGTAGCAAAATGCCCTCATTCATGCCGTCAGCTCCCGTCGATGTTTCCCGTCTGCTCATTCCGGATGCCCAGCAGGTTTGTGCCTGGCTGATCGAAAATGCCGGTCTGAAAACGGCCGATCTGGAGCGCGCCCAGCGTCTGCAGCAGGAGTCGGAAGGTACTGAGTTGCTAGGCCTGCTGACGCGTCTGGGCCTGGTCTCCGAATTCGAGCTGGCCCGCGCATGGGCGGCATTGCTGCAGGCACCGTTGTTGCTCGCCGATGCTGTACCACCGCTGCTGGACCCTTTGCCGCCGCTGACCGAACGCTTCATGCGCCACTATCAAGTTGTACCGGTAGGCTGGAGCGATCAGGGCCTGCAAGTGCTCAGCGCCAACCCCGGCACGCTGTACCCGTTTCAGGCCATCGCCTATGCGTGCGAGGTGCCGGTGCGACTGTCCATCGGCCCGCGCAATGAGGTCGAGACCCTTATCGAGCGCTATTACGGGCAGGGCCGCTCGGCGATGGGCACCCTGATCGAGAATCTGGATGAGGAGGGCGGCTCGCTGGAAGACATCGAGCACCTCAAGGACCTGGCCTCCGAAGCGCCGGTCATTCGTCTGGTCAACCTGATCCTGCAACGTGCAGTAGAGCAGCGTGCATCGGACATCCACATCGAACCGTTCGAGAGCCAGTTGAAGGTGCGTTATCGCATTGACGGCGTGCTGCACGAAGCGGAAGCGCCGCCATCCAGTTCTTCGGCAGCGGTGATTTCCCGGGTGAAGATCATGGCCCGTCTGGACATCGCCGAGCGTCGTCTGCCGCAGGATGGCCGGATCATGCTGCGCATCCAGGGCAAGGAACTGGACCTGCGGGTATCGACAGTGCCCACCAGCTTTGGCGAATCAGTGGTCATGCGTCTGCTGGACCGGCAGACCATCAATTTCGATTTCCCGAGCCTGGGTTTCGATGGCGAGCGGCTGGACGAATTTCTCGACGTGCTGGAGCGTCCGCACGGCATTCTGCTGGTCACCGGGCCGACCGGTTCCGGCAAGACCACCACGCTGTATACCGCGTTGTCACGGCTCAACACGGCCGAGCGCAAGATCATCACCGTTGAAGACCCGGTCGAGTATCAGCTCGAAGGCATCAACCAGATTCAGGTCAAGCCTTCCATCGGCCTGGATTTCGCCGGGGCGCTGCGCTCCATCGTGCGTCAGGACCCGGATGTCATCATGATCGGTGAGATGCGCGACCTGGAAACCTGCCGTATTGCCATCCAGTCCTCGTTGACCGGACACCTGGTGCTCTCGACGCTGCACACCAACAGCGCAGCGGCGAGTATTACCCGCTTGCTGGACATGGGCGTCGAAAGCTATCTGATCGCTTCGACGGTCAACGGAATTCTGGCTCAGCGTCTGGTCCGTCGCCTCGATCCGGCAACCCGCGAGGCCTTCGATGCGCCACCGGAGCTGATCGCCGAACACGGGCTGGAGCGTTTCACCGACGAGCGGCCCATTCGTTTGTATCGCCCGCGTGCCGATGCGCCTGGCGGCGGTTATCGCGGGCGCAGTGCAATCACCGAACTGCTGGTGATGAACGAAGAACTGCGCAGTCTTTTGATGCGCCACGCCGACGCCTCGACGCTGGAAGAGGCTGCCCGACGTGGCGGTTTGCGCACGCTGCATGAAGAAGGCCTGCGTCAGGCCGTGGCCGGGGTGACTTCGCTGGAAGAAGTGCTGCGCGTCACCCGTGGTGAAGGCACATGAGCCTGTTCAAGTACCGCGCGCTGGATGCTCAGGGCGCGCCGCAGAATGGCACGCTGGAAGCCCGCGATCAGGATGCCGCCATTGCCGCGTTGCAGAAGCGTGGCCTGATGGTCCTGCAGGTCGATGCCGCCGGTCTGGGCGGTTTGCGCCGTGCGCTGGGCAGCGGCTTGCTCAATGGTGCGGCGCTGGTCAGCTTCACCCAGCAGCTCGCGACGTTGCTCGGCGCCGGGCAACCGTTGGAACGATCGCTTGGAATTCTGCTCAAACAGCCTGGACAACCGCAGACCAAGGCGTTGATCGAGCGCATCCGCGAACAGGTCAAGGCTGGCAAGCCGCTGTCCGTGGCGCTCGAAGAAGAGGGCAGCCAGTTCTCGCCCCTCTATATAAGCATGGTCCGCGCCGGTGAAGCCGGTGGCGCACTGGAAAGTACGCTGCGCCAACTGAGCGATTACCTGGAGCGCAGCCAGTTGCTGCGTGGCGAGGTGATCAACGCGCTGATCTATCCGGCCTTTCTGGTAGTGGGTGTGTTGGGTTCCCTGGCGCTGTTGCTGGCCTACGTCGTGCCGCAATTCGTACCGATCTTCAAGGATCTCGGTGTGCCGATTCCATTGATCACCGAGGTCATTCTCAACCTCGGAGAATTTTTGAGCGACTACGGGCTTGCGGTGCTGGCGGGCCTGATCGCGTTGATCTGGGGCATGGCCATTCGCATGCGCGACCCGCAGCGTCGCGAGCGTCGTGATCGCCGTCTGCTGGGCATTCGGGTTATCGGTCCTTTATTGCAACGCATTGAGGCAGCACGGCTGACGCGCACCCTCGGTACGCTTTTGACCAATGGAGTGGCGTTGTTGCAGGCGCTGGTGATCGCTCGCCAGGTCTGCACCAATCGTGCCCTGCAGGCGCAGGTCGAGCAGGCGGCCGAGTCGGTCAAGGGTGGCGGCACGCTGGCCAGCGCGTTTGGTGCGCAGCCGTTGTTGCCGGATCTGGCTCTGCAAATGATCGAGGTCGGCGAACAGGCTGGCGAACTGGACACCATGCTGATGAAGGTCGCCGATGTGTTCGACGTCGAGGCCAAGCGCGGTATCGACCGCATGCTGGCCGCACTCGTGCCGGCGCTGACGGTGGTGATGGCGGGCATGGTCGCGGTGATCATGCTGGCCATCATGCTGCCGCTGATGAGCCTGACCAGCAATATCTGAATTCATGAACGAGGAAACCATTCCGATGACTTTTAGCCGTACACGCTTCAAACCCGCACGTCGACAAGGCGGTTTCACTTTGCTGGAAATGCTTGCCGTTATCGTATTGCTGGGCATCGTCGCGACCATCGTCGTGCGTCAGGTGGGCGGTAACGTCGACAAGGGCAAATATGGCGCAGGCAAGGCTCAGTTGGCCAGCCTTGGCATGAAGATAGAAAGCTATGCGCTGGACGTCGGTTCGCCACCCAAGACCTTGCAGCAATTGACCGAGAAGCCGGGCAATGCGTCGAACTGGAACGGCCCTTATGCCAAGCCCTCGGACCTCAAGGATCCGTTCGGCCACGCATTCGGCTACCGCTTCCCTGGCCAGCACGGCAGCTTCGACCTGATCTTCTACGGCCAGGACGGCCAGCCGGGCGGCGAAGGCTACAGCGCCGACCTGGGCAACTGGGAGTAACGCTCGGCATGAGAACGCCTGTCGCAAGCCGGGGTTTTACCCTCATGGAAATGCTGGTGGTGCTGGTGTTGATGAGCATTGCCGTCGGTCTGGTGGGGTTCGGTCTGCAACAGGGTTTGAGCACCGCCAGTGAACGGCGCGCGGTCGGTGACATGGTCGAAGCGCTACGGGCCACCAGAGTGCGCGCGATTGTCACCGGTCAGCCGGCGCGCACCGAATTCAATCTGCGCAAGGCGACCTTCAAGGCGCCCGGCAAGCGCGAGATGCACTGGCCGGAAAGTCTGCGCGTGACCATGCAGACTGCGTCCGATCTTGGCTCCGCTGTGGAGTTCTACCCGGACGGCGGCTCCAGTGGCGGCAACGTGGTGGTCGCTGACGGCGACCGACGCTGGCGTATTGATATTGGCTGGCTGACCGGCAGCGTCCAGGTCCGGACGCTTTAATGAAAACATCGCAGTCGGGGTTCACCCTGCTGGAAATGCTTGCTGCACTGACCGTCATGGCGGTGTGCAGCGGTGTTCTGCTGGTGGCGTTCGGGCAAAGTGCGCGCTCTTTGCAGCAGGTGGCGCGCAGTGACCGGCTCAGCCATGCGGCACGCACGATAATGGATCAGGAAAGCGCCGGTCCGCTGGAAAACGGTACGCGGCAGGGGAAACTCGCAGGCATCGACTGGACACTGGATATCCGTCAGCTGCCGGGTGCCAATGGTCAGGCGAGGATGTTCCGTCTCGACCTGATGCTCAGTGAGCATCAGCGCAAGGCGCAGTTCAGCACGTTTAAATTACGCGGCGCTGTCAGCGGGGCGGGGTCATGAGGCGCGCCCAGCGTGGCTTCACGCTGCTGGAAGTGCTGCTGGTGATCAGCCTGCTCGGCGTGTTGCTGGTACTGGTGGCCGGGGCGTTGCTGGGGGCCAATCGTGCCGTGCTCAAGGCTGAGCGCTACACCGTGAACCTGGACGAGATCCGCGCCGCGCAAGCGTTTCTGCGCAGCTCGATCGCTCAGGCGCTGCCGCTGGACACGTCTGGCGAAGATGACGTCAACAGCGGTTTTTTTGAAGGCTCGGCGCAGCAGTTGCGGTTTGTCGCAACGCTGCCGGGCGAATTGGGCGGCGGTATCCAGGTTCACAGCCTGGAGCTCAAGGGGCCGCAAGACCATCGGTCTTTGCAGGTGTCGTTCGCTCAGGTTCTGTCCAGTGCAAATGGCATTGCCCTCAAACCCTGGGGTGAGCCTCAGGTATTGCTGCAAAACGTCGAGTCGTTGACGTTCAGTTATCGCGGGCTGACGCCCAAGGGCAAGCCGACCGGCTGGATGGCCGAATGGCCCTGGCCGAATCGCTTGCCGGGTGCGGTGCGTATCGACATGCAGACCCATGGCGCAGTGAAATGGGTCTCTGAGGTTGTGGCCCTGCGTCTGGACCTGTCCGGCGGGGCGGGCGGCGAATGAGCATGACGGGCCAATCGCAGCGTGGTGTTGCGCTGCTGGTAGTGCTCTGGGTGCTGGCGCTGCTGAGCCTGTTGCTCGGCGGGCTGGCCGGGTGGGTGCAACTGGAGAGTCGACAGTCGCTCTGGTTGCGGCAAAATACCCAGGCGCTGATGGCGGCCGAAGCTGGCATGAATATGGCTGTACAGGGCTTGCTCGATGCTGCGCAGCGCAAACGCTGGATTGCTGACGGGCGTGTGGTCTCGTTGCGTATGGATGATACGCAACTGCTGGTGAGCATCAGAAGCGAGAGGGGCAAGCTGGACCTCAACAGCGCGCCGGTCGCGGATATATCGCGTCTGCTGCAGGCCTGTGGCGCGGCCAAGAATCAGGCCAGCGGTATCGCCCAGGTGCTGGAGTCGCAGCGCAATGGCGGTCAGTCACCGCTGCGGGTGGTAGAGGAAGTTCGCCAGCTGCCGGGCATGAACCAGGCGCTGTATGTTCGGCTGTTGCCGGAAATAACATTATGGAGCGGCCTGGATCGGCCCGACCCGGCGTTCGCTTCGGCGTTGCTGCGTCGGGCCTTGAACCTGCCGAACCAGAGCGCGGTTGGAGCCGACCCCGGTGAGGTACTGGCCATCGACACGCGCGCAGAACGACCGGGCGGCGTGACCGCCCTGTTACAGACCACTGTTTTATTGAGCCCATCGGAGGGAGGCGCACAACCCTACAGGGTGTTGCGTTGGCAAGAATGAATTCATCAGTTTCTGCACGTCTGGCGCCTGTTTACGCGTTACGCGAACAGGTCGCCCGGCAGTGGCGTGGCAGTCCGGCGCAACACGCCTGGCAATGGTGGGTGGCGGAGCTTCGCGCCTGCCTGCCGCCGCGTGTGCGTCGATGGCTGGGCCGCGAGACCGTGGAGCAGACGCTTGTCTGGCCATTGGTCGAGCCGCTGCCGGACGCATCGCCCCAGGTGCGGCGGGTATTGCTGTTGCCGCCGTCGGCTGTGCTGTTGCAGACCTTGCAGCTTCCTGCGGCTGCGGCACGCAATCTGTCGACCGTGGTCGGCTACGAGCTGGATCGCTTCACGCCGTTTGACGCTGGCCAGTTGTACTTCGTCGCCCGTCAGGACAGTCGCAGCGCCAGCTTTGTGCAGGTCACGCTGGTGGCAATCCTGCGCGAGCGGCTGGACGCGATACTCAGTGAGTGCGCCGAGCGGGGCTTGCGTCCCGATGCCGTCGACGTCGGCACGGATGTGGGTGCTGAGCACCTGACTGCCGGGCAGCGCATGGGGATTGATCTGCTGCCGATGCCATTGCGCCCGCAACAGTCGCGCTCCGGCCATCGCTTGCAGCGCGGGCTGATCTGGCTGTGTGCCGGCCTGCTGCTGAGCGCCATGTTGCTGTGGCTGAACGACCGGCAGAGCCTGCTCGAGGACATGCAGGCCAGCGTCAAGGAGCAGAAGGCTCAGGTTGGCGAGGTCCAACAACTGCGCCAGCAACTGACCAACACCCTGGGCGCCGCCAACTACCTGTTGCGCCGCAAGGCGGCGCAGCCGCCGCTCTCGGCGCTGCTCAGCGAGCTGACCGCCTGCCTGCCTTCGGACACCTGGATTGAGCATATGGAAATCAGCGACAGTGCCGAGGTGGCCTTTTCCGGCCAGAGCGCCAAGGCCAGTGCGCTGATCGGCCGCGTCAAGGACTGCCGAAGTCTGGATAATGCGCAGTTTCAGGGGGTGATCCAGCCCGACACCAAAACCGGCAAGGATCAGTATTCCCTGCGCGCGCATTTGCACCAGAACCAGCAGCAGGAGAACGCCGATGCGCCGTCCACTGACAAGCCGTGAGCGGCGGGGCGCTGCCCTGATGATTCTGGCCCTTGTGCTGTGCCTGGCTTACTGGTTGTTGATTGACAGCTGGTTCGCCGGGCCGCTGCGCGACATCAACGAGCAGACCGACCAGTTGCGCGAACAGCAGCAGCGTTACGCGGGCCTTCTGCAGCAGGGTGATTCGTTGCGCGAGCAACTGGAGCAGGCCCGCCGTGATCCGGCCAGCAGCACCAGCCTGCTGCCGGGCGAGGATCCCAGTGCCGTGGCAGCCGATCTGATGCAGCGCATTGCCGACCTGATCAGTAGCCAGGCCAGCACCGGCGGCGGCTGCGAGTTGACCCAGCGCATGCCGATCACCCCGGAGCAGGACAGTGCCGAGCCATACCGGCAGGTCAAGGTCAGCCTGACCCTGAACTGCGCCATCGAACCATTGACTGCGATCCTGCATGCGCTGGAGTATCAGCGCCCGTTTCTGTTCATTGACGAGATGAGTATGCGTCGCGACGCCAACGCTCCGGCCAGCGGTGCTGCCGGCAAACTGGTGGTGCATCTGCTGGTGCGCGGCTACCTGCAACCGGCCAGTGCCGGGGAGGGCGAGCAATGATCGGTTCATTACGTCCGCTGGAGTGGGCATTGCTGGCTTTCGCTGCAGTGCTGGCAGCCTTGATCGCACTGGTCTTCAGCGGCGCTGCGCACTCACCGGACTGGCTGCCCGAGCAGGCACCGCGCAACCCGGTCGATCAGAGGGCCCAGGTCCACAGTGCGCCGTCGGCGACACTCGACAGCCTCGCCAATACCTGGAAAACCCCGCTGTTCAGTCCGGATCGCAGCCCTGACGTGGCCGTTCGCAAAGCCGATGCACAAGCCAGCAATCTGGCTGGCCTGACCCTGACCGGAGTGATCATGGACGGCTCCTTGCGTGTGGCATTGCTCAAGCAGGCCAGCGGTCCGGCATTGAAAGTCCGTCAGGGCGATCGCTTGCCCAATGGCTGGACGCTGGACCGTCTGGAGCCGACCCAGGCTACGTTCAAACTCGATGACCGCACGCAAGTCCTGCGCCTGCCCGCGCTGCGTCTGCCGCCGCCGTCGAATACACCGCCGATTACCTTAACCAACGATTCCACCCTGTGATGGGTACCTTTTCTGGAGTTCCTGCCATCGCTACCTTGCGCACACCCTTGCTTTGCCTGGCCACCGCCGTCGCCCTTGGCGGCTGCGCGTCACAGTCAGACACACTCGATCCCGACAATGGCATGCTGCAGGAAGCGCTCCAGGGAACCGGTTCACAACGTCCGCCGGTAGACCCGCGCAGCGAAAGACCGCCCGTCGAGCCACCTTCCCAGCAGACGACGAGCTCGCCGCAGCGGCAGATCATCAAAGGCAACCAGCGTTTCATCCGTCAGCCCGCCGCAGCTCCCGCAGCGCGTCAGGCCGAGACCGGTGACATCGTCTTCAACTTCACCAATCAGCCGATTCAGGCGGTGATCAACAGCATCATGGGCGATCTGCTGCACGAGAATTACAGCATTGCCCAGGGTGTGAAGGGCGATGTGAGCTTCTCGACGTCCAAGCCGGTCAACAAGCAGCAGGCGCTGTCGATTCTCGAGACGCTGCTGTCCTGGACCGACAACGCGATGATCAAGCAGGGCAACCGCTACGTGATCCTGCCGTCGAATCAGGCGGTAGCGGGCAAGCTGGTCCCGGAAATGCGCGTGGCGCAACCTTCGGCCGGCATGTCGGCGCGGCTGTTTCCGCTGCGCTACATCTCGGCGACCGAGATGCAGAAGCTGCTCAAGCCGTTCGCTCGGGAAAACGCCTTTCTGCTGGTCGACCCGGCGCGCAACGTGCTCAGCCTGGCCGGTACTCCGGAAGAGCTGGCCAACTATCAGGACACCATCGACACCTTCGATGTGGACTGGCTCAAAGGCATGTCTGTCGGTGTTTTCGGCCTGCAACGTGCCTCGGTTGGCGAACTGATGCCCGAGCTGCAGAAAATGTTCGGCCCGGAAAGCGGCATGCCGCTGGCGGGCATGGTGCGTTTCCTGCCGATCGAGCGGACCAACTCGGTGGTGGCGATTTCCTCGCAGCCTGAATACCTGCACGAAGTCGGCGAGTGGATTCACACCATCGATGAGGGCGGTGGCAACGAGCCGCAGATGTACGTGTATGACGTGCGCAACATGAAGGCCACCGATCTGGCCAAATATCTGCGGCAGATTTACGGCACCGGCGCCATCAAGGAAGACGCTGCGGCCAAGGTTGCACCGGGGCTGCGCACCACCACCTTGTCATCGCTCAACTCCAGCGGCGGCAGTGGTGTCGGCGGCATGAGCAGCTCAAATGGTCTGGGCAGCAACGGCGGCGGCATGGGTAATGGCGGAGGCTTTGGCAACAGTCAGGGCATGAACAACAGCCAGAATAGCGCCGACAGCGAGTCGGAAGGCGACGATCAGGGCGGCGGCGATTCGGATTCGGACTCGGCCAGCCAGGACGGTAGCGGCTCGTCTGGCGCCAGTAAGTCGCTGGACGCCAGCACCCGCATCACTGCGCAGAAGAGCAGCAACCAGTTGCTGGTACGCACGCGTCCGGCGCAATGGAAGGAAATCGAATCGGCCATCAAACGCCTCGATAATCCACCGCTGCAAGTGCAGATCGAGACGCGCATTCTGGAAGTCAAACTGACCGGCGAACTGGACATGGGCGTGCAGTGGTACCTCGGGCGTCTGGCGGGCAATTCGGGTACCACCGGCAACGTCACCAATACCGCTGGCAGTCAGGGGGCGATCGGTACTGGCGGGGCCGCGCTGGCCTCTACTGACGCGTTCTTCTATTCCTTTGTCAGCAACAACCTGCAGGTCGCCTTGCGCGCCCTCGAAACCAACGGCCGCACGCAGGTCCTGTCGGCGCCTTCGCTGGTGGTCATGAACAACCAGCAGGCGCAGATTCAGGTCGGTGACAACATCCCGATCAGCCAGACCTCGATTAACACCAACACCAATACCGGCACCACATTGAGCAGTGTCGAGTATGTGCAGACTGGCGTGATTCTCGATGTCGTGCCGCGCATTAATCCGGGCGGCCTGGTGTATATGGATATCCAGCAGCAGGTCAGTGATGCGGACAGCAGCGGCACTACCGACGCCAACGGCAACCCGCGTATTTCCACGCGCTCGGTCGCTACGCAAGTTGCGGCGCAGAGTGGTCAGACGGTGTTGCTGGGCGGATTGATCAAGCAGGATAACGCGGAGACGGTCAACGCCGTGCCGTACCTTGGGCGTATCCCCGGTCTGCGCTGGTTGTTTGGCAATACCAGCAAATCCAAGGACCGCACCGAGCTGATCGTGCTGATCACGCCAAGGGTCATCACCAGCAGCAGCCAGGCGCGCCAGGTGACGGATGATTACCGTCAGCAGATGCAACTGCTCAAGCCCGAAATCTCGCGGACCAGCATGCAGAACTGACGCCGGTTCATTGCTGCCACCACGCCCACTCACGACGCTGCCTTTGGGCGGCGTCAAACAGAGGTCATGAACAGATGCTGAAATTTTTAGCTGCCTTACTGTTTGCCGTTACCGCAATGGCGCAGGCGCAGGACACCTTGCACACGGACCTGCCGCTCGATTATCTCGCGCAGACCAATGTCGACAAGCCTGACCAGCCGCTGGTGATTTTCATCCACGGCTACGGCAGCAATGCCGCCGACCTGTTCGGGCTCAAGGAAGAGCTTCCGGCCGACTACAACTATGTGTCGGTACAGGCGCCGATGGAGTTGCGTGCTGACAGCTACAAGTGGTTCACCCAGAAGCCCGGCGTCGCGGATTATGACGGTGTGACCGAAGACCTGAAAAGCAGCGGTACCCAGCTGGCTGCGTTCATTGGCAAGGCCACTGAAAAGTTTCACACGCAGCCTGGCAAGGTCTTCCTGATCGGTTTCAGCCAGGGCGCCATGATGAGTTACGAAGTTGCCCTGCGACAGCCAAAACTGGTCGGCGGTTTTGCGGCATTGAGCGGACGGCTGCTGCCGGTCGTGAAGTCCGAGGTCAAAACCTCCGACGACCTCAAGGCCCTGAGCGTATTCATCGGTCACGGCACCCAGGATCGCCAGGTAGCCTATGCCAGTGCACCGCAAGCCGAGGCGACGTTGAAAACGCTCGGTCTGACGCCACAGTTACATGCCTATGAAGGCATGGGGCACAGCATCAACGAGGCTGAAGTGATGGATCTGGCGGCTTGGTTGAAGCAGTCAAACCGCCAGTGAATACGTGCGTCGTCCGAGGGGGCGACGCTCAATCTTCGGTCAACTAGTTGACCTTGACCTCGTTGAACTTGAGCACGTTGTCCTTGTTCTCGCGATCGCGGAAGGTCAGCTTCAAGGCAGGTGACTGCTTCACACGGCCCTTGGTCGCTTCAAAGATCAGTGTCACGCGGGTAGGCACGTTGCGGATCAACTGGAAGCTGTCCCAGCGATCGAACTTTGCATCGCCGACACGCAGTTGCGAAAGCCCCAGCGCACCGCCGGTTTCTTCGAACAGGCTGATCGGGTTGAGAAACCTGAAGTCGCGATCGGCACTTTTATTGATCAGCTCCAGCATGCAGGTAGGCGACTGGCCGTTCTGGTCACAACCCAGCAACTCCATACTTACGTTGTCGACGGTCTCGGAGCGCTTGCCGAACAGGTTGGCGCTTTCGTTCTCGGTGAACAGTGTCTGAGCGCGGGCGAAATCGACCGAAGGTTTAGCGTATTCGCCGCCCAGTTTGAAAAACACCGCGCAGAGAAATAGTGACAGTGCCAGCCAGACGCCGAGCTTGAGCGGCGATGGAAGCTTTCTGGCCATGATTGCGATGTACAGCCCGCTTATCACCATGCCGGTGCCGACGATAATGACCAGTGTCTTCCAGTTTATGAAGTCAATACTGAGGCCAAGAACGGCCGGGTCCGGGAAAAGGTAGGTGAAGATGCTCCATATAGCCCCGATCATACCGCTGATGCCGAGCGATATCTTGGCGAAAATCGCGGAAATCTTGCTTGTTCGTGGTGCTGCGTCCATTGCTGTTATGCCTTGTTCGGGTTGCGCAAGTGCGTGCCGATGCGCTTGAAAAGCAGTATCGACGGATTCGGGGCCTTGGGATGAGGCGTCTGTACAATCCGTGTTCAATCGCGCAGATCCAGAGGTGTCGGATACGCGAGCCTTTAGGTGCGAGAGAGAGCCAGAAGGGCAATGGCCGATGCCATTGCCGCGGCATTATCCTGTAAATCAGTTACAAAGTGCAGCGTTTACGCATTCTGCCTGGATCGATCCCTGAGCAGCGCGAGCAGTGCAATCAGCGGCAGTGCCGTGCCGGCGATCAGTACCCAGGTCCAGCCACCGTGATCAAACAGTGGGCTGGCGACTGCCGAGCCAATCGCGCCGCCGATGAAAATACTGGTCATGTACAGCGCGTTGAGGCGGCTGCGGCTGGCGGCATCCAGCGCGTAGACCGTGCGCTGGCCCAGGACCATGCTGGTCTGCACGCAGAAATCCAGCACTACGCCCGTTATGGCCAGGCCAATCACGCTGTACGCTGGATGAACCAGGCCGGGAAGAAAGCTCAGCGCGCCGAACAGCAGCGCGCCCAGTGAGGCGATGCGGGTGTAGCCAGCGTCTGCCAGTCGGCCGCTGATGGGCGCGGCAATGGCGCCGATCGCGCCGATCAGGGCGAAGATCGCGATCTGCGTTTGCGACAGCCCATGATTGCGTGACAGCTCCAGCGGGACGGCGGTCCAGAACAGGCTGAAGGTTGCGAACATGCACGCCTGATAAAAGGCACGCTGACGCAGCACCGGCTGGGTACGAAGGAGAGTCCACAGCGAGAACAGCAACTGGCCGTAGGACGCGCGATGATCCGGGAGGCGTTTTGGCATGGTGGTCGCCAGTACCACGCTGATGCCGATCATCACCACGGCCGCCGATCCAAACACCGCCCGCCAGCCGAAATGGTCGGCCACCAGACTGGCAATCGGCCGCGCCAGCAGAATCCCCAGCAGCAGTCCGCCCATGATCCCGCCAACGACCCGCCCACGCGACTCCTCCGGAGCCAGATGCGCCGCCAACGGAATGAGCATCTGCACCGATACTGAACTGAAGCCCACCAGCAGCGAGACCAGCAAAAACACATTCGGCTGCTCGGCGAAGGCGGCACCCAGCAGGCTGAGAATCGCGACGACAGTCGTCACCAGCATCAGCCTGCGGTTCTCCAGCAAGTCACCCAGCGGCACCAGAAAGAACAAACCCAGGGCGTAACCGATCTGCGTCAACGAGACAATCAGACTGGCCGCCGTGCTCGACAGCCCGATGTCCGGCGCAATCAGCTCGATGATCGGCTGTGCGTAGTAGATGTTGGCGACAATCGCGCCGCAGCAGAAGGCGAACAGCATGACCATGGCCGGGGTCATGGTCATAGCGTTGTGCGGGGATTGGGACGAGTGGGGCATGAAAGTCTCGCTTGAGCAGGGACTGCCAGACGTGAAAGCGTGTCTGTCAGACGGTTTTTGATCGATGCAGCGCAGGCTAACGGTTTTGTCGGCCATTAAGTAGGTGCGGCGAGTTGATACAGGATATTTCCGGGAATGATGATCAGCGAAGCGCAGCGATGTGTCGGTATAGTCACGCACGCTCGCGAACTATTGACCTTCGCTTGCCACGGATGAATACTCTTTTCAGAAATTCATATAGATGACTGGATGAATAAAATAATGAACAAGCTTTCCAGCGACGAACGTCTACCGCTTTATCAGCGCCTGCGCGACAGCCTGGCGCAACAGATTGCCAATAATCGCTGGCGTCCGGGTGAGGCGATTCCTACCGAAGCGGCTTTGTCTGCCGAGTATTGCCTGTCCACCGGCACGGTGCGCAAGGCCATTGATCTGCTGGTCAGTGACAACATTCTGGAGCGTCAGCAGGGGCGTGGCACGTTCATTCGTCGTGCGCAGTTTCAGTCTTCGCTGTTTCGTTTTTTCCGTTTTCAAACCGAAGCGGGTGAACGCCGGGTGCCGGAAAGCCGGATTTTGTCCGTCGAGCCTGTGGTCGCGCCTTCGTCGGTCGCTCAGGCGCTGGGGCTCGCCGCCGGTGCACCGGTGATTCGTATGGTCCGCTTGCGGCTACTGGATGGCCAGCCTGTGCTGGCCGAAGAAATCTGGCTGCCACGTGCGCGGTTTCAGGCATTGCTGGAGCTGGACCTCGGTACGCAGGGACCGTTGCTTTATCCGATCTACGAAGATGTCTGCGGTCAGGTGGTCGCCTGTGCGCAAGAAAGCCTGACGGCCGAGACGGTCAACGATGTGTACGGCCGGCTGCTGCAGATTCCGGCCGGCAGCGCGGTGGTGGTCATCGAACGCCTGGCGCTCAATTACGCCGGTGAACCTCTGGAATGGCGTCGTTCGCGAGGGCACGCCAGTCATTTCCGCTACAGCGTGGAAATTCGCTGACAGCGCTGCAGCCTGCCCAAGCTGTTCAACGCCCATAAGGATAAAAGCCATGTTCAGCTGGTATCGCGATGTCACTTCCAAAGAGCGCAAGACCTTCTGGGCCTGTTTTGGCGGCTGGTCGCTGGACGCGCTGGAAGTGCAGATGTTCGGTCTGGCCATTCCGGCCCTGATTGCTGCCTTTGCCCTGACCAAGGGCGATGCCGGCCTGATCAGTGCGGTAACGCTGGTGACCTCAGCGTTGGGTGGTTGGGTGGGCGGGACGCTGTCCGACCGCTACGGCCGGGTGCGCACGCTGCAGTGGATGATCCTGTGGTTTTCCTTGTTTACCTTTTTGTCTGCGTTCGTGACCGGTTTCAACCAATTGCTGATCGTCAAGGCACTGCAGGGCTTTGGCATCGGTGGCGAGTGGGCGGCAGGCGCGGTGTTGATGGCCGAGACGATCCAGTCCCGCTACCGCGGCAAAGTCATGGCCACTGTGCAAAGTGCCTGGGCCGTGGGTTGGGGGCTGGCGGTGGTGCTGTTTACCCTGATTTATTCATTTGTGCCGGAGGATATCGCCTGGCGGGTGATGTTCTTTGTCGGCCTGTTGCCTGCCCTGATGATCATCTGGGTGCGACGCAACGTCGAAGAGCCGGACAGTTTCCAGCGCATGCAGAAAAGCGCTGCGCCGAAGGGCAGTTTCTTCAGATCGATGGCCGGGATTTTTCGCCCCGAGCTGCTGCGCGTTACCTTGCTCGGTGGCTTGCTGGGGCTCGGTGCGCACGGCGGTTATCACGCGGTCATGACCTGGTTGCCGACCTTCCTCAAAACCGAGCGCAACCTGTCCGTGCTCAGTTCCGGCGGCTATCTGGCGGTCATTATCGTTGCCTTCTGGTGCGGTTGCGTGTGCAGCGGCCTGTTGATCGACCGTATTGGTCGACGCAAGAACATCATGCTGTTCGCCTTGTGCTGCGTGGTCACCGTGCAGTGCTACCTGATGCTGCCGTTGAGCAACACACAGATGCTGTTTCTCGGCTTTCCGCTGGGCTTCTTTGCCGCAGGCATTCCGGCCAGCCTCGGCTCGTTTTTCAACGAGCTGTACCCGGCAGAGGTGCGGGGTGCCGGGGTGGGCTTCTGCTACAACTTCGGGCGTGTGCTGTCGGCAGTGTTCCCGTTTCTGGTGGGGCATATGAGCCAATCAATGTCGCTCGGCAGCGCCATCGGAATCGACGCCGGCATTGCCTATGGCGTGGCGATGATTGCTGCGTTCTGTCTGCCGGAAACCCGTGGGCGCAACCTCGAGGCCACGCCGCCGGTTGCCGAACCACTGGACAAGGGCGCAGCGCAGCAGGCTTGAAAATCCTCTCATCCGCGGCGTTGCGGCGCCGCGTTGACTTCTTGTAGACGGACCCATGATTGATTCCTGTACCACACCAATGCTGGGCATCGATGCCCACGCACATGTCTTCAGCAAGGATTTGAGTCTGGCGTCAGGACGACGTTACAGTCCGGACTACGACGCGACGGTGCACGCCTATCTGGCCAATCTGAGCGAACATGGCCTGAGCCACGGCGTGTTGGTCCAGCCCAGTTTTCTGGGCACTGACAACCGGTTTCTGCTCGACGCCCTGGCGCAGGCTCCGGACCGGTTGCGCGGCGTGGCGGTGGTCGACACGGACATCAGTCGCGGTGTGTTGCAGCGTATGGCCGGGCTGGGCATCGTCGGCATTCGCTTGAACCTGATCGGCAAGCCGCTGCCGGACTTCGCCGCGCCGGAATGGAAAACGCTGTTCAAACATATCTGGACGCTCGGCTGGCATGTCGAACTGCACCGCGAGGTCGCTGATCTGCCAGGGCTGATTCGGCAGTTGCTGCCGTTCGGTTGCAAGCTGGTGATTGACCATTTCGGGCGGCCCGATGCGCGTCCTGGTGTTGCTGATCCGGCGTTCCAGGCCTTGCTGGAGTTGGGCCTGAGCGGGCAGTTGTGGATGAAGGTTTCGGCAATCTACCGTCTGGGCGGCAGTGTCGAGCAGAACGCGGCGTTCGCTCGCGCGGCATTGCCGTTGCTGCTGCAAAGCTTTGGTCCGCGCCGGCTGGTATGGGGCAGCGACTGGCCACACACCCAGCATGAGCACGTGGTCAGCTACACCGATGTGGTCGAGCAGTTCCGCGCGCTCGACTGCCCGGACCCGCTCAAGCGCATTATGTTGGTCGAGGCTCCGCAGGCACTGTTCGATTTCCTGCCGGTGGAAATCTGAGCGGCTAAACAGCAGGTGGCTTGATCCGATAGCTGACCATATACAGCGCCGGGAGGAAAAACAGGGTCAGTAGGGTGGCGATGGCGATGCCGCCGATCATCGCAATGGCCATCGGCCCCCAGAACACCTCGCGGGCAATCGGGATCATGCCCAGGCTCGCGGCCGCTGCGGTGAGCATAATCGGTCGGCAGCGATGTTCGGTGGCCTTGACCACCGATGTCCAGGCGCTTTCCCCGGCGGCAATGAATTCATCGATCTGCGTGACCAGAATCACCGAGTTGCGGATGATGATACCGATCAGCGCCAGCACGCCCAGAATCGCCACGAACCCCAGCGGATAGCCGGAAATCAACAAGGCTGCGACCACGCCGATCAGGCCCAGCGGCACCACGCTGACCACCAGCAGCAGTTTTTTCACGCTGTGCAACTGGATCATCAAAAAGCTGATCACCAACAGCAGCATCAACGGCACAACCTTCAGGATCGGACCCTGTGAGCGCGCGCTGGCCTCGACGGCGCCGCCGGTGGCGACCGAGTAGCGCAACGGCAGGCGGGCGCTGAAGGCATCGACGTCGGGCTTCAATTGCCTGACCAGCGCTGCCGGCTGCAAGGTGCCGAGCACGTTGGCTTTCAGGGTGATGGTCGGCAGCCTGTCGCGGCGCCAGACCAGTGGCTGTTCCTGCTCGTAACTGAGCGTGGCGAACGCCAGCAGCGGCACGCTCGCACCGCCGGGTGTGGGGATCTGCAGATTGGCGAGGGTCTGCACCGAGCTGCGTTCGTCGCTGTCTGCGCGTCCGACCAGGTCGATCAGATAGGTGCTGTCACGCACCTGAGTGATGGTGGTGCCGCTGACCAGGCTGTTGAGGATTTGCGCCACGTCCTCGGAGGACAGACCGAACTGGCGCACCTTGTCCTGCGCGATGTCGATCTTCAGCACCTTGCCCGGTTCGTTCCAGTCATAGATGACCTGGCCGATATTGGGGTTGGCATCGAGAATCGCCGCCAGCGCCATGGCCTGGCTGCGCACCTGCTCGATGTCCGGTCCGCTGACCCGGTATTGCACCGGCCAGCCCACCGGCGGCCCCATGTTCAGCGGCTGAACATAGCCACCCACACCGACGTAATCGTCACGAAAGCGCTGACGCAAGCGCTCGATCAGCCGGTCACGCGCTTCGCCACCCTGGCTGACGATCACCAGTTGCCCGTAGAACGGGTTGCTCAATTGCTGATCCAGCGGCAGATAGAAACGCACTGCGCCCTTGCCCACGTAAGAGCTCCAGCGCACTACATCGGCATCTTCTTGGAGCGTTGCTTCAAAGCGGTCCATGGTCTGGCGCGTACCTTCGATGGAGCCATTTTGCGGCATGTAAATATCCACCAGAATTTCCGGCCGGTCGGAGTCCGGGAAGAACTGGTTCTGCAGCAACCTGCCTGCAAACAGCGACCCGATGAACATCAGCAACGTGATGCCGATCACCCACCCGCGGTGCTCGAGTGCCTTGACCAGCAGGCGGCTGAAACCACGCATCCAGCGCCCCGGCGCGGCATGTTGCGCCGAGGCCTTGAGGATGTGCACGCCAATCAGGGGCGCGAACAGTACCGCCACCAGCCAGGACAGCAGCAACGCCACAGCAATGACGGCGAACATGGTGAACACGTATTCGCCTGCGGAACTGGAGTTCAGGCCGATGGGCACGAAACCGGCGACGGTCACCAATGTGCCGGTCAGCATCGGGAACGCGGTCGAGGTGTACGCGAAGGTGGCGGCCTGCGGTAACGAATCGCCGCGTTCAAGGCGAGTGACTATCATCTCGACGGTGATCATCGCGTCATCCACCAACAGCCCCAGGGCGATGATCAGCGCGCCCAGCGAGATACGTTGCATGGTGATGCCGCTGTACTCCATGAACACGAAGACCAGCGCCAGCACCAGCGGAATCGAACAGGCCACCACCAGACCGGCACGAATGCCTAGGCTGATGAAGCTGACGACCAGCACAATCAGGATCGCTTCAAAGAGTGCGTGGGTGAACCCGCCGATGGCTTTTTCGACCACATCGGCCTGGCTTGAGACCAGGTGCACGTCGATGCCCAGCGGCAGCTCGGTGGTCAGATCGTCGATGCGCTGCTGCAACTGGGTGCCGAATGCCTGGATGTTGCCACCTTGCTTCATGGCCACCGCAAGGCCGATGGCTGGCTGGCCGTTGAAGCGGAACAGTGAGGAGGGCGGATCGGCATAACGGCGCTCGATGGTCGCCAGATCGCTGAGGCGAAAGAACCGGTCGCCGAAGCGCAGATTGACCGCCTCAAGGTCCTGTTCATTACTGAACTGTCCGCTGGCCCGCACGGCAATGCGTTCGGGACCTGCCTCCATCACGCCGGCCGGCGTGACCGAGTTTTGCGCTTGCAGGCTTTGCAGCACCTGGCGCTGATCGATGCCCAGCGCCGCGAGCTTGCGGATCGAGAAATGCAGATAAATGACTTCGCGCTGGGCGCCTAGCAATTCGATCTTGCCCAGGTTGGGCACGCTGCGAATATCCGCGCGTACTTGCTCGACATAATCTCGCAACTGGCGGAAAGACAGGCCATCGGCGGTGAACGCATAGATGCTGCCGAACACATCGCCAAACTCGTCGTTGAACGCCGGGCCCTGAATGCCGCTGGGCAGTTCGGCGCGCACATCGCTGATCTTCTTGCGCACCTGATACCAGGCCGCAGGGATGTCGGCGCTGCGGGTTTCGCTTTTGAGGAAGACAAAAAGCGTCGATTCGCCAGCCAGCGTGTAGCTTTTCACGTAATCCAGCGCGTCGATTTCTTCGAGCTTCTTTTCCAGCCGATCAGTCAACTGCTGCAGGGTGTCGGGCAGCGTCGCACCCGGCCAGCGCGCCTGAATGACCATGGTCTTGATGGCGAATGAAGGGTCTTCCTCACGGCCCAGATTCAGGAATGACCAGCTGCCCATCAGCAGTGAAACGAACATCATGTACCAGACCAGCGTGCGATGCCTGAGCCCCCAGGCCGACAGATTGAAGCGCTCCTTCACAAACTGACCTCTCGCTGCAGGCGGATCTTCTGTCCGGACTGCATGCCGTTGACGCCGGCAGTCACTACTTTTTCGCCCTCGTGCAGCGCGCCGCTGACCCTTACCGTCGAGCCTGATCGCGCCAGTACCTGCACCGCGCGCGGGACCAGTGTCGATGTCGTTGGGTCGATCACCCACACCTGATACGTGCCGTCACGCTGCAGCACTGCGCTGCCGGGCAGCTCATGAAACGCCGGCGCGTCGCCACTGATCTCTACCGTGACGGTCGAGCCCAGGCGAAAGCTGTCCGCAGGGTTCTGCAAGGCCAGGCGGACGCGCTGAGTGCGGGTCTCGGCATTGATTTGCGGCGCAAGCTGGCGGACGTCCGCGGCCACTGAAAGCTGTTCGTTGATTTGCGAAATCACTCTGATGCGGTGGCGTTCATCCAGCGAACCGAGTGGCAAGTCGACGACCGCTTCACGGCTGTCCGGGCGCGCAAGACTGACCACTGCCTGACCGGTCGCCATGACCTGGCCGACTTCGGCTTGCCATCCTGTGATCAGGCCATCGAACTCGGCTGACAAATGTGTGTAGGACACATGATCACCGGCTTGCTGCACCGCGACGCGGGCCTGATTGCGCAGCGCGTCCTGAGTGCGCAGGTCGTTGTCCAGCTGATCCATTCGCGCTCGCGAGCCGATACCGCGCTCATAGAGTTGCTGGTAGCGCGTCAATTCATCGCGTGCCTGTTGCCAGGCGGATTGGGCTTTGCCGAGTTCTGCCTGGCGGGCACGCAAACGGTGTTGCTGGTCGCCGGGTTCCAGCGTGGCGAGCAGATCGCCCTTGCGCACCCGATCACCGATCTCCGCATGCCGGCTTGCCAGTCGCCCTGCGACGCGAAACCCCAATGCCACTTCATACTGCGGCTGAATGACGCCGGCGAAGCGGCCATGAGAGGCGCTGCGCTGATCGACTATTTCGGTGAACAGTACCGGGCGTTCGACAACCTCGCGAAGCGGTTTGTCGCGGCAGCCCGGCAGAGCCACGATCAGAATGCAGATCAGCCAGCAGCGGGATCTGGTTCGTGTTTCTGCGTACGAGGTGCTCATTGCGCAGCTCCCGATGACGCCAGCGAGACGCTTTGTTCGGCTTGCGCTTGCCCTGCGACCTCTACCCGTTGCCCCGGGTAGAGAAACTGCAGCCCCCGGGACACCACCCGATCACCTTCGGACAGCCCTTCTGAAACGATGACCTGACCCTGTTCGTAACGCAGCACTTTGACAGGCGTCAGCCTGACCCTGGCCTGGGCGTCCACCCGCCAGACTGCCGGTTGTCCTTGTGTGCGGCTCAAGGCGGACCAGGGCAGGGCGAACGCCGATTGCGACTGCGTCTGCAAGCGAGCGCTGACCACGGAGCCCAGCGCGAGCGACGCAGCGGCGCCCTGCAGAGCAACGCGCACTCGCAACGTGCCATTTGCAGCGGAGACGATAGGGGTGATTTCCCTGATGATGCCGGTCAACTGAGTCCCTGGCTGGCCCAAGGGGCTGACAGTCACTGCGGCACCTTTCTGATCGGCTCGCAGCAGTGATTCATACGCGGAAAATACCGCTTCGCGCTCGCCATCGTGGGCGACGCTGAAAATCGCAGTGGCGGCCTGAACCACCTGACCTTCTTCGGCATACCGCGCCGTCACGATGCCATCGGCTGCTGCGAACAGCCCGGTATAACCGACCTGGTCACGCGCATTGGCCTGCTGCGCCTGCAGCGCGGCGAGATCCCCCCGCGCACTGTCGAGGCCGGAGCGGGCCTTCTGGTATTCACTGAGGTTGGTAAAACCCTTGGGCAGCAGCACTTGCTGCCGCTGGTAGTTCTGTTCGGCGAGGTGCAGCCGCGACTGTCGTACCGCGACTTCGGTACGGGCTGACGCCAGCTCGGTGTTTTGCTCGCGTGCGTCGAGTCTGGCCAGCACCTGTCCGACCCGCACTCGATCCCCGACATCCACGTAGCGCTTGATCAGCTTGCCGGAGACACGAAACGATTGCTCGGTCACCTTGCGAGCCTGGATATCGCCCGTCAGCGTCACACTGCTGGCAACGTTCAGTAAGGCAACCGGTTGCGCGCTGACTCGCACCAGCGCCTTTTCTGCGGGTTTTCCTGCAGAACAGGCGCTGAGTGACAGTAGCGAGATGAAACCCAGTACCACATGGGGCTGGGCGTACAGGGAGTGCAACGGCCGGATATTTCCGGAAACACGGCAGCACGAACGCAGGAGCTTTGCAAAGGAAAAAGTCATCAACGAATAGCACTGCCCGATCAAAGAAAGCCAACACCCATGAATCACAGCGTCACGCCGGAAAAGCGCAAGGGCTTCCCGGGCGCAGGCGAGTGCTTCAGGCCATCGCGGTGACGCTGGGCCAAACCTCCTGGGTAGCTTCAGTGCCCAGAAATGTCAGTACGTTTCTTTGCGAGTGGTGCCACGCCGCCTTGCTTTCCAGGTCCAGAAAATGCCCGGTGTCCGGAACGACGTTGAAACTGCTTTTGGCGATGTAGTTGGAAAACATGCGCGCATCTTCAACGGTGGTGTATTCATCTTTTTCACCGTTGATGAACAGCACCGGAATGTTGATCGAGGAGAAACGCTCGACGTAGTTACTGGCGCTTAGTTGGCGAATCTGGCTGATATGAAAGTCGATCTGGCGATATTCGTGCTCGGCAAGACTGATCAGGTGCTTGTAGTTATAGAGTTTGAACAGGCGTGGCAGGTACTTGCCCACGGTGTCGTTGAGCAGTGAGCCGATCTTGCGTTTTTCACGTGCGGCGAGGTAGACCTGGGCGTTGTCGATATAGTCGAGCATGGCCTCGTTGAGGACCGGCGAGAACGAGCTGATGATGGCCTTCTCCACGGACGGAGGACATTCGGAGAGCGCCAGCAGGGCCGATACACCGCCCCAGGAGACCGACAACAGGTGGTTTACCTGATAGAGATCAATCAGTTGCAGGAGAATGTTTACTTCGTCTTCCTTGCTGACAATCATGTCGTCCGGGTTGTGCGCTCGGGATTGCCCCGAAAACGGCAGGTCGAACAGCACCAGGTTGTAGTGCGGTTGCAAGTACTTGACCGTCTGCCCGAAAGAGCCCGTGGTCGACAGTGCACCGTTGACCAGCAGAATGGTCTTGGCGTCGCTGCCTTTCCAGTAAGTCTCGGCGTAAACCTTGTACTTACCGATTGTTAGAATCTTCGATTGTGCGCCCATAACAGCCTCCCAGCTAAAATTTGATCCAGCAATTAGTGCAGCGTTCTCTGCTTCGGCAGCCATGCCAAAGCCTCGCCTGGTAAGTGGCGAAATCCGGTGAGTTATTATTCTGGGTGCAGCGGAAACGTTACCGCAGGAACTGTGCTTGCCCGGACATAGATAACGCAGTGCCAGCATGGCGACAAGTCACTGACGTCATAAAAATGTCTGGCTGTTCACATTGTGCCTTGGCGTTTGGCCATCATCGTTTTGGCAATAGAAGGTTTTAATCGGGGAAAAGCGCCGTATGGAGCCTGAAAAGCGCATTTATTGAGGGGAACTTGTGCGTGCTGAAACGGTCAAGCCAGGTGCGAATCTGAAACATCTAGTTACGAATTTGCGCTTGGCAGAATGCGCCAGATTAATATCGAAATCGCCGAAACCCTTGAGCCAGACGCGTTAATCTCGTCAAAAAGCAGGCACGATCGTGCAATCAAGGGCTTGGAAAGTGCCTGAGTCTCAGGCCAGCGTATTCACCGTGCGGCATTCCAGCAGCAAACTTGCGCCGCCGTATTCGCTGGTGCCTATCTGCAGTGTAAAACCGTGCAGATTGACGATTGCGGCCACTACGGAGAGGCCGAGGCCGAAGCCGCTTTGCTCGGTGCCGGCCTCACTGCGATAGAAGCGCTGAAAGACAGCCGCGCGCTCGGCGACGGGGATGCCAGGCCCGGAATCCTGCACCTCGATGCACGGCGTGGTGCCGCCGGGGGCAGGGTAGGCGCTGACTTTGACGATTCCGCCGCCCGGGGTGAACTTGATTGCGTTGCCCAGCAGGTTGGTCAGTGCTTCGAACAGCAGAGCGCGGTCGCCTACCAGAGTGGGTAGCGGTTCATGCAGGTCGAGTATCAGGGTGATCTGGTCTTCTTCAGCCAGCGGCAGGTGGAAATCATGTAGCTCCTGCAGCAACGGACGCAGTTCCAGTTCAACGAATGCCGAGCGCCGCTGGCGGTCTTCCAGCTCGGAAATGCGTAGCAGTCCGCGGAAGCGTGCCATCAGCGTGTCAGCTTCGCTGATGACCTGGGCAATCTGCGTGGCATGGGTCGAATCGTGTGCTGACTGCTGCTGAATACGGTAAAGCTGCGCACGCAAGCGGGTCAGCGGTGTGCGCAGGTCATGGGCGATATTGTCGCAAACGCCCTTGACCTCGTTCATGAGCTTTTCGATACGGTCGAGCATGGCGTTGACGATCACCGCCAGCATGTCCAGTTCATCGCGCCTGTTGGAGACCGGCAGACGGCCGGCCATGTCGCCGGCGATGATCGATTCGGCACTGGCCTGAATCGCGCGGATACGCCGCAACGGCCTGCGGCGCAGTAAATGCCAGCCGGCAACACCGGGAATAATGGTCAGCGAGATGCCCCACAGCAAGGCATGCAGGATCAGCGTGCTCACCGCAAACAGCGAGCCGTTCTCGCGAACCAGCACCAGCCAGCGGCCGTCCGACGTGCGATTGACGATCGCATCGCAACTGCCTTGCGGCATGCCTGGATCATCCGATTCGATGCAATCGTTCAGTACATGAATCTGGCCGTCGATAGGCAGGTTTTTCGGGACGCTGGTGATAGGCCCGGCAACCGGGCGGAAGTTCTCGTCGAACAGACCGTAGGCATCCACCGAACGGGTATCGAAGGTCATGCTGGTGGCCAGAGCGTCCACCAGACCCTGGCCCTCGAAGCGCGAAAACAGTTGCTGGCGATGGGTGAGCGACTGGCGGGCGAGGGTGTCCAGATAAGACGTCACCTCCCAATACAGGACGCCAAGCAGAATCACGCTCCAGGCTACGAACAGCGAGCTGTACAGCGCCAGTAATCGACTCGTGGATGATCGCCAGCCGTCAGACGGGTTCGGCAATGACATAGCCGGATCCTCGCACGGTCTGAATGAGCTGTGCGGTACCGGGTTGGTCGATCTTCTTGCGCAGACGGCCGATGTGAACGTCGATCAGGTTGGTGCCCGGATCGAAGTGGTAGCCCCAGACTTCCTGAAAAATCATCATTCGGGTGATGATCTGTCCGCTGTTGCGCATCAGAAACTCAAGCAGCTTGAATTCGGTGGGCAGCAGGGTCAGCGGCTCGCCGCCGCGACACGCTTCCCGGGTGATCAGGTTCAGTTCCAGGTCGGCAACCTGCAATACCGTCTTGGCGGCACTGACCGGGTTACTGCGTCGCAATAACACCTCGACGCGCGCAGCCATCTCATCCGACGCGAAGGGCTTGGGCAGATAGTCGTCCCCTCCGGCACGCAGGCCGCGAACGCGCTCGTCCACGTCGGAAAGGGCGCTGATCATCAGGATCGGCGTGGAAATGCCCTGGGCACGCAAGTGGGTGACGATGGTCAGACCATCCATCTCCGGCAACATGCGGTCCAGGGTAATAAGGTCATAATCGCCACTCACTGCACGCGCCAGGCCGTCACGGCCATTGTCGACCCAGTCCACTTCCAGTCCGTGGCTGCTGAGTTCGGTCACGATTTCCTTTGCAGTGATGGCATCATCTTCGATTGCCAGAATTCGGGTCATGGTCCCTGCCTGAATAGATGCGTTCAAAGAGTCATTCTGCCTTTAAAACCCGCCGCGTTTCCTGAAAGAAAGTTTAATGATAGGGATCATATTTCTCGCTTTGCCGTGGAATCCGCTTCCTTGAGCTTTTGCGCTTTCTCCAGGCGACGTTTTTCTTCCTTGTTTTTGCGGTCGCGCTCCATTTTCTCTGTGGTGTCTTTTTCACTGCGGATCTGCGCATGGCTGATCAAGGCGAAAATAAAACTGCCACCGATAATGTTGCCTGCCAGGGTGGGGCCTGCAAAAGCGAACCAGAAATCCTTCCAGCCCAGCTCACCTGCGAATACAAGATAGGATACTTCGGCCGAACCCACCACGATGTGCGTGAAGTCGCCGAGCGCCATCAGGTAGGTGATCAGCACAATGATCGCTATCTTGGCGTTTTCCATCGACGCGATCATCCAGACCATGGTCGCAATCATCCAGCCCGAGACGATGCCCTTGGAAAACATCTGGGCCATGTCGTTTTCCATGACCTTGTGGCCAATTTCCAGAAACGCCTTGTCGGTGCTGGTATCGAAAATCGGCAGGTTGAGCATGACATAGGCAACCAGCAGTGTGCCGACCAGGTTGCCGGTCAGAACCACACCCCACAAGCGCAGCAGCCGCCCGATGTTGGCCAGGTTCAGCTTGCTCATGACCGGCAGCACAGCTGTGATGGTGTTTTCCGTGAACAATTGCTGACGCGCCAGGATCACCGCCAGAAACCCTGCCGAATAGCCGAGGCTGCTGATCACATGACTGCCGGGGATGCCTTCGAGGCGCGAGTTCAGCAAACCCATCGCCATCAGCGACAGGCCCATGGTCAGTCCTGCAGCCAATGCCGACCACCACAGCGCGGCTACGCTGCGCTCCAGTTCGTGGTCGCCCTGCATGCGAATGGTTTCGTGCAACACCGCCGCGCGGGGCGGCTGGTTCTCATCGATCTCGCGCTCTTCCTCGGCTGACAGGCCGGGGGTCTTGCCATCTACTTCGTGGTCCATACAACGTCCTCAGCGCCAGTGATGAAATGGACCGACCGGGGCAATGTCGGGCCGATGGTTCAGACAGGCGCCGCGCGCTGTCGTTCGCCAGCGGCGGGGCGTATCGAGAATTGTTTGAGCCAGTTGGCAGAATGTGTCGGTCTAGCCCAGCAGATCGGCGCTCTGAACGCGTTCGATACCCATGCCCAGCATGGTCTTCCAGGCGTGCTCGAGCGAGCCGTTCATGTCGATGGCGCGACAGGCGTCTTCCACCACAAAAGTGTTGAAACCGGCACTGCGTGCATCCTGCGCCGACCAGGCGACACAGAAGTCCAGCGCCAGCCCGACCACGAACAGCGTATCGATGCCGCGCTCGGTCAGGTACCCGGCCAGCCCTGTGCGGGTTGTACGGTCTGCCTCCAGAAATGCCGAATAACTGTCGATATGCGCATTGCAGCCCTTGCGCAGGACCAGTTGCGCGTGAGGCAGGTCGAGGTCGGCATGCAACTGCGCACCGTGACTGCCTTGTACGCAATGATCCGGCCACAGCGTCTGCGGACCGTAGGGCAGGGTGATGCTCTCGAACGGCAGGCGCTGCGCATGGCTGGAAGCAAAGGAAATGTGCCCGGCAGGGTGCCAGTCCTGCGTGATGACCACTTGGGAAAAGCGCGCACCCAGGCGATTGATCAACGGCAGCAGCGCATCGCCGTCAGCCACCGCCAGTTGCCCGCCGGGCATGAAGTCGTACTGCATGTCGATCACCAGCAAGGCGCAACGAGGATCGGCAGGCTTGTGGGAAAGGGGCATCGTGGATTCTCTGGTAAGGAGTAATGAGCTCAGTTTGCCTGTTTATCGCCACGTTGGCTAAGCGGCATTCCTGGCCTTGGCAAGAGTACTTTTTGGGAATTTGTATCAGGCGTTAATACGAATCTGTACTATTCGCAAAAAAATCCTGCCAGGTCCCAAGAGGCCTGGTTTCTTGCCAAGGGCTGTATGTCGATGCGTCGTACTCTCGTTTCACTTTGCGTTATCCAGGCTATCTCTCAAACTGCCTGGGCCGATCAGGTGCCTGGCGTCCAGCCTGCCATGGAGCTGCAGAATATCGATATCCAGGGCGCCGCCAATGCCGAAACGGCACAAGGGCCGGTCGATGGTTATCGGGCCACACGCTCCGCCAGCGCAACGCGTACCGATACCTCGTTGCACGAAACCCCGCAATCGGTCAGCGTCGTGACCCGCGAAGCGGTCGAGGACATCGGTTCCACACGTTTGCAGGATGCTCTCGACTACGCGGGTGGCGTCGGGCGAGCCAACAACTTCGGCGGCCAGGGGCTGACCACCTTTACGGTGCGCGGCTTTACCACCGGCGAGTTCTATCGCAACGGCTTCCCGATCAATCGTGGTTATCCGAACATGCCGGACGCCAACACCATCGAGCGTCTTGAGGTGCTGCGTGGTCCGGCCACCACGCTCTATGGTCGCGGCGATCCGGGCGGCACCTTCAATGTGCTTTCCAAACAGCCGCTGGCCGAGCCTTCCGTGACGCTGGGCAGTCAGCTCAATGATCAGGGCATGAAGCGCGGAACGCTGGATGCCTCCGGGCCACTGGATGACGAAGGCCGGTTTGCCTATCGCCTGAATGTGGTGGGTGAGGGCGGCGATACGTTCCGTGACCACGTCGAAACCGAGCGCTATGGCGTGGCGCCAGTATTGAGCTGGCAGGTCAACGACGCCACGCGCATCACCTTCGAAGGCGACTTCATGCGCAACAACGCGCCGCTGGATCGCGGTTTGACGCGGTATGCCAACCAGACGGGCACCGCTTCCCGCGACACGTTCTTCGGCGAGAAGAGTGTGGGCAAGCTGCATAACGATAACAACATGGCACAGCTGCGCTTCGAGCATGACCTCAACCCGGACTGGACGCTGGGCGGTGGCTTACAGATCCTTGACGGCTCCCTGCAGGGCGATGCCATCGAGGCCAACGGGCTGGCGGCGGACGGTCGCACGCTCGGGCGCAACTTCAACTATCGCAAGCTGGAATGGACCGATCGCGATGTGCAGCTGAATCTGACCGGGCATTTTTCAGCGGGCGGTTTCGAGCACACGCTGCTGACCGGTGTCGAGTACGAAGATTATGACTACAAGTCGATCATTCAACGTTCCAGCGGTGCAGTAGCTGCCTACCCGATCGACCTCTTCAATCCGGTCTACGGCCAGGCTCGTCCGGCACTGACCCGAACGACCACCCATGACAAGGAAAACCTCAAGACCTGGGCTGCCTTCGTACAGGACCAGGTGGCCCTGACCGAGCGCCTGAAGCTGCTGGGCGGTGTGCGTCTGGAGCGTTTCGAACATGATTACGATTCTTTCCTGCCCGGCACCAGCAGCTGGACTGCCAGCGATAACGCGGTCACACCGCGCCTCGGCCTGAGCTACGACCTGACCGACGACCTTGCCGTCTACGCCACCACCGCTCGCTCGTTCAAGCCCAACAGCGGTGCCAGCCGATTGGGTGGCGGGTTCAAGCCGGAGGAGGGCAAGTCCTATGAAGTCGGAACGAAGTGGGAAGCGCTGGACGGGCAGCTGAGTGTCGACACGGCGATCTATCAGATCGAAAAGCGTAACGTGCTGACCACCGATCCGCTCGATTCAACGTTCAGTGTGGCGGCTGGCGAGGTGCGCAGTCGCGGCCTGGACCTGAACGTGGTCGGCAACCTGACTCCGCAATGGCGGGTAATGGGCAGCTACGCCTACGTGGACGCCGAGGTCACCAAGGACAACACGCTACGCTCCGGTACACGGTTGATGAACATTCCCGAGCAAACGTTCAGCCTGCTCAACGTCTACGAGTTTCAGGACGGCGCCCTGCGTGGTCTGGGCCTGGGCGGCGGCGGTCGCTATGTCGACCAGCGCGCCGGGCGGACAGCCAACACCTCTTTCTCGATGGACAGCTATACAGTGTTTGACCTGTTGGCCTATTACAAGGTCAACCCGCACGTGAAGCTCAATCTGGACCTGAAGAATGTGTTCGACACAGACTATGAGGAAGGCTCTTTCGGCAATGTCTATGCCTATCCGGGGGCTCCACGGACAGTGCAGGTGGGGATTGCCTATACGTTGTGATGCCGTGTGCCGGTATCGGGTTCTGATGGAGAAAGCTTGACCCTTTCAAGGGCAGGTTCAGCAGCGTGTGTCATGGGCACCGGCCCTTGCGCACACGCGGCCGTGCATCATCAGTACTGATCGGCCGTTGAAAAACCGGCACGATGGCGAAGTTTGCCCCCTTGGAACTGTTCCTTGCCGGGCAAAATATCCGCTCCGGCGGCTTTGAGAGCGCTCATATTATCCCGCAAGGCGTTGGTGGCGGCGTCCTTTTGCTGGAAGGTATTGTTTGCTGTCAGGTTGGCATTACCCACTTCGCCAATCTGGAATTTATAGCCAGCCTCTTTCAATGCCTTGATCTGGCTGGCGAGTCGCGAAGAGGCTTCGCTTTCTCTGGCGTACACATGAAAACTGCCAATCAGGGCAGGGTTGTCGTCGCCATTGGCAGCTTTTAATTGAACAGCAAACTTGACCAGGCCGCTTTGCGGACCTGCGGTCAGGCCACCTCCCCAATTGCTGTCCTCGACAATAATACTTCCTTTATAACCGGCATCGCGTGCGGATTTAATTAACGTGGTCTGCATGTCAGCCCATTCCTGACTTGCGCTTTTACCGCCCTGATGGAAGGTATCCAGTACAAAGCCTGTACGACTGCCAAACCTTTTGACAATGGTACTGATGTCGGCCGCGGCCTCCTTCAATTTGTCCCCCGTCAGCACGTTTCCGCTACCCTGGTTCGCATCGTCGCGGAACGTGAACTGAACTTTTACACCCTGTTTGCCCCCTTCACTGAGCAATGCTCTGAGCTTATCCAACTGCCTGCTGTCCTTGATCTGATCGTGCGTCATCTGAAAGCGCAAGGTTCCGCCTCCAATCGCTTTCAGGTCCTGAATCATCTTCGTGGCAGCGGCAGGTGTGGCGATATCATCAGGATTGACGTTGGCTCCCCCGCGCAAGACGGGCTCGGCGGTTTTGACGGGCTCGGAAGCGGAAACCTTGTCTTTGTCTTGGACTTTTGTATCTGGCTCGGCAGAGGTCGTGTTGTCTTTGACAGTGGCCACGTCATTGAGCATGGCCTTGGTATAGACCGGCGACGTTTCCGCTGCTTCAGCGGAGCGCCTGTCGGAGGGGGTGTAGGTATCGAGTTTCGTCTGCGTATCCGAAGTTGCAGCCGTCGTGCCAGCGCTCGCCGGCTGTGGGGTCCTGTCTGCCGTGACAGGTTTCTCGTTAGCTGCCATGAGGCTGTCATGTGGCCTGGCTGAGCGGATATTCATCGGGTGTCTCAGTAGTCTGTGCGAAAAATGGCTGCGCCTGATGAAGCAGGAGAATGAATCTCGAGGCAGGCGATAACTTATGGAATGACAGTGTTCATATAAACATGTCGGAAACTTAATTGAGCGATTGTGCGACTGTTTCCATGTTTCTGTTGTTTATTGATGCTCGGGCTCAGCGTGCAACTATATCCCGGACATTGTCCACTGGACGAGCAGGTTCGTATAGAACTCATTTCCCGTGCAGCAAAAGTCTGGCCGGTTAATTCGGTTATGGCCTTTTTCTGTCCGAAGCACTGGTCGTTTACTGGCCTGGAAGCGAGGGCCGACAGCGCGGCCCTTGATCAGGCTTTAAAGCGGCTGATACGCAACGCCCAGGAGCAGCGTGGCATCCATAGGTTACAGGCTGATGTTGCAGGGCCCGTCAGCCAAACACCCGAATGGGCGACCCCGCATGCCACGCCTGGATGTCTTCGATCATCTGCCCGTAGAAAGTCCGGTAGTTGTTCTCGGTGACGTACCCGATGTGCGGGGTCGCCAGCACGTTGTCCAGGGTGCGGAACGGGTGGTCGGCCGGCAGCGGTTCGAGGTCGAAGACGTCCAGCGCTGCGCCGGCGATTCTGCGCTGTTGCAATGTTTCGATCAGCGCGGCCTGATCGATGATCGGGCCGCGTGACGAGTTGATCAGATAAGCGCCCGGCTTCATCCAGTTCAGTGCTTCTGTATCCACCAGGCCGCGGCTGCGATCGCTGAGCACCAGGTGCACCGACAGCACATCGGCCTGTTCGAACAATTGCTGTTTGCTGACATAAGTGACGCCGGACTCGGCAGCAGCCTCTGGTGTCAGGTTCTGGCTCCAGGCAATGACCTTCATGCCGAATGCCTGCCCGTAGCGGGCAATCCACTTACCGATACTGCCCAGGCCGAGAATACCCAGGGTTTTGCCATGCAGATCGCTGCCCAGCCCGACCTGCCAATTGCCGGCACGCAACGCGTTGGCCTCGGCCACCAGATTGCGGGTGATGCCCATGATCAGCGCCCAGGTCAGCTCCGGTGCCGCATGCTTATAGCTTTCTGTTCCACACACGACAATGCCCTGACGCTTGGCCGCAGCGGTATCAATCGCCGCATTGCGCATGCCGCCGGTGACCAGCAGTTTCAGCGCCGGCAGCTGGCTGAGCAATGTCGCATCGAACAGGGTTCGCTCGCGCATCACGCAAATGATGTCGAAGTCTCGCAGGCGCCGCGCCATGGTCGATGTATCGGCAGGGTAGTCATGCAGAAAACTGATCTCGCCCATTGAGCCGAGCACGGACCAGTCCACTACAGTGCTGGCGACGTTTTGCCAGTCATCGAGTACCGCGATTTTCAATGGGGTCATTGTCTGAAGGCCTCTTGATGGGATTGTTTTTCAAGGCAAACGCTAATTGAACAGGCTGGCGGCGATATTGATCGAAAAGCCTAGAATCGCGGTGTTGAACACAAAGCAGATCAACGACTGGCCGAGCACGACCTTGCGCATTTCGCGCGTCGCTACGCCGACGTCGGAGGTTTGCACCGCGACGCTGATGGTGAACGAAAAGTACAGAAAGTCCCAGTAATCGGGGTTCTTTTCACCGCCCACAAACGCCAGTGCGGGCTCCTTGCCTTTCCAGGTGTAGAACATGCGTGCGTAATGCAGGCTGAAGATCACGCCGATCATCAGCCAGGAACCGATGACTGTCAGGCCGGTGAAGGCGTGGTGAAGCATTCTGGCGTCGTTGGAAAGGCCTTTGCTGCCGGCGATTTCAAAAATGATGGCGGCCAGACTGGCCAGTGCCGCAACGCAGACCGTGACCAGAATGACGCCTGCGTTTTCGTCTTCCCTCATGGCGACTCGCCGCACATCCTCAGCGTCGCTGCGCAACGTGCGGATGAAAATCATGATCAGATAAAGCCATACTCCCGTGTCCCAGCCAGTCAGCAGGCTCTGGGTCAGTGTCGAGTGAGGGATGAGCCAGGACCAGGCGATGCCTGCGGTCAGGCCGACCAGAGCGGCAAGGGTAAGGCGAGGGCGGGTGCGGGCGAGGTGGCGCATGCGGTCTAATCGTCACTGGACAGTACGGGACATTAGCATGCCGCTTCTGGAAGCCTAATTCGATTAAAAAAAACGGCGCGCAAGGGGGTTGCGCGCCGTGTGCCAGCCAGAGGTTGAACAGGCGGCGAGTCAACGGCGAATGTCGGACCGATTCAACGCACCAGGCAAGGCTGCTTGTTGTTGAATGTCCAGTCCGGGATCAGAAACTGCATGGCCACTGCGTCATTGCGAGCGCCCAGGCCCATGCCTTTGTACAGTTCATGAGCCTTGGCCAGCTGGTCCATGTCCAGCTCGACACCGAGCCCCGGTTTGTTCGGGACCTCGACCTTGCCACCGACGATTTGCAGCGGCGCCTTGGTCAGACGCTGTCCGTCCTGCCAGATCCAGTGGGTATCGATCGCCGTGATAGTGCCCGGCGCTGCAGCGGCCACGTGGGTGAACATCGCCAGGGAAATATCAAAATGGTTGTTGGAGTGCGAGCCCCAGGTCAGGCCCCACTCGTTGCACATCTGCGCCACCCGTACCGAGCCCTGCATGGTCCAGAAATGCGGGTCGGCCAGTGGAATGTCCACCGACTGCAACTGAATGGCGTGACCCATTTCCCGCCAGTCGGTGGCGATCATGTTGGTGGCCGTCTTGAGGCCGGTAGCGCGGCGGAACTCGGCCATCACTTCACGACCGGAATAACCGTTTTCCGCGCCGCACGGGTCTTCGGCGTAGGCCAGCACATGATGCTGATCGCGGCACAGGCGGATCGCTTCCTTGAGCGACCAGGCGCCGTTCGGGTCCAGCGTAATGCGCGCGTCGGGGAAGCGTTCGGCGAGCGCCGTCACCGCTTCGATTTCCTGGTCGCCGCTCAACACGCCGCCCTTGAGCTTGAAGTCCTGAAAGCCGTAACGCTGATGTGCAGCTTCGGCCAGGCGCACCACGGCCTGCGGCGTCAGTGCTTCTTCATGGCGGATACGGAACCAGTCATTATCGGCCTCGGGTTCGCTGCGGTAGGCCAGATCGGTCTTGCGCTGGTCGCCGACATAAAACAGGTAACCGAGCATTTCAACCTGATCGCGTTGCTGACCTTCGCCCAGCAATGCCGCAACCGGTACTTCCAGATGCTGGCCGAGCAGGTCGAGGAGCGCCGCTTCCAGCGCGGTGACCGCATGAATGGCAATGCGCAGGTCGAACGTCTGCAAGCCACGGCCACCGGAGTCCCGATCGGCAAACGCCTTGCGTGCCTGGTTGAGGATTTTCTGGTAGGTGCCAATGCTGCTGCCGACGACCAGCGATCGCGCGTCTTCCAGCGTCTGGCGAATCAGCTCGCCGCCAGGCACTTCGCCCACACCGACATGCCCGGCATTGTCCTTGAGAATGACCACGTTGCGGGTGAAGTAGGGGCCGTGTGCACCGCTCAGGTTGAGCAGCATGTCGTCATGGCCCGCTACGGGCACAACCTGCATCTCGGTAATGACGGGGGCCTTGCTGGTGATATTGGATTGCTGAATGTTCATGACGGGTCCTTTAAACGTAAGGCCTTGAAAATATGACCGATGAAAAAGCGGCTGCGCACGTGCATCAGTGGGTCGCCGGGGTCTGAATGGCGGCGACCGGCGTCGCACCAGGCTTGGGGGTATTGCGCGCGGCGAAAACGATGATCGCGGCGATGATCGAAGTGGCTGTCAGGCCGTACAGTCCGCCCTGGATCGAGCCGGTGTGTTCTTCCAGCAGGCCGAAGGTGGTCGGTGCCACGAAGCCGCCGAGGTTGCCCACCGAATTGATCAGCGCGATGACCGCAGCGGCGATCCGCGCGTCCAGATAGGCCTGCGGGATCGGCCAGAACAGCGAAGAAGCCGACTTGAAACCCAGTGCGGCAAAGCAGATGGCAACGAAAGCGAAGATCGGGCTGCCGGTGGTCGACATGAACATTCCGGCAGCGGCAATCAGCAGGGCAATGGCTACCCAGGCTTGCTGGCGTTTCCACTTGGCGGACAGCGAGGCGAACACGTACATGCCGATGATCGACAGCAGCCACGGAATCGAGTTGAACATGCCGACTTCGAAGTCAGTCAGGCTGCCCATCTTGCGGATGATGCTCGGCAGCCAGAACGTCGCTGCGTAAATCGTCAGCTGGATGAAGAAGTAGATCAGGCAGAACAGAATGATCTGACCGTCTTTGAGCAGCTTGCCGATGGACGCCTTGACCGGCGTCGCCGCTTCACGGGCAGCCTGCTCGGCATCGATGGCGTTGACCAGTGCATTCTGTTCTTCGCGGGTCAGCCACTTGGCATCGTGCGGCTTTGAGTCCAGCCAGAACCAGACGAAGAAGCACAGGCCGACCGAGAACATGCCTTCGATGAAGTACATCCACTGCCAGCCCTTCAGGCCGAAACCGGTGATTTGCAGCAGCAGGCCGGACAACGGGCCCGAGATCAACGAGGCGATGGCCGAACCGCTGAGGAAGATGGCAATCGCCTTGCCACGCTCGACGCCGGGAAGCCAGCGGGTGAAGTAGTAGATCACGCCTGGAAAGAAACCGGCCTCGGCCACGCCGAGCAGAAACCGCAAAATGTAGAAGTGGGTTTCGGTCTGGATAAAGGCCATGCAGGCCGCAACGATGCCCCAGGTCAGCATGATCCGCGTCAGCCAGATACGTGCGCCGACTTTCTGCAACAGGATGTTGGAAGGGACTTCGAAGAGGGCATAGCCGATGAAAAACAGTCCGGCACCCAGGCCATAGGCAGCAGCGCCGATACCCAGGTCATGCTCCATGTGCGAACGCACGAAGCCGATGTTGACCCGGTCGATGTAGTTGACGATGAACATGATGACGAAAAGCGGCAGGACGTGACGTTTGACCTTCGATACGGCTGAATTCAGAACCGAACCTGTGCCGTCGGCCATCCTGGAATTGGATGTGCTCACAGTTGAATCTCCCACTCGTTGTTTTTATGCGGGTATGTGCGAAGTGTGTCCCTCGCATTGTCGGTCATCATACAAGTAAAAAGCCGTTGTGCAATCCCTTGGCGGTGATGATCTGCAAGATTATCAACCTCGAGGCATTTGCCGTTGTGCGGGTGTGTCGAGCCTGTGTGACGGCGTTAATTTAAAGTTTTGACCAGTAAATGCTGAGGTTTTTGCTTGTGTACATCAGCTGGACCTGACCGGTGACTTGAACGCAATGGCCGATGGGAGGCAGGGTGGGTGGAAACAGGAGCTTTGACATCCGGGAAAGACTTGTAATACAAGTAAGACAACTGCGCCGGGCTGTCAAACCCGGCTTCCGGCCGCTCTCAGTCCGGTATTCGCGCTGCCATGGCCGTGATACGGCAGCATAAACAGACAAGTCAGGATTCATTCACCATGCAAGAGCCTGCCAGCACAGCGCCCAAACGCCGTCAGCACAACCTGGCCACCGATCTGGTCACCGAACTGAGCCAGCGCATCCTGCTCGGCAAGATCGCACCCGGTCAGAAGCTGCCGTCCGAGAACCAGATCGTCCGCGAGCACGGCGTTAGCCGTACCGTGGTACGTGAAGCGATTTCCAAATTGCAGGCGTCCGGGCTGGTGGTGACCCATCACGGCATCGGCACCTTCGTGCTCGAGCGCAGTGATCAGACGGGGCTGCGCCTCAAGGTCGAGACCGTTTCCAGAGTGCGCGATATCATCGAACTGCGCATCGGCCTGGAAACCCAGGCCGTGGCGCTGGCGGCTGTGCGCCGTACCGATGAGCAACTGGCGGCCATGCGTCAGGCGCTGGATGATTATCAGGACCTGCTGGCCAACGACGACAGCTGCGTCGAGGCTGACAAGCGCTTTCACATGCTGATCGCCGAAGCCACCGGCAACCCGTATTTTCTGGAGATCATGCAACACCTGGGCAGTGCGGTCATTCCGCGCAGCCGCATTGCATCGAGCGAGCGGGCAGGTAACAACCTTGCGCATCAGGGCTACCTGGCCAACCTGGAACACGAGGCATTGCTCAGCGCTATTCGCCGCAAGGACCCGGATGCCGCGCGCGCGGCGATGTGGACGCATCTGAGCAACAGCCGTGAACGGCTGGTTCCACTGGAGTAGGCGCGAACGTGTTTGCTCCCACAAGAGCCCTCCATACTCGAGCGTACGGCAAAAATGTAGGAGCGAACCGGGCGACGCTTCGCTTGTTCGCGAAAGGGGCCGTATAGCCGCAGAAGATTCGGCGTTCAAAACGACGCCTTCGCGAACAAGTTCGCTCCTACAAAAGCCCCCATGCTTGAGCGTACGGCA